>DASSGB010000272.1:0-3967 GCA_035693825.1 Anaerolineales bacterium
GGCGAGCCGGCGCCCTACCGCAAAGACGAGTTGGACGTCCTGGCCGCCCATTGCACCGAGGGAGAAGACGCAGCCAACAAGGTCGAACGGCAGGTGGCGAAATCCGCGGCCGCCCTTCTGTTTCGATCGAGAATCGGAGAGCAGTTCGATTCGATTGTCACGGGGGCCTCCGAGAAGGGTACCTGGGTCCGGCCGCTCCACGTCCCGGTGGAGGGGAAGCTGATCCGCGGTTTTGAGGGATTGGACGTCGGCGATCGGATTCGCGTGCAGTTGACGTCCGTGGACGTTCAGCGAGGCTTCATCGATTTCTCGAAAGTCCAATCCTCAAGGCCCAGCCCTTGAGATGCCGGCGGCCGCCCGGCGGGGCATGGCCGAGGCAAGTCTCGATGCCATTGAGGAGGCAGAGAGGAAGTGAGCGAAACCGACAGGAATTATGACGAGAGCGAGTTCCACCGTCTCCGCGGAGAACTCCTGCTTCGATTCGGCAAGGGCGAAGCCGATGCAGAGGCCAGCTTTCACAAGGCCATCAAGGTCGCCCGACGTCAGTCTGCGAAGTCCTGGGGGCCGCGGGCAGCACTGAAGGTGGGGACCGGTGGCCGTCAGGTGGGCTCAACTCAAGCTTGACCACTTGCCTGCGTGGCGGCACCGCACGACTTTGCACCTCGGGATTCCTGACTGTTCGGGGAGCGGGCGACCGTAGCAATCCGCAAGGCGCGCGCGTTCAGGCGCAGCCTATTCGTCATCGCTGAATCGTTTTTTCAGTGCACAGCTCTACACATCTGCTCCGATCCCATAGTGAGGTTGCACGCGCCAATTCCCGTCGCCATTGTCCGTTTGGCGCGCGAAACGCCCTGCCCGTATTGAACTGCGCGTCCAAATGCTCTATACTGGTTGCGCGGTCGAGGGCCACCAGGTCCTCTCATGGCTGCTCCATCGCACACCGAGACTGCACCCTCCCTACCCCCAGATCTAGACATCAGACGTAGCCCTCCCGAGCGGACCCCGCCCCGGCGCGCCGGCTCCCAGCGACTGCGCGCGGGAGATTGGCCCGTCGTCATGGATAACCTTGGATTGGGCCGCCTCCTGGCTCCAGGGAACTCGCGCTATCAGCCAGGTCCGGCCGCGGCTGGAGGAGAGCAAGGGATGACTACTCTGAACGTCCGGGGAGTCTCCCTCTTCGTGAAGGTGATCGGAAATGGATACCCCTTTGGTGCTCATTCACGGCGGGCCCGGTCTGGATGACACATCGCTGCGGTCTCTGGAACCTTGCGCCGATCCATTCACGCTGCTGGTGGTCATCGAGCGGGCCGGCCACAGCCCGCAGTTGGAACAGCTCGCCGAAGTCATTCGGGTCGTGAGGGCCTTCATGGCTGAAGGCATGTCGATCCTGGCCTGATGGACTCGAGTCACCAGCCGGAGTGACGCTGGAGCCTTCGGGTGGCGAGTCGGGAATCTCGGGGGCCTGGGTTGGGCGTTCTGAAGCAGCAAGGAGGGTTATGAATACGAGAAGTTTCCTCCTCGGATCGTTAGGGGTGGGCGCAGCACTGGCCATCGCCAGCAAACCCTCCACCGGAACTACCTCGGCAAGAAGGTCCGCCGGAAGCTCATCGTATGACGTGATCGACGCCTACGTCGAGCAGCAGATGCGCTCGTTGAGGATCCCGGGGGTATCCCTGGCGATCGTCGAAGGCGACCGGATTGTGCACCTGCGCGGGTTCGGCCGTGCCCGCCCCGGCGGCGCCGCGCCGACCCCGCGCACTCCTTTCTTCATCGGCTCGCTCACCAAGTCCTTCACGGCGCTGGCCGTGATGCAGTTGGTCGAGGCGGGGAAGCTCGACCTGGACGCGCCGGTGCAGCGGCATCTGCCCTGGTTCCGGGTAGCCGACGCTCAGGCGTCCCGACAGATCGCGGTGCGCCATCTGCTGAACCAGACCAGCAGCCTGCCTATGATGCTTGGACTGGCGGACCTGGGCGACCTGGACGACCGAACCGGGGCAGCGGAACGCCAGGCGCGCGCCCTGTCCACGCTGGCGCTCACCCGGCCCGTCGGATCGAGATTCGAATACAGCAACCTGAACTACAACCTGCTCGGATTGATCGTCGAGGCCGTCAGCGGAGAGAGCTACTCGCACTACGTCCAGCAGCACATCTTCGTCCCCCTGGACATGCGCCACACCTTCGCCTCAAAGGCCGCAGCGGAGCGAGACGGGCTGGCTGTGGGGCACCGCTACTGGTTCGGCTTCCCCGTGCCTGCGCCCAGCCTGCCGATTCCGATCGGCTCCCTCCCGTCCGGCCAGCTCATTTCGTGCGCCGAGGACATGGCGCACTACCTGATCGCGCAGCTGAACGATGGTCGCTACGCCGGCCGGCAGATACTCTCCAGCGCGGGTTGTCGGGCGATGCACAGCCCCGCCGCAGAGATCCACGAAATGGGCCAGTCGTTCGGGCACTATGGCATGGGTTGGATCATCCAGGGCAGAGGCGCATGGAGGATCGTCTCCCACAGCGGTCACGTCCCCGACTTCGCCGCGTTCATGGCGCTGGTGCCGGAACAGAAGAAGGGCCTCGTCATTCTTCTCAATGTGAACCACGCCATGGTGAAGATGACCTTCGACGAAATCTGGCTGGGGGCGGCGCAGCTCCTCGCCGGAGAGCCCCCTTCCCCCCGCCGGTTCGATGCGCTTCCATGGGCCATGCGCGCCATGCCGCTCGTTCCGATTCTTCAGATCGCCGGCACGGCGGGCACCCTGCGCCAGGTGCGCCACTGGCGCAAGAATCCGAGTCTCCGCCCCAGCCGAGGTCGCCTCTGGAGGCGGCATGTCCTCCTGCCGCTGATCCCCAATTTGCTGCCGGGACTCTTCTTGGTTCCCATGCTCAGTCAGTCGCGCGGTTTCTTCAGACTCTTCACGCCCGACTTTTCGTGGATTGCGGCCGTCTGCGGCGGCTTCTCGCTGCTGTGGAGCTTCCTTCGAAGCTGGATGCTCCTCCGCGAACCGAAATCGTCGACCTAGGAACTTCGAGCTGTGAATGATGAACGAGAAGACACGAGGTCAAGTCACGAACAGGACTCCGTTGAGAGAAGGAGAAGGATGGTCAATGGCGTGACGGCTCGCGGTGGAGGGATTCGCGACTGGCCGCACTGGGCGCCGTACGCGGCGGTTGCATGGTCACTGATCTACGCCGCGCTGGGTGTGTGGTGGGCGTTGAGCGGGCGCGGGTTCCCCTACGACTCGAAACTTGGATCCAACGCTTCTGCGTCGGTGGTGGGCCAGTTGGGTCCGGTCGTAGCCTGGGTCGTCGTGATGGCGGCCGGGGTCCCAGCGGCAGCCCTGGGAACGGCGATGCTGGGCGGCGCCCACCGGCTCCGATCCCTCCTTACGACAGCCGGAGCTGTGTTGGCCGCAATCCTTCTGCTGCTGATGACCGATCTCACTCTGCTGGTGATGCTCGCCTACATCCCCCTGGTGGTGTTCAGGCTGCTGACAGGCGCCGAGATCGACTTCTATCTGCAGCAGTTGGCCCAGTCGCAATGGAGCATGGCCCACCAATTGCTGTGTCTGATCGGCGGGTTCCTCTGGCTGGCGGCTACCGTCAGCTATGGTCGCAGGAGCACCGACGCCTGCGTTGTTTGCGGCCGCCGAGATGGCCCCGAAGGCTGGACGAGCCCCAACCACGCGGCGCGCTGGGGCCGGATCGCCGTGTACTTGGCCATCGCTGTGCCCGTCTTGTATGCCCTCACTCGCTACGCTTGGGCGCTGGGTATCCCACTGGGTATGAGCGAGGAGCATTGGCGCCTCGGGCAGGAGCGCGGGGAGTGGATCTCGGGCCTATTCCTGGCGAACTTCGGCCTGGTGGGAGCTGTGCTCATGCTCGGCCTGGTGCAGCGTTGGGGCGAGGCGTACCCACGCTGGATGATCGGCCTGGCCGGCCGTCGCATCCCTGTCGCCCTGGCGGTGGTCCCGGCCTC
>DASSGB010000273.1:0-7440 GCA_035693825.1 Anaerolineales bacterium
TTGCGAGTGCGCAAGGTGATCCGCCCCCGCCCGGACATGGCATCTGCGGCATTGTTCAACAGATTCACGAAGACCTGCTGCAACTGCGACCCGTCGGCCTGAATGGTCGGTAGATCGCCATCGTAGCACCGTTCGATTTCCACGCCACGGAAGATGGCCTGGGGTTTGACGGCCCCGATCGCCCGCTCCAGCAGCGCGTGCAGGTCTGTCTCCTCGGCCAGGACTTCCTGCTGCCGGGCGAAGTTGAGCAACGAGGCCACGATGACCTTACATCGCTCCGTTTCCCGCTGGATGGTGTTCAGGTCGTCGCGACGGGGGTCGGCCTCGGGCAAGCTCTTGAGCATGGCGCTGCTGTAGAGCTGGATCGTTCCCAGCGGATTGTTGATTTCGTGGGCCACGCCGGCGGCCAACTGCCCCATGGAGGCCAGCTTCTCTTTGTGGAGGAGCCGATCCTGCGTGTCCTGCAGTCGTTCCACCATTCGGTTGAAGGCGTCGGCCAACTGGGCGAGCTCGCCTCGCCCCTGGGCCGGAACCCGCACGCCCATGTCGCCCTGGGCCAGGCGGCCGGTGGCCTCCACCAGATCGGCGATCGGCCGCGTGATCCAGCGCGAGATGGGCACGGCGATCACCGCCGCCAGGCCGATGCACACCAGGGCGATGATCGCCACCCGGTTGTTGAAGGCGTCCACCAACTCGACGAAGGCCGCTTCGCGTGCTCCGACGTACAGGCTCCCGACCACCACGCCGTCGTGGTCGCGCAGCGGTGCGTAGCGCGTGACGTAGGTCTCATTGACCACGAAGGCCTGGCCGACATAGTCGCGTTCCTGGCGCAGCACAACGTCGTAGACCTCCTGCGAAATGCGGGTGCCCACCGCCCGCTCCCCCGACTCGGTCATGACGTTGGTCGAGACGCGCAGGTCCCCGAAGAAGATCGTCACCGTGTCGATGCCGGCGACTTCTTTGATGCGATCGACGAGGGTGAAGTCGTTGTTGAACAGGTAAACCGCCAGCGCCGCGCCGAGCACCCGCCCATGCTCGTCCATCAGCGGCGCCACGCCCACCAGCGCCAGACCGGCGGTGCCCTCACGAGGATCGAAAGGCACCGGCGCCGCCTTGGGCGTTTCCAGCAGTTCCACACGCGCCTGCTGCTCCAGCCCCACCTGATCCAGAAGGCCGGCCGGGATGACCTCGGTGGCGGCCAACTCCGAGCCCTGAGTCAGGCTGTCCCGCACGATGGGCAGCCCGCCCCACGTCCCGCCTGAAAGGCGGGGCGTCAGGTGACCGTCGGCCGAGAGGACGCGCGCCACGCGCATGTTGCCCTGATCGTCGAGAATGGCGATGAGATGCGTGCCGCCCAGTGCCAGCACGGTGATCTTGTTGGTGATCTGCTCGTCGATGATGCGCAAGGCGTTGCTGTTGCCGCGGATGGCGTCGGGCAGCGATTGAATCACCCAGCGATCCAGCACCAGCCGATGGCTGATGGCCGCCACCTCGTCCAGCTTGAGTTCGTAGAAGGCTTGCGCCAGATCCATGTCGCGGGCGACGCGGTCGTCCTCGGCCCGCTTGAGGTAGTCGGCGATGACGCGGGCCGTGGCCCACGTGCCCACGCCCACGGTCAGCGCGGCCACGAAGGCGAACGACAGCACCAGCAGGGATCTGAGTCGCGCCCCCTTCAGGTTCGTGGCCGCCTCCGGAGGCTCAGCCCAGACGCGGAAAAGGGAGAGAAACCATCCGAGGATGGAGGGCGGCATAGCCGTTCCCCATCCTCGGCCGACTCCAGCCCTTCCGCCCGGCCGGATCGCGTGAAGTCGAACTCGTTGCCCCTCCGGCTGGAGGGGTCAGAGGCGGAGGCAAGACACCGCCCCCGTCCGCGCGCAAGCCTCAGGCGGTCTCGCGATGCAACACCCACTCGACCTTCTTCACCAGATCGTCCGGATCGATCGGCTTGTCGACGAACAGCTCCACCGGCAGGTAGTCGATGTCCGGCTCGAACCGGAGAGGCGTGGTGCTGTGGATAGCCGTCAGCATCAAGATGGGGAGATCGCGATACTCGGCCAGCTCGGAGGTCGGGTCGGGATTCCGCAGCCGCAGGGCCAGTTGGAATCCTTCCGTCGACGTATCCATCATCACGTCGAGGATGACCAGATCCGGACGGTCGGCCTTGATTTTCTCCAGCCCCTCCCGCCCGTTCTTGGCTTCGTCGACCGTGTGGCCGGCCTTTTCCAGGCACAGGCGCGCCGACAGCAGAATGTCCGGGTCGTCATCGATCACGAGAATCTTGGCCATGGCAGTCTCCATCCTTTATGCTAAGCCCGTTGCTCATCCGGGACACGTGTCGCTTGCTCATGGGGCATCGTGCCAATCGTCCTCCCCCCGGCTCGGACCGGGGCGTTCAACTCCCACAGCACGGCGTTCACCAGGCCGGGCAGGGCCAGGACCACCGCCTCACTCAAGCCGGTGCGCCACTCGGTCGACTCGGGTTGGACGGCGAAGATCGCCAGCCGGTCCGGGTTTCGCCCGAGAGCTTCCGCCATCCCCAGGGCCTCGACCAGCCCCATGCGATGGCTGCTTCCATGGAGCCGGGCCACCGCCAGGGCGGTGGGCCCCAGGCGCATCCAGGTTCCCGGCGGTTGTCCGAGATCGGCCGCGTCGATTACGATGATGCGAGTCCATGGCTCGGCCATCAACGGCCCCAACACATCGCCGTCCTCCGCCGGGCACAGCCTGACGCTGTCGGGCAGGTTCCCCAGGCCGCGCAGGAAGCCCAGGACGAATCCCCCGATCCCATCGTCGCCGCGCAGAGGATTGCCAAGCCCGAGGACGAGCGTCTGCCCGTCCGGGGCGGGACACGCATCACACAAAACGGACCTCCAGCATGTGCGTCGAACAGGAAATGCACGGATCGTAGGCGCGCACAAGCATCTCCAGGCTGCGGGTGACCTCTTCCTTGCCCTTGGAAAGGATTTGCGGCACCAGGGCGCGCATGTCGGCTTCGATGTTGGCCAGGTTCTGCCCGGTGGGGATGATGCAGTTGGCCTGCGTCAGCACGCCGTCCTCGATGGCGTAGTGGTGGTACAGCGTGCCACGCGGCGCCTCGACCGCCCCCACACCTTCGCCCGAACGTCGCGCCGGCGCCGCAGGGGGCTCCAGCCGCAGACCGTCGGTCAGCAGCCTGTCGATCAGAACCTTGGCGTCTTCGTAGCTGTGGACCAGCTCCACCACCTGAGCGACGGTGATCCAGTACGGATTGCGGCACGCGGGCGTCAGGCCGAGTCGCTTGGCCGTGGCCTGGGCCTTCGGGTGGAGCCGGTCGTGGTTGATCAGGTAGCGGGCCAGCGCGCCGACCATGTACGACTCGCGCGCATGCCGCGTGTGTTTGGCGGTGGAGTGCTTGACGATGTCTTCGCGGGCGACCTCACGATAGGACTCGAGCGGCCAGCTGCCGCCATCGCTGCTGGCGATCTCCCCATCGATGAAGGCGTACTCGCCCGGCTTGCGCAGGGCGACGTACTCGGTTTCGCGGGCGAAGCTCGGCAGGGGCAGGCTGGCGAAGAGCTCCACGGTCGCCTCCACGTCGGGCGCGGCCGCCTCCAGCTGCCGCAATAGCTCGCGGAGCTCCTCCGCTTTCGGGATCCTCAAGAAACCGCCGACCGTCATCGAGATCGGATGGGTGTGCCGGCCTCCGAGGACGGCGCACAGATCGCCGGCCAGTTTCTTCATCCGCAGGGCCCGCACGACGATATCCGGCTTGACGCGCGCCAGGGCGACGGCGCTGCCCAGGTTGACCAGGTCCGGCGCGACCAGCATGTACGCGTGCAGGATGTGGCTGTCGAGCATCTCGCCGCAGAAATTCAGCCGCCTGAGCCGCTGGGTTTGGGGCGTGATCTCAACTCGCAGGGCGCGCTCGGTGGCCCGCAAGGAAGCTGTGGCGTGGGCCACCGCGCAGATCCCACAGATGCGCGACGCCAGATGCGAGGCTTGCTCATACGGCCGTCCGCGAAGCATGGCCTCGAAGAAACGCGGCGCCTCGACGACTTCCAGCTCACAACGCTCCAGGCGGCCGTCCCGCGTGTCGACCACGATGTTGCCGTGGCCCTCGACGCGGGTGAGATAGTGAACGTCGACATGCAGGTCCTGGGTTCGACTCGTGGCCATGGGGCTAAGCCTCGTGTTCCGCCAGTTCGGCGGAGAGGAACAACCGCAGACTGTCATCGGCCGCGCGCGCGTCCAGACCATGCTC
Organism: Anaerolineales bacterium; assembly: GCA_035693825.1. Taxonomy (GTDB): domain Bacteria; phylum Chloroflexota; class Anaerolineae; order Anaerolineales; family E44-bin32; genus MGOM01. Next base: position 4,241 of record DASSGB010000273.1, read on the forward strand.
GGCCAGAACCGAGCGCAGCGACGGCAGGTTGGCCCCGGGCGCCAGGCCCCGACAGCCCTCGCAACCGGCGTGATACGTGGGGCAGATGGCGCCGCAGCCGGCGCGCGTCACCGGTCCGAGGCACGCCTTGCCGTTCTGGAACACACACACGTTCTCGTGAAGCCTGCATTCGGCGCAGACCGGATAGTCCGGGAGGGAAGGCATCCGTCCCTGCAGGAGGGCCGTCACGGATCGAGCGAATTCCTCGCGGTCGATGGGGCAACCGGGGATGTAACCATCCACCGGGATGACCGACCCGATCGGCCGCACGGGACCGGTGTCGATGGTGCCGGCCTTGGCACCGTACACATAGCCGCGCACCGCCTCGAGACTCTGGCTGATTCGACCGGCATTGACTCCGCCCATGTGGGCGCAGGCGCCGAGAGCGATCACGAGTTGCGCCCGGCCGCGGATCGCCTTCAATCGTTCCTCGTCGACGGCCCGCGTGCATGAGCCCTCGATGAAGGCGATCTGGTAGTCGTCGGCGCGTTCGCTCATGGCCTCACGGAACTGGACGATCTCCACCGCATCCAACAGGCCGAGATGGGTTTGCAGCGCGTCGACCACCGTCAGCTGACAGCCTTCGCAGCTGGCGAAATCGAAGAAGGCCACCTTGGGTTTGGCTCCGTTGGGGGCAGTCATCACAGCGCCTCCTCCAGGGGCTTGATCTGGGCGTAGGAAAACGCCGGGCCGTCCTGGCAGGTGAACACGTGGTTCATCTGGCAGTGACCGCACTTCCCGACGCCGCACTTCATGCGGCGCTCCAGGCTGAGCCAGATGTTGCCTTCGGGGATGCCCTTGCCCAGCAGTTCCATCAGCACAAACCGATACATCACCGGCGGCCCGACGGTCACGGCGATGGTGTTGCGCGGGTGGACCTGGATCTTGGGGAACAGCGTGGTGATCACGCCGACGTTGCCCTTCCAGGCCTCGTCCCCGCGGTCGACCGTCAGGTGGATCTCCATGTCGCCGCGTTTTCGCCAGGTCTCAATTTCGTCGGTGAACAGCAGCTCGGAGGGGTTCTTGGCGCCGTACAGCAAGATGACCCGCCCGAAGTGATGTCGTTCGTCGAGGACCTGTTGGATCAGCGACCGCAGCGGCGCCAATCCCAGGCCGCCCGGTGCGAAGAGGATGTCCTTGCCGCGGAAGTCCGCCACAGGAAAACCGTGCCCGAAGGGGCCGCGGATGCCGATCGTTTGCCCCGGCTTCAGGTTGTGCAGCGCGGCGGTAACCGACCCGACTTTGCGGACGCACAGCTCGAACGATCCGTTGCTGCGGCTGGGCGATGACGAGATGCTGATCGGCGCCTCGCCCACGCCCAGGACGGAAACGCCCACGAACTGGCCGGGCTCATGCTGGATCGACAAACCGTTCGGGAGCTCAATCTTGAACAGCTTCTCCAGCTTGGCGATCGGCTGGACCCCAGCGATGCTCGCCTCGATGGGCAGGTAGATCGATTCCTGCATCAGGGCATCATGCAATCGAGTCGCGTTCAGCCCGGCACCTTCCTTCCTTCCGCCTGGATGGAGTGTCGGAGTCATGACGCCACCTCCGCCGACTGAGCTTCGGCCTCCACGCGCTGACGATAGAGCGCGTTGAAGGTGTCGACCGGCGTGATGTGTACCAGGCAGGACTGAGCACAGCGTCCGCAACCGACGCATCCCATCAGGCCGTACGCCTCGTGCTGATACTTTCCCTTGCGCAGGAACCGATGTCGCACTCGAGCTGCACGCTGGCTGCGGAAGTTGTGCCCTCCAACAACGGTGGCGAACATCCCCAGCTGGCACGAGTCCCACACGCGGCACCGCTGGCCTGCGGTGAGGGCAAAATCCACCTCGTCCACGACGTCGAAGCAGGTGCACGTCGGGCAGACCATCGTGCACGAACTGCAGGCCAGGCAGCGCTCGCCGAGTTTCTCCCACAGATCGCTGCGATAGCTGGTGGCCAGCAGGCTGGGCAATTCGCTGGCGTCGAAATCCAGGCGGTAGGGGAAGCGGGCCCATTTCTCGCTCATGGCCCGATCGAGTCGCCCGTAGTCCGTGTTTTCCGCCTTGCGCAGGCCCCCTAGCCCGCCCAACAGCGCCTCGCCCTTTTCGGAGCCCACATCGACGGCGTAGTCCTCCCCGAGATCCGTGAGGTGCAAATCGAACTTCTCCGGCAACGTGAGTGTGCCCATGCTCTTGCAGAAGGCATGCTCGGTGCAGGGGCGCAGACATTCGATGCCGACCAGCGTCGTCGCCTCGCGGCGGGCCAGGTAATGCTGATCGGGCACGCCCTCGCCGTACACCCGGTCGAGCAGGGCCAGGGCATGCATATCGCAGGTGTGAATCCCGAGGATGACCGCCGGTCCCTTCTCCAGCGCGGGCCGCGTCTTGCCGGGAGCGAAGTCCAGCAGCTTCTCGCGCGGCGGGAGGACAACGCGCTTGGGTGGCAGCAGGCTCGTGGGATAGTCCCATGATGGAAACTGGCCTTCGCCGATTTCGGAGAAGCCGAACGCGCCGTCCGCCGGCATGGGGCCGTAGAGACGATGGCCAGGTCGCAGGCTGTCGACCCAGCCGTTGACCCTCGCCTTCGGCAGAATCTGAAAGGTCATCGATGACGCTCCTTAGTCGTGCCCGGTCCGTGGTTCCGCGCTCAGATGCCGCGCCAGGCGGCGAACGGCGCGGGCGACCGGCCTGGAAAGCGGGCCGTCCGCTCCGAGGCGGCCGGGTTGAATTCCCAGAATCGAAACCCTGCATTCGAGGTATGCGGAGAGAAAGCGCGCCAGCAGGTCCAGCGGAACGGTGTGGGTCGAGGCGCTGCAGCCCGGCAGCTTGCGGCGATCGAGGCGCCGGACGGCGCCCGGGGCCATGCCCATCTCGGCCGCGTCGACGAGGACGACCAACGTGGGGTGGAAACGTCGAAGCGCCCCGCCCACGTTCTCCGGGGCGATGCCCGCGTCGAGCACCAGCAGATCCTCGCGTCCACGCTCCAGACGTGCGAGCTCCGCGCACAGCGCGGGACCGGCGGCGTCGTCGCCGCGTCCCGCCCGGCCCACGCCGACGACGGCGAGCCGGGACGAGGTCCCTCCCTCACCCCCCTGTCCCCCCTCTCCGCCCGGGAGATTCGAACGTGCGAAGACCCTCTCGGCGGAGAGGGGGGAGAGGTCTTTGGGGAGTGGG
>DASSGB010000274.1:0-2426 GCA_035693825.1 Anaerolineales bacterium
GGAGTCGGTCGCAGGTTGCCCCATCCGCCGGTATGGCGTACAGTCAAGCGCGCTCCGCCCGCGGCGGCCGTCGGTCGTCCGGTCGGACCGTCTCCCAAGGGGCCAGGCTCCCATGGACATCCAGCGTCGACCTCTCCTCGGTCGGCTTGTCACCTTGGCGGTCGTGGCAAGCATCCTCATCTTTGCCATCGTCATCGGCAGCCTGCTTCTGCACCCGAGGCTTTACGCCCTATTCGGAAGCGTCCTGGGCCCCGCGCTGGAGGGGGCCGTCGTTCGCGGGGGGTTGTTCCTGGCGGCGCCGCTAGGCGTGTTCTCTCTGGTTATTGGCGGGCTCGTCCTGACTCTGCGCCAGACTTCAAGGCTGAAGGCTTGGGCGGTGTTGTCCGCTGGGCTCGCCGGCGTGTTGACGGGCGCCTACTGGTGGCTCCTGATGAGCTCAATCTAGGCAGAAACACAAGATGAAACGCGTCCGATCCCTATGACCTCAGACCGTCCGCTCGCCGTCCGTCCGCCCCGACGCGGCTTCTTCTTCAGAGTCATTCGCGGGATCGGCGCCTCGAGGCTTGGCATTTGGCTCCTTTCCCCGACTCTCCATCTGCTCGATCGCCTGGCCCTGAGACTATCGGGGGGCAAGGCGACTCTCGCGGAGATCGTGGGCGGAGCGTCCGTGGTGATGATAAGGACGGCCGGAAGCAGCCATCCTCAGTCGCACGAGGTCCCCGTTCTGGCGATACCCGCCGGCGAAGCCATGTTGGTCATCGCCTCCAATTGGGGCCGAGCGCGCCATCCGGTCTGGTACAAGCGATTGAGAGCCAACCCGAAGGTGGCGATCCGCTATCGCAATCGCACCGGGACATATGTCGCCAGGGAGCTCGACGGGGCCGAGCGCGAGATGCATTGGCAGATCGCAAACCAGATCTACCCCGGATACGGTGTCTACCAGAGGCGATGCCCGCAGCGGCGGATTCCGGTCATTATGCTCCACCCGTCACCCTAGGTTGCCGTGAGTCAGGAGCCGGTCCGACGTCGTCCGATCACGGGAGGGGCCGTATGAACGGCGATCCTTACAGGCGAGTGGCCGGACTCTACGACCGACTGTTCGAGCCGATCAATCACGGTTTGCGTGTGCTAGGGATTCGCCTCTTCGTGCCGCCCCGAGGCGGCACGGTGCTCGACATTGGATGCGGCACGGGAATCCATCTCGAGATGTACCAGCGATTCGGCTGCCGTCTGTACGGCATCGACACCTCCCCGGCGATGCTGGATCTCGCCAAAGCCCGCCTCGGGCAGGGCGCGGACCTCCGTCTTGCCGATGCGACGGAGATGCCGTTCCCGGCAGCCTTCTTCGATCTCGCCATCTGCATGCTGGCGCTCCACGAGATGGACAAGGAAGACCGCTTCGCCGTGATGCGTGAGATCAAGCGCGTGATCAAGCGCGACGGGCGCATTCTGCTCATCGATTTCCATACCGGCCGCCCCCGCCCGCTCAAAGGCTGGTGGTCGAAGATCATCATCCTGGTTTCGGAGGTCGCCGCCGGTCGAAGGCATTTCCGCAATTACCGCCATTTCATGTCGATCGGTGGCCTGCCGTATCTTGTGGAGCAGTCCGGCCTTTCCATCGACAAGGAAAGAGTCGTGGGCGACGACACGCTGGCCCTGTACCTTCTGAGGTCGAATTGACGCGCCCAGGCCCGGCCTGGCCCTCCCCCGCGCCGGTTCGCTCGAGAGGAAGGCTATGAAACCTGCGACATGGGTCGTCCTGGCCCTGGCGCTCATCGCCGGAGGCGTCGCCCTCGTGTACTTCCTGGGGACGACGGGAATGTTCTTGATGCTCATTGTGTTCGCGGGGTTCTTCGTGGGCCTCGACAGGTTCCACCGTGCGCGCGCCCGCCGCCTGGCTCAGTCCATGGTGTTGGGAGAGACGATCGCAGCCGAGGGTCTGGTGAGCGATTCCATGCTCGAGGAGTCTCCGGCGATCCTCGCCCGCAGTGGCGCCGCCTCCTATCGTCTTCTGGTGGCTGACGGCCGAAAGCCGGTGCCGGTGCGGGGCGTGAGGGCGGCCGACGCGAGCTCCAATCCGTACGACCTCAAGGCCTACTTGGCGATCTACACGGGCACCGACTGGGTCCGCTTCGCTCCCCGAAAGGGCCTCTCGGTCGCCGACCAGGCACCCTACGCCCTGGATGTCATGGCCAGGCTTGTGGCCGATGGTGTTCCATCGCTTCGAGATGAGGTGGCCGAACCTCCCGGCTGAACTCGCACGAAAGGAAGAGTCCATGAGGCAACCCGCCATCCTGCGCGCCGCCAGGGCCCTGATCCTGTTTGATGCGATTCTCTGGCTCGCCTTCGCCGCGATCATCGCCGCCGGCGTCCACCCCTCGTATCCCGATGGAAGCATCTTCCAGTGGCCGATGGCCGCCGGGGGT
>DASSGB010000275.1:0-3238 GCA_035693825.1 Anaerolineales bacterium
AGAACCACGTCGATGCCGTCCGCAATCTCGGCGAGGCTGGAGGAAACCGACAAGTCGAAGACCGTGACGGGGCGGCTGTCTTCGATCAGCCGCAGTCCGGACGATCCCAATACGCGAGCGACCCCCGGCCTGGCCAGGAAGCGCACCTCCTGGCCCGCCAGAGAGAGCTTCGCTCCCAAATAGGCGCCAACGGCGCCGGTGCCGTAGATCAGGAAATGCATAGTCTACCTTTTCACCTCTGCGGAACCTTCAGCACGCGCACGATGAGCGTTCTCGCGCCTCACCCCCTGCCCCCCTCTCCGCGGCCAAGTGCGCTCCGACTGAGGGGATCTGGCGGAGAGGGGGTCGAGGATGGAAAGGAGGCGGGGGGCCCGAGGCCCCCCGCCTCCTTTGGAAATCTGCCCTCCCCCCCCGCGGCGACAACTCCAGCACTCGCCGGGGGAGGGCTGGGGTGGGGGCGTGGTGAGGCCCCATCGATAACATCCAGGACTCTCTTGATTCTGCACTCTAGTCAACACCAACATCTACTCGGGAGGTTCTATCTCCCCGTCAACCGTTCGACGAGAGCGTCGAGCTCCTCGTCCGAGAAGAATCGAATCACGAGGCTTCCGCCTTTTCGGCCCCTCCGAAGGAGCACTCGCGTCCCGAGCGCTTCCCGCAACCTCGTCTCCACGTCCGCCTCTTCCGGGGACCGCCGGCGCGCCTTCTTCGCACGCGTGCGCTGCCCGGTCAGCCGCTGGACGAGCTCCTCCGTCTGGCGGACGTTCAGGCCCTGATGGATCACCGTCTGCGCGGCCGCGCCTTGCGCCTCCGGCGTGGGAAGCGCCAACAACGCGCGCGCATGGCCCTCCGTGATCGAGCCATTGGCCAGGTCCTGGCGCACGGCCGGCGGCAGCCGCAGCAGGCGCAAAGTGTTGCTGATGGCGGCGCGGCTCTTGCCAATGCGCTGTGCCACTTCATCGTGAGTCAGCCCGAAGTCGTCCACCAGTTGGCGGAAGCCCTGAGCGGCTTCGAGGGGATTGAGGTCCGTCCGCTGCAGGTTCTCGATCAGGGCCAGTTCCAGCCGATCCTGTTCGGCGGCCATCCTCACGACCACCGGCACGGTCTCCAATCCGGCCAGGCGTGCCGCCTCGAGACGTCTTTCGCCAGCGATCAGCACGTAGCCGGCCCCATCGGGGGCAGGCGTGACGACGAGCGGCTGAAGGACGCCGTGGAGACGAATGGAGGCCGCCAGCGGCTGCAATTCGGAGGCCGATATCGAGGACCGCGGCTGCCGCGGATTGGGGCGAATGGCATCGGGGGGAACGCGCAGGACCCCGCCCGCCGCCTCCGGAGGGACATCTCCGGCGGGCAGGAGGGCGTCCAGACCGCGGCCCAATCCGTGTCGCTTGCTCATCCTTGGCTCTCCATGGCGGCCGCCGGCGAGGCCAGCGGCACGCCGTCGCCGGTCATGAGCTCGCGGGCCAGCGCCTGATAGGCCTGGGCCGCCGGCGACGAAGGATCGTAGGCGGAAATGGGAAGCCCGTGTGATGGTGCTTCGGCGAGCCGGACACTGCGAGGGATGATCGTCCGGAACACCTGGCCGGGGAAATGGGCGAAGACCTCGCGAACGACGTCGCGCGAAAGATGCGTCCGCGAGTCAAACATGGTCAGAATCAACCCTCGCAGTTTCAGCTCCGGGAACAGCCCGCTGCGCACGCGTTTGAACGTCGCCATGAGCGAGGTGAGCCCCTCCAACGCCAGGTATTCGCACTGCACCGGCACGAGCACTCCCTGGCGCGCCGCCAGGAGCGCGTTGAGCGTGAGCAGGCCCAGCGACGGAGGGCAGTCGATGAGGACGTAGTCGTAGTGGGGCAGCACGGGATCGAGGGCGCGCCGCAGCCGATGTTCCCGCTCGGGCATATCGACCAGCTCGATCTGCGCGCCGGCGAGAGCCGAACCTGAAGGAAGGAGCGAGAGCCGGAGGCGCGTGTTGTGAAGGATGTTGTCCTCGGCCCGGCTGCGGCCGATCAAGGTGGGATAGGCGCCGATCGTGAGTTCGTTGTGGCGGATTCCCAGGCACGAGGTCGCGTTCGCCTGAGGATCGAGATCGACCAGCAAGACCCGCTGCCCCGCTTCCGCCAGGCATGCTCCCAGGTTGATGGCGGTGGTCGTCTTGCCCACGCCGCCTTTCTGGTTGACCAGGGCGTAGGTGCGCGTCAAAGGGGCCCTCCCTCAATCCCAGTTTGGGCAGCAAACCGGGTCTGGGTTTGACCGGCCCTCACGGGACCACCTGCAGCTCGGCCTGAGAGACGTCTGCGGGCGTGGGGATGCCGTCCAGCCCGCGCCGCCCAACGGAAGCCGAGGCGAGAACTTGAGCGAAGCGTGCTGCTTCCCAGGGATCGCGCGTGGCGCGCAGTCGGGCGAAGAACGCCGCGGCGAAGATGTCCCCCGCGCCGGTGGGATCGACCGAGGCGGCTTGCGGGGCGGGCACGCGGCGGACATCGCCGTTCCAGTGGACGCGAGCGCCGCGAGGCCCGTCGGTCACCACCAGCAGCCGGCAATGGTTCGTCAGGCCTTCGATGGCGATCTCATCCCGCCCCAGGTCCTCGTAACTGACAACGACCGCGTCGGCTTTCTGGAGAGGACCGGCCAACCATTCCCACGATCGCGGCCGGACGCGACCATCCGCGTCCCACGCACGAAGCCAGCCCTGGGCGCTGACGCCCAGGACTTGCGCCGAGGTGATGTGCTCGATGAGGCCTGGCTCCATTTCGTCCGCGATCGGACCAAGATGGACGATGCCCGCAGAGGCCCAGGCCTCCGGGATGGCCTCGACCGTCAAGCCCGAGGCCCGGCCCAGGAGCAACTGAACTCGGCCCTCGTCCAGATATAGGTTTTCGAAGGCGGTGGAGGCGGGCGAGGGGACAGTCACCATCGGGATATCGAGCAACCCCGAGAGATCCGCACCTCGACCGGCGGAGGTCACGATCGCCGGCCGCAAGCCGAGGGCCCGCGCGGTGAGAGCGGCGTAGGCCGCTGTTCCGCCCAGCCGGGGTCCGTTCGGTGTCCGGTCGAGCGAAACGTGGCCGATAACCAGAAAATCGATGGGGTCTGACGGGGCCGCCGGATGCACGGCGTTCATTATAGCGGGGGAGGACGCGAAGGGCCGTCGCCACCAGCTCAACAAGGAGACCGTGATTGGTGATTCGAGATAAGTGATTCGGGCGATCCGATGGGCGCGGGCCCTCAGGCAGGA
>DASSGB010000276.1:0-3795 GCA_035693825.1 Anaerolineales bacterium
GTCCTGGTCTACGGCTACAAGTTCCGGCCGGTTCTGTCCGCGAATTGAGCCACATTGCAGCGCAAAACGGCCACCCTGGCGGGTGGCCGTCTTTCGTTCAGGGCAGCAGCGTGGGGGAAGCCGCCATCCGTCTTCTGAATAATGTCAACTGGTAGATACGTCTACCGCCTACGGACGAGGCTGGGGAGGCCTCTCACCGGCGAGGCCCCCCGCGCCTAGTCACGGTCCGCATCAAGGAACTCCTCGAAGACTTCTTGGAAATCCTTCCAGGCAGGTTCGGCCTCCGTCAGCAGGTGATTCCTGCTGTCCAGGGCAACGAACTGGGCCTTGGGGATAAGGGAGGCGAGCCGCCGGCCTTCCTCGAAGGGAACACCTTCGTCGCCACGGGCATGCAGGATCAGCGTCGGAGCCCGTACTTCCGGGGCAAGCGCACGTACGTCGATGCGGTGCATTTCGCGCTCCAGGCGAACGGCATTTTCCGGTGAAACCGAAATCCGCATCTGCTGCTCCAGGGCGCGCAGTTCCTCCGTCGTCGCCTCGGGGAAGAGCTGGGTAGCGAAGACCTGGCGAAAGGCAGGGTTCTCCCGCCCCCAGCCAATCCTCATCAGGTCGATCATCAGCCGCTCCTCTTCGACCTGTTCCTCGGTAAGGTCCCGATTCAGCCAGCCCCGGGCATAGGCTCCCAGGAGAACCATCCGGCTGACCCTGTCCGGGTGCCGGGCAGCATAGGCCACAGCCACCGCCCCTGCCTGGGACATGGCGAAGACAGGGAATCGCTGGAGGCCAACGGCATCGACCACCGCCTCCAGATCCCGAACCCAGGCTTCGAACGAGACGTCATCGACGTCCCAGTCAGAAAGTCCGGAGCCGCGCTCGTCCGAGGTGATCAGTGTGTGCTGGCGGGTCAGCTCCTCGAGCCAGTGCTTCCAGACCGGGCTGCTCCAGTCGTATTCGAGGTGGCTCATGTAGTTGGCCACCTTGACGAGCGGCGGACCGCTTCCGGCGATCGCCAGGGCGATCCGCGTACCATCAAAGCTTGTGCAGAATGAGATGCGCTGGTCAGTCCTCGTGGCCGGTCGGTCGCCTGTGGACGCGAGAGGAGCAGTCGCTTGAAGCTCGCGGTCCAGGAGCCCCATCGTGCGGCCTTGGGCAATGGCCTGGGTTCGATTGGCGACCCTCAGCTTTCCATAGATCTGGCGGTTGTACCACTTGACCGTGTTGAGACTCAGGAAGAGATCGTCGGCGATCTGCTGGTCCGACATGCCTGCCGACAGCCGTTTGAGGATGTCGCGTTCGCGGTCGTTGAGCTGATCGGGGGGCCTCACCGTGCCTCCCTGGCCTCGCCGTTTCCCCAGGACGAGAGAGGGCAAGGGTTCTCGGCCATCCTACCATGACCAGAAGTCGATCCATCCGAGATTCCATTCTTCCGCAGGGTGACGCACGGGCGCTGTGCCGCTAAGCTGGGATCAACCATTCCGGCGAACCAAGGAGGTATTGCCATGACCACGACCACCACGGCCATTCTTAACGGTGTCAACGTCGAGCAACTCGTCGGTACCATCAACGCCGTCAAGGGCGACCCTGAGATCGCCCGGTTTCAGTTTCGGGCCGAGACCGAGTGGTTGGGCGGCGGCCATTCTCAGACGAAGATCCAAGGCTTTCACGGCGCCAAGCAGGAGGACACATCTCGCAGCCGACCCTTTGTCTTGGAGGGCGACGAGCCGCCGGTTCTCCTGGGCAGCAACGCCGGCCCCAACGCGGTGGAGGCGGTGCTGCACGCACTGGCCTCATGCCTGAGCGTCGGCTTCATCTACAACGCCGCGGCTCAGGGGATCCGTGTGGAAAGCCTTCGATTCCGGCTGGAGGGCGATCTCGATCTGCATGCGTTCCTGGGCCTTTCTCAGAAGACGCGGCCGGGCTACGGTGCGATTCGCGTCATCTATCAGGTGAAGAGCAACGCCTCGCGGGAGAAGGTCTTGGAGTTGTGTGAGTATGTCCAGAAGACCTCGCCTGTGCTGGACATCATCCGCAACCCGGTGCCAGTGAGCGTGACGCTGGAGGGCTGAACAGACAATCGGGCGGGGCCCGGCACGGCGTGCCCCGCCCGGAAGACCCTCGGCGGAATTTCGCCCGCGCCCAAGGGCGCGGGTGCGGGTAAGATGGCATCATCTCCCACCCGAGGTGTGATCGTGGCCGATCCGCTCCAAGTTTTGCTGGCTTCGACCGCAGAGAAAGCTGTAGCCTACCGCCGTAGTCTTCTCCATCGAACGGTCGCCCCGACGGCAGACGCCTTGCAGGCGCTAGCCCGATACGACGAGCCGATGCCGGATTCGCCCTCCGATGACGAGAAGGTCATCGCCATGCTGGACGAACTCGGTTCCCCGGCAACCATGGCCTCGGCCGGCGGGCGTTTCTTCGGCTTCGTCGTCGGCAGTTCGCTTCCCGTGACGGTCGCCGCCAACTGGCTGGCAACCGCCTGGGATCAGAACGCCGGGTTGGTGATTCTGGCACCCATTGCCGCTCGACTCGAGGAAGTCTCCGGACGCTGGCTTATCGACTTGTTCGGACTGCCGCGGAATTCCGGGTTTGGCTTCGTGACCTGCGCGACTCAGGCCAACTTCTCCGGCCTGGCCGCCGCCCGCCACGCTCTCCTGGCGCGCCGCGGTTGGAACGTGGAGGCCCAGGGGTTGTTCGGCGCACCGGAGATACGGGTCATCGTAGGAGACGAAGTCCACGTGAGCGTGCTGAAGGCTCTGTCGCTCTTGGGCCTGGGGCGGGAACGCGTCGTCCGGGTTCCCGTGGACAACCAGGGCCGCATGCGCGCCGACGCGCTGCCACTGCTCGACGACTCGACCATCGTGTGCCTCCAGGCTGGGAACGTGAACACCGGAGCCTTCGACCCGGCGGCGGACATCATCCAGCGAGCGAGATCGGCCGGCGCCTGGGTCCATGTCGACGGTGCTTTCGGACTCTGGGCGGCGGCCGCTCCAGGTCATCGCGAACTCCTCCAGGGTTATGGCGAGGCCGACTCGTGGGCGACGGACGCTCACAAGTGGCTGAACGCGCCCTACGACTGCGGGATCGTCTTCGCGCGGGAGCCTCAACAGCTCCATGCCGCGATGAGCGTTGGCGCCGCCTATCTCGTGGAGGGTCAGACCCGCGAGCCTTTTCACTACACGCCCGATTTCTCGCGGCGAGCCCGCGGCGTCGAAGTCTGGGCGGCGCTGCGAAGCCTGGGACGCACGGGCCTGGCGGAGCTGATCGATCGCACCTGCCGCCACGCTCGGCGGTTCGCGGACGGCTTACGAGCCGCCGGTTTCGAGGTGCTGAACGAGGTTGTGCTGAATCAAGTGCTGGTGGGCTTCGGTGATGCGGAGATGACACGGCGCGTGATCGCCGGAATCCAGGACGAGGGCACGTGTTGGTGTGCGGGAACTGTCTGGCAGGGTCGAACGGCGATGCGTATCAGTGTGTCTTCCTACGCCACGACCGATGAGGACGTCGAGCTGAGCCTTCAGGCGATGATCCGAATGGCGAGGGAGATCGCCGGGCAGTAGCGGAGTCCAGTCAAACAGTGAACCCGTCAGCGCCGGGCCATCGCGGTTACGGCCCTGGCCGCCTGATCCTGGGTTGAAAAGAAGGGGGCTCCGCGCAACGGACCTTCGATCGAGCGTTGACGTTGTCCGTCAACTGCGTCCAGAACAGCCATACCTCCCCGCAATCGCTGTCATTCGTAGACAGGTTTGTACGGCGGCATGAAACGGGGGTTGGATGCCTCCAACCTGGCACGCCTCT
>DASSGB010000277.1:0-2736 GCA_035693825.1 Anaerolineales bacterium
GAACCGTGTAGTTGTCCGGCAATTTCCTGCAAGAAGGCGACTTCGTCGGGCCACGGCAGGGCCTCGGCTGCCCGGCCGCCAAGTCGGGCGGCCAGCGCCAGCAGCACGTCGGCGGTAGCGCGCGTGTTATACAGCGGCCGCACGACCGGCTGTTGGCTGCTTACGGCTGGCCGGTCAGCGCCCGGCGCCGGTACCTGGTAGCCCCAGGATTCCAGGTATGTGTGATCGGGCAGGATCAGGTCGGACCACACGGCGGTTTCGTCCACGAACGGACTGAAAGAGACGACGAATGGCACTCGCCGGATGGCTTCGGCGAAGCCGGCGGAGGCCGGCAGCTCAAACATCGGGTTCGCGCCGTGGATCAGAAGCAGGTCGATCTCGCCGCCTTTCATTCGGCCGATCAGGTCCAGGGCACGGTCGAACGAATCCACCGAGGGCGCCTGGCCCTGCCGGAGCTCAACGGTGGGGCCGGGCTGAGATTGAAAGACACCGCCCACCCGGCCGATCTGAGCGACGAGCAGGTTGAGCGTCTGGACGGCCAGCATACTTGCCAGGCCGTTGCGCTGTCCGGCCAGAGTGCCGCCTGGGATGGCCACAGCCTGGTCGGCATCGGCAAAGACGCGCGCCAGCCGGCGCAGAGTTTCGACCGGTATGCCGCTGGCAGCGGCCATCTCGCGCACGTCCACGTTTTGATACAGCACGGCGTGGGGGCGGTGGCTGCCGACGTGGCCGAGTCTCTCTTCGACGATGATGCGGCCGATGGCGAGCGCAACGTACCCTTCACGACCTGGCTGCACCGGAATCCACTCGTCGGCCGATGCCGCCGTCGCTGACAGGCGCGGCTCGAACTGCACGATAAAACCGCGCCCGCCGAACTGTCCCTGCCGCAGCGTGCCGTAGGCATGGCTCTGGGCCACCGGCGACATCCAGGTTTCGAGGAAGTTGGCGCCGAACGAGAACACCACCTCGGTGCGGGCCAGATCGTAAACGGGTAACTCCGGTGTGCCAAAGAAGGCCTGCGAAAGCTGCGCCGTCGCCGCCCTGCCCTCCAGCGCCGCGCCCAGGTCAAAGATGAGGGGTGGAGGGGCGTCCAGCGCATCGAGCAATCGTGCCGTCAGAGCGTACAGGTGATCGGGCATCAGCCCGCCCAAAAACGCCAATCGCTTCGGATTGGATAAGGTCGTGATTTTCTCGGCCAGCAAGTCCAGAGCCTCTGGCCAGTACAATGGCTCGAACTGGCGAGACCCTCTGCCGCCGGTCTGGCGAACGGCGTTTCTGAGCCGGTCGGGGTTATACAGCACCTGCAGGCCAGCCTGGCCGCGGGCGCACAGTTTTCCTTGATTGAGGGGATGCAGGGGATTGCCTTCGATCTTTTTTGCGCGTCCGTTGATGACCCGGACGACGATTCCGCAACCGGCCGGACACTGGCGGCACGTGCTGGCATACCAGGTCGCCTGGCCGGGCAATGCCTCTTCCGGGGGACGCACATAGGGTTCAAGGACAATGCTGCGCACAACCGGTGCGAAGCCGGTGGCCACCGTGGCTATCCCGGCAATCTGGATGAAGTCTCGGCGTGAGAGTCTCTTTGTCATCGTCGGCCCTTCGGCGGGCTCCCCACTCCCCTTCACTTCGTTCAGGGTCAGGGACTCCGCAGGGCGGGTCTACTTGTGGCAGGCCAGGCAGTCCGCCAGGCGAGCCACCTTCTCTTCAGGCTGTTTCAGATGACAGTCCAGGCACCAGCCCATGTCCATCTTCACGGCCGGATGGACTACCTCCATCTGGCCAACCTCACCATGGCAGGTTTCGCAGTTGAGACCCGCACCCACGTGTGGCTGATGGCTGAAGTAAACGAAATCGGGTTGCGCGTTGACGCGCGCCCAGGGGATGGGTTCGCCGCGTTCCCAATAGCCCGTAACTTCCTGGATCGCCGGGCTATCCGTGGCAATCACACTGTGGCATCCCATACATTTCTGCACCGAGGGAATGCCGGCGACGGGCGAACGTAGCGCGCTGGAATGGCAGAACAAACATTGTACTCCGGCTTCGACGTGAACCCGGTGGCTGTACGCGATGGGCTGCTCCGGCGCCGCGAAGGCCTGCGCACGGGTGAGCAAGATGCCGCCTGCAACGGCGACTATGATCAGGAGGGCGATGACCAGGAACCAGCGAGACATTTCGTCAAATAAGCTCTGCCGCAGCTTGCATGAGGTCTTTGATCTCCAATTGGCTGTCAAAGCCCTGCATTGCCAGATGCAGCCGTTCGTAGCAGGCCGGGCAGTCAATCAGCAGCGTGGTCGCGCCGGTCGCCTCGGCCTCGCGGATCAGGGCGCGCGCCATATCAATCGAAAGTTGCGTGAACGCCCGGCGGATGCCGCCACCCGCGCCGCAGCAGCGCGCCAGCCTCCGGTTGTGTTCCATCTCCACGAAGGTCGCCTCGGGCAAGCCGGCGATCACCCGCCGCGGTGAGTCGTGGACAGGTGTAGCGCGAGCCAGGTAGCACGGATCGTGATAGGTGACCGTCTCCGGCAGCGGCTTAGTCAGTTTCAGGTTGCCGGCTTCCATCTCCTCGGCGATGACTTGCGTGACGTGGAGGATCTCAAAGGGGAGCGGGTGGCCGTAGAACTCCGGCCAGCGGCGCTCGAGATGATCCAGGCAGCACGGGCATGAGACGACCAGACGTTTCACACCCTGGGCCGCAAAGCCTTCGACATTGTGCTGCACCAACTCGGCCAGACC
>DASSGB010000278.1:0-11763 GCA_035693825.1 Anaerolineales bacterium
GTCACCTCTCTTGCTGAACGGTCGAAGCCTGTTGTCCCGGATCCGGACGACGTCGGCCCACCGACGGAAGAGTCGCACGCGCCGCGGCTCCTCGTCCTGGTGTCGGAAGAAGACGCCGACGACATGGAGCTGCCGCAGCGAATCTGGATGCTCGCCGATCAGCGGGGAGCCGCCGTCGCTCTGCTTGGCCTCTACAGCGATGACGGCGCGCAGGCGAGCGTACGCAGGCAGTTGGTCAGCCTGGCCGCCGCCATTCGAGACCGCCGCTTGGCCGTCGAGACTCTGACTCATCGGGGAAGCGACTGGGTTCAGGCCGTCGAGACCCTGTGGCGCCCGGGTGACTTGATCGTGTGCACACGAAGGCTGGGCGGGGAGAGAGGGATGGAACCTTCATCCCAACTTATGAATTCGAGGCTGCAAGTACCGATTCATGTCTTCGCTGGGGCCCAAGCTCCGGTGCCGGCAAAGACAGGAGTGGGCCGCTGGGCCCTCACCTGGGCCGGCAACCTTGGGTTGCTGGTGGCGTTCTTCTGGCTCCAGGTGCAGGTCGATCGTCTTCCCGGAGCCGGCCTGCGGGTCTTCCTTCTGGTCGGGGCGATCGCGATAGAAGTCTGCGTGCTGTGGGTGTGGAACTCGCTCGCAGGCTAGCCCCGGCGACCGTCAAGGAAACCCAGCGTGCTTTCCATCCTCCTGCTCGTCCTCTTCATCGTCCTGGCGGCAAAGATCGCACCCCGCGAGAAGGCGGAGCACGCCCAGATTCATGGTGCGGGTCAGATAGGTCTGCTGGCGGCGCTGGCCCTCTTCGGCGTGGACTACTTCACCTCGTACTACTACGCCACGGGCGAGATGATGAGCGCCCTGCATCCTTACGGGCTGCAGGACAAGGCCTATGTCGCGGTGGCGGTGATCGCCGTCGCCAACTTCGCCTTCGGCCTGCTGTACATGTATTCTCTCGGGCCCTTCAACGAGGGCGGCGGCTCCTACACCGCCTCTATGCGGTACTTGTGGCCGACCCTGAGTCTGATCGTCGCGGTGGCCCTGATCCAGGATTATGTGCTGACCATCGTCGTCTCGGCTTTGTCGGGCGGAGACCAGCTGCTGTCGATCCTGGGCCTGTATGGCAAGAACTGGCTGTACCACTTCGCGCTGGGCGCTGTTCTGGCTGCGGTGACGTGGTATCTGACGATCCGGGGCCGAGGCGAGTCGGCCCGGGCCGTCTTTGCCCTCCTGGGAGTCTTTGTCCTGCTGACGATCACCATGGGAATCGGCCTGTTGATGGCGCACCTGCGCGGCGTGCCGCCCGTGCCGCCTGAGGCCGCGCCTCGGGCGGTTTCTCTCGGCCAGGCCTTGCTGCACCTCTTGACCGCCTCCATGAAAGGCATGGTGGCCCTCACGGGGCTGGAAGCTGTGTCCAACGGTATTCAATTTATGCAAGATGAAGACGCCGGCATCGTCAAGTGGGGGAAGAGGCGCTTCCCCCGGCTGAACCGGCTGTGGACGTTCTACAGCGGCAAGTCCGGGATCGGGCGCTTCGTCCAAACATCGTTTCTCTTCTATGGGGGAGTGACCACGCTCTTCCTGACCGCGTTTTCCATCCGCTTCGACGTGTTCGACGGCACATTGGGCCGGACTCTGGTGGGGAACCTGGCCTTCATCGGATTCGACCAGATTCCCGGCGGCACCATCCTGTTCTGGGCCTACCAGATCCTGGCGGTGATGATGCTGGCGGCGGCGTCGATGACGGCTCTGCAGGATGCCCAGGCGACGGAATGGCGAGATGTGGCCATCGGCGAGATTCCGGAGGCGATCGTCTACCGCGATCCACGAGGCACCTTCACGCGCTCCGTCACGATCACATTCGGTGTGGCGGTCCTGATCATGCTGCTGGTTCGAGGCCAGACGACGGTGGCCGTGCCCTTCTACGGTGTGGGAGTCTTCATGCCCATCACCGCCATGGGATTGGCCGTCCGCCGGCACATCCTGGCCCACACCACGGGGCGCACGCGTCGATGGGGCGCGGCCGCCGCCACATCCGTGACCGTGCTGGCCGGGCTGGTCTTCCTCGGACAACTTGTCGGCAAATGGCATGAGGGCGGATGGATTGCGCTGGTCGGCTTCAGCGTGTTGACGGTCGTGGCCCACGTGGTCCTGCTCTCCCCCTTCGGCTACCGCGAGCCCAGGCAGGTTCACCGCATCGTCCATGATAAGGCGCGCGTTCAGGGCGCGATGGCGTCCATCGTGAAGTGGCAGGCTTTCAAGATGCAGGAATACCGCTATCGACTAATGATCGGCATTGCCGCCTTTCTGGAATTGTTCGGGATCGGCCAGCAGCAGCAAGCCCTTGCGCTCGCCGGAGGCAGGAGCCCGGGGACGTCCATGACCCTGGGGCGTGGACGCGGCGAGATGCCCGAACACCCGGGCGCCGGAACACGAAACCGGCGGTTGCGAATCCCGCGGCGTGAACGCGGTTCTCGGATCCGGGGGGACACGGGCGTAGATAAGACGCCCAACCATTTCCATCTGCCGCCCCGTATCATCCGGCACCGCATCCTGGTGCCGGTGAATGGCCTGCATCAGGGCACTCTCACGGCGCTGCGTTATGCCCAGTCTTTATCCACTGACGTCACCGCCGTCCACGTCTCGCTCGATCCGGCCGAGACGGAGGCTCTCAACCGCGATTGGGGGAAGTGGGGCGAAGGGGTACGCCTGGTGGTGCTGGAGTCGCCTCACCAAATGGTGCTCGAGCCTTTGCTCGAGTACATCCAGCACATGCTGGCCCTGCGCCAGAACAACGAGATCATCACCGTCGTCGTGCCTCAGTCGATCCGCCCCCGCTGGTGGTCCAACCTGATGCGGACCCAAATGGCAGTCCTGCTGCGACTGTCGATTCCGTTCGAGACCGGGATCGTCATCACCGATGTTCCCTACATGCTCGACGGCGAGGAGCCGTAAGAGCAGAATTCGGCCCGAAGGAAGGATTGCGCTCTATGCAGATCATCGTGGTCGGCTGTGGACGGGTGGGCGTCGAACTGGCTCTCGCCCTCCAGGGCGAACACCAGGTCACCGTCGTGGACGCTCATGCGCGGGCCTTCGACCGCCTCGGCACGACATTCCGCGGGCGGTGTGTTCAAGGCGATGCCCTCGACCGTGAGGTCTTGCTGCGAGCAGGCATCGAGACGGCCGACGCCCTGGCGGCCGTCACGGCCTCGGACAACGTGAACGCCATCGTGGCACGCATCGCCGGCGCCGTCTTCCATGTGGAAAGGGTCGCCGCCCGCCTGTACAACCCCGGCCGCGCGCCGGTGTACGACAAGCTCAACATCCAGACCGTGTCCTCTTCCTCATGGGGAGCCCATCGATTGGAAGAGCTTCTCACCCGGCCGGATCTTCGACCCCAGGCCCCACACGGGCGGTGGGTGTGGCAGCCAGGAGGCAGCTAAACCCATGTATGTACTGATCGTCGGTGGTGGACGCACGGCCTCCCACCTGGCTTCCCAGCTTCACGGCGAGGGCTACGAAGTGAGGCTGGTCGAGGGGCGCCCCAACGCGCTGGCCAAGCTCCATCGCGAAGTCCCGACCGAACTCGTCTTCGAGGGCGACGGCACCGAACCGCAAGTGTTGGAAGCGGTCGAGGTGAAACGAGCCGATGTGCTCGCGGCGCTCGGGAGCGAAGACGCAGACAACCTGGTTGCGGCAACTCTTGCCCGGCACCTGTACGGCGTTCGGCGCATCATCAGCCGTGTGAACAACCCACGCAACGCCTGGCTGTTCACGCCCGAGTTCGGGGTGGACGTGGCCCTCAATCAGGCGGACGTGATGGCCAACCTCATCAAGGAGGAAATGTCGCTGGGCGACATGATGACGATGCTGAAACTCCGGCGGGGCCGGTACTCGATCGTCGAAGAGAAGATCTATCCAGGGGCCCAGGCCGTCGGCGTCGCCATCCAGGAGCTTCCGTTGCCGCCGAACTGCATCATTTCAGGCATTATCCGGCAAGGGGAATTGGTGTTGCCTCGCGGGGTCACGGTGTTGAAGGAGGGGGACGAAATCCTGGCGCTGGTCGATGAAACGGCCAGGGCGGAGTTGGAGAAGCTGCTCGGGCGACCCGGCCCGGGCGTGTGATTTCACCTCCGATCGTCAGGCAGATTGGCCGCCTGGTCTTCGCAGCACCAGGGCCCGCCAATCGCCATCCTGGCGCACTTCGATCAGCTCGAGGCCTGCATCCGCTGACGTTTGAAGGACCTCATCCGCCTGATCGGCGAGAATGCCGGAGAGCACGAGGTGGCCGCCGGGCCGGACGCACTCGGCGAGTCCGCGCGGCAGCAGATCCAGCAGGATGGGGGCCAGCAGGTTGCCGAGCAGCAGGTCAGCCTTGCTTCCCGCGGCTTCGAGGCGGGCGCGCATCTCGTCCAATGAGCCCTGGAAGATTTCCATCGCGTGTGCCACCTGGTTGCGCGCCGCCCCGTCAGTCGTCGCATCGATGGCCTGAGGGTCCGTGTCGCAGGAGAAAACCCGGCCGGCGCCCAGCTTGGCGGCCGCGAATCCGAGGATTCCCGAACCGCACCCCAGGTCAACTACCACCTGACCGGGCGAGAGCAGCTCTTCGAGCGCCGCGAGGCACATTCTTGTCGTCGGATGCGTGCCGGTGCCGAAGGCCATCCCCGGGTCGATCCACACGGTCTGGCGTTTCCCGGGTGGGGCGTCCAGCCAAACGGGGACGATCTGCAATCGTTGGCCGATCTCCGTCGGCCCGTAGGAGACCTTCCACAATTCGTTCCAGTCGGTGTCGGCGACGCGGCGAAAGGCCGGCTCGGGGATCGGCTGGATCTGGCCCAAATGCCACAGTCCTTCTTCCATTCGACGGCGCAGGGAGGCTAGCTGATCGTCGTCGGGGAGATAGGCGCGCACGACCACGATGCTGCCGGGCCGAGCTGCCTGAGTCTCGGGGTCCAGGCGCTCGCTCTCGAGGACGACGCCGTGCGGGGCGACACGCGCCAACACGTCAGCCACGGCCTCGGCCAATTCGGCGTCGACCGAGAGGGAGACTTCGAGCCAATGAGCGACCTTGGCAGCTGATGAAGGAGGAGGCTCTGGCATGGGATAGGCCACCACCCCTGCCCCTCTCCCGCGGAGCGGGAGAGGGGACTCATTTCGCGTGCCGTCGCCCGACGACTCCCTGGGACATGGCATCGGGCTTCAGGTCCCCCAAGGGGATGCGAAGCGCGATCCCCAGTTGGGTCTTGGGCCTCCGGAGCCACGGTGAGAGTGGTGCTACTCGCCCAGACCCTCGATGAGTTCTCGCAATCGATCCAGGAAGCCGCGTTCGTGCGGGGTCACCTCGGTGCCGAGGGTCACCGCCAGTTTCTCGAGCAGCTCGCGTTGCTCGGCCGTCAGGTCGCGCGGCACTTCGACCGAAAGGATGACCATCTGATCGCCGCGTCCGCTGTGGTTGACATGCGGCACGCCCTTTCCCTTCAAGCGGACGATCTTTCCGGGCTGCGTTCCGGCGGGGACGGTCACGGTCTCCTCGCCGTCGACGGTTGGAACCTGAATGCGCGCGCCCAGCGCGGCTTGGGCGACGTTGATCCCGACGTCGAGAAGGATGTCGTCGCCTCGGCGGCGAAAGTACTTGTGCGGCCGGACGTGAATGACGACGACCAGTTTTCCACGCGGGCCGCCATTCACTCCCGGCTCGCCCTCGGCCGCCATTCGGACCTGGGTTCCCTCGTCCACACCGGCCGGGATCGGGATCGTCTTGCGGATCGTCTTCCGCTCCACGCCGCGGCCGCTGCACGTCTTGCACGGCGAAGCGATCGTCTCGCCCGTCCCGCCGCACGTGGGGCACGTGCCGACGTTGACCAGGGACCCGAGAAACGTCTGTCGGACCTGCCGGACCTCACCCGATCCCTGGCACGTCGAGCAGCGGACGGGAGTCGTTCCCGGTTCGGCGCCCGACCCGTGGCAACGGGAGCATTCCTCCTGCCGGGAGAACTCGATCTCCTTTTCGACGCCGAAGACGGCTTGCTCGAAATCGAGCGTCAGGTCGTAGCGCAGATCGGCGCCGCGCCGAGGCGTACGGCGGCCACGGCGTGTTCCGGGCCCGAAGCCGAAGAACTCCTCGAAGATGTCGCTGAAACCAAATCCGAAGTCGGTCGGGATCCCCTGGACGCCGGCGTGGCCGAACCGGTCGTAAGCCGCACGGCGTTCCTCGTCGGAGAGGACGGCATAGGCCTCGTTGATCTCTTTGAAGTGTTCTTCAGCGCCCCCGTCCTTGTTGACGTCGGGGTGATATTCCTTGGCCAGCCGTCGGTAGGCGCGCCGAAGATCGTCGGATGTCGCGCCCCGACCGACGCCCAAGACCTCGTAGTAGTCGCGCTTCGTCGGCATAGAAGAGAAAGCGGCCAGTGGCCGGTGGCGAGTGGTCAGTCAGGCAGGATCTGACCACTGACCACCGACCACTGACCGCTGTCCTTAGGCTTCCTTGAACTCGCCCTCCACGACGTCGGGTCCGGCGCCCTTAGGCCCGGCTCCGCCGTCGGTCTGAGGTCCGCCGGCTCCGCCCATTTGTTCGCTTCCGGAGCCGTACATGGTGGAGCCGATTTCCTGCATGGCTTGCAGCAGGTCGTTGGTGGCCTGTTTCAGCGAGGTCACGTTCTCGCCGGTCATCTGGCTGCGCAGAGCTTCGACCTTGGCCTCGACCCGCCCGCGCACATCGGCCGAGATCTTGTCGCCGGCCTCGCGCAGGCCTTTCTCGGCCGAGTAGATGGCGTTGTCAGCTGTGTTGCGAGCCTCCACCAGGTCTCGCCGCTTTCGGTCTTCGTCGGCGTGAGTCTCGGCTTCCTTGCGCATCTGCTCGACTTCCGTTTCGGTCAGGCCGGAGGAGGCGGTGATGGTGATGTGCTGGCTGCGGCCGGTGGCCTTATCGGTGGCGCTGACCTTGAGGATCCCGTCGGCGTCGATGTCGAACGTCACCTCGATCTGCGGCACGCCGCGCATCGCAGGAGGAATGCCGTCGAGGGTGAATTTGCCCAAGGACGTGTTGTCCGCGGCGAAGGGGCGTTCGCCCTGAACCACGTGAATTTCGACCTCGCGCTGGTTGTCGGCGGCGGTCGAGAACACCTGGCTCTTGCGCGTGGGCACGGTGGTGTTGCGTTCGATCAACGCCGTCGCCACTCCGCCGAGGGTTTCGATCGACAGGGTGAGCGGCGTGACGTCGAGCAGCAGAATGTCCTTGACCTCGCCGCCCAATACCCCGGCCTGGATGGCAGCTCCGACGGCCACCACCTCATCCGGGTTCACGCCCTTGTGCGGCTCGCGCGAGAAGATGCGGCGCACGGCTTCCTGTACGGCAGGCATGCGGGTCATGCCGCCAACCAGGACGACCTCGTCCACGTCGCTTGGCTGGAGGTTGGAATCCTGCAGCGCCTGGCGGCAGGGCGCGATCGATCGCTCGATCAGGTCTTCCGTCAGCTGCTCGAGCTTGGCGCGGGTCAGGCTGGTGTTCAAGTGCTTTGGTCCGCTGGCGTCGGCGGTGATGAAGGGCAGGTTGATCTCCGTCTGCATCACGCTGGAGAGCTCGATCTTGGCCTTTTCGGCGGCTTCCTTCAGCCGCTGCAGCGCCTGCCGGTCGTTGCGCAGGTCGATGCCTTGTTCGCGCACGAACTCGTCGGCGATCCAATCGATGACGCGTTGGTCGAAATCGTCGCCGCCCAGGTAGGTATCCCCGTTGGTGGCCTTGACTTCGAACACGCCGTCGCCCACGTCGAGGATCGAAATATCGAACGTGCCCCCGCCCAGGTCGTAGACGGCGATGGTCTCGTCGGTCTTCTTGTCCATGCCGTAGGCCAGGGCCGAGGCCGTCGGCTCGTTGATGATGCGCAGCACCTCCAGCCCGGCGATCTTGCCGGCGTCCTTGGTGGCGTTGCGCTGCGAATCGTTGAAATACGCCGGTACGGTGATGACCGCCTGGGTGATGGCCTCGCCCAGGTAGGCTTCGGCGTCCTGCTTGATCTTGGCCAGGATCATGGCCGAGATCTCCGGCGGCGAATAGTCGCGATTGCCGAGATGCACGCGCACATCGCCGTTGGCCGCGGCACTCACCTTGTACGGCACCAGCCCAATCGCCCGCTGAACCTCGACGTCGGAGTGCTTGCGGCCCATGAAACGCTTGATGGAAAAGACGGTGTTCTCAGGATTGACGATGGCCTGACGCCGCGCGACCTGGCCGACCATGCGCTCGCCCGTCTTGGGATTGACCGCCACCACCGACGGGATCAGGCGGCCCCCTTCGGATGACGGGATGACCGTGGGTTCGCCGCCTTCCATGATGGCCACCACGGAGTTGGTCGTGCCCAGGTCGATGCCGATGATCTTTCCCATGGGTTGTCTCCTACCTGGCCACGCGCACCAGCGCCGGCCGAAGCACGCGGTCGCCTAGGCGATAGCCCTGCTGAATGACTTCGATGATATGGCCTTCCTGATGCTCGCCGCTGTCTTCGTGGGTCACGGCCTCATGCAGGTTCGGATCGAAAACCGCACCCTGGGCGGGGATGACTTCCACGCCCTCGGCCTCGAGCAGCGACTGCAGTTTGCGCAAGACGAGCTCGATCCCCTCCACCCAGGAGGCCTCGGCCTGAGCCGGCCGCTCCTTCAACGCGCGTTCCAGATCGTCGAGCACCGGCAGGAACCGGATCAGGATGCCGGCCGCGGCCCGGGCGTGAGATTCCTGTTGGTCGCGCTCGACGCGCTTCTTGTAGTTGGCGAAGTCGGCCAATGTGCGCTGCCAGCCGTCCAGGTTGGCGGTGGCTTCGGCCCGCGTGCGACCCAATTCAGCCTCGAGCTCCTCGAGGCTGAGACCAAGGGCTTCGCCCGCCGGCGAACCGCCCTCTCCGGCCGAGGCCGCTTCCGCCGTGAAGAGCTCACCGGCGGCGAGCTCGTCCTCGGTGGGGGAGCCGCCTCCATTGCTGCCGGGTTCGACAACCTCCGGCCTGGAAGATTCGTCTTCGTGTTGATGTTTGCGTTTGGTCAAAGTTGCCTCGCGCCTTCCGGCACCACCGGGTCAGCCGGCGTATGCCTCGACCATCAGGTCGCTCATCAGGCCGGCCACGTAACGGACGGCGGAAATCGTTCTGCCATAGGCCATGCGTGTCGGTCCCAGCACTCCCAGGGCGCCGGTGGCGTAGCCCGCCGCGCCGTAACGCGCCAGGACCATCGAGCAGTCGCGGAGTTCCTCCCACGCGCCTTCGCCGCCGATGACCACCTGGACGCTGCCAATGCCCGGGCTGAGGGCCTTGGCCAGGACTTCATCCAGGAAGCTTCGCTCTTCCAAGAGACGCAGAGCCTGCCGGGCGGTGTCGGACTGGGCGAATTCGGGATGCGCCAGGACGTTCGACAGCCCGTCGTGATGCAGATCTCCCGACGACACGGCGTCGGCACGGCGCATGACCTCGGTGATCAGCCGAATGAGCTCGCGTCCAAGTTCTGAGAACGGGCCGGCCTCGGCAGCCACTCCGTCCGCATCGCGGCCGGCGCAGGCTGCGGTGATATGGGCGGCCGTCTGGGAAAGGACTTCCTGCGAAAAGGCTTCGGCCAGCGTGAGCATCTGCTGGCGCACGTCGCCGCCCTGCAACACGATGACCATCAGCACCTGACGTCCCTGGGTGCCGATCAGCTCCAGATGCTTGAAGACGGCCCGGGACGAGTGGGGGGCCGTGACGAGCGAGGCGGCCCGCGAGTGATGCGCCAGGACCGAAGCTGCGAGCCGCACCCATTCATCCACGTCCGCACGAGCCTGATAGAACTGGTGGCTGATCAGTCGCTTCTCGTCGGAGGGCAGCTCGGTTTCGGTCAGCAGGCGGCGGACGAAATACCGATAGCCCTCCTCGGTGGGAGTCCGGCCGCCGGAGGTGTGCAGCTGGCGCAACAGGCCGGCGTGCGTCAGGGCGCTCATCTCGTTGCGAATCGTCGCCGAGCTGACCCCGAGCCCATATCTCCCGAGCAAAGTCATCGACCCGATCGGCTCGCCGGTCTCGACGTATTCGTGGATGATCAGGGCCAGGATCGTCTCCTGGCGTTCGGTAAGTTCTTCCATGCCTTCCCGTCGGTTAGCACTCTCGGGCGGAGAGTGCTAACCTGATGGGCACCATCGTATCATCGCTAGGAGGGTGCGTCAAGCGACCACAGTGTTCTTCATGATTCTGGCCGCCCCCGTTCGCCTGCGCCGCACCTAGCGCAGCGCAGGTGCAGGCGGGCCGCGAAGCCCCGGCCGGCCGGGGCGAGACGGCCTCCGGCTGCGGCCTCGCTTGCGCTCGGTCCTCGCCGGAGGGCGGAAGGCATCGCCGCCCATGGCGGTTGCCAACTGAAGGCTTTCTTGACGCATATCCTCAGCGCGGCTACTATGGCCCCCGGCGTGGATGGAGGCTCATGGCAGAGCTTGCGGTAGTCACCGACCAGACGTTCGACCCGGAAGTCTTGCGGTCAGGCGTCCCCATGCTGGTGGAGTTTGGAGCGGAGTGGTGTGCGCCATGTCGCCAGCTGGAGCCGATCCTCGAGGACATCGCCTCCGAATGGGAAGGCCGCCTGCGCCTGGCGACGCTGGACATCGACGTGAACGCGGCCACCACGATGCGCTTCGGGGTGATGGGTGTTCCCACCCTGATCCTCTTCCAGGGCGGGGAGGAGCTCGAACGCTGGACAGGGTACCAACCGAAGCGGAAGATTGTCGAGAGGCTGGCCGCACATTTGGGGTAGCATTGGGGAACACGTGATAGGTGATTCGTGACTCGTGACTCGTTATTGCCGACCGGCCACGAATCACGTATCACGTATCACGAACCTCGAGCCACGGATCTCGACTATGCCTTCCTCCCGCAAACGCATCCTCACCGGCGATCGCCCCTCGGGACGGCTCCACCTGGGCCACTATGTCGGCTCGCTCCAGAACCGCCTACGGCTCCAGGACGAATACGAATGCTTCTTCATCGTCGCCGACCTGCACACGCTCACGACGCGTCCGGACCGCGAGGCGATCGGCCAGATCCAGGCCAACATCGTCGACATGGTTCTGGATTATCTCGCCGCGGGCATCGATCCTGAGCGGAGCACGATCTTCCTTCAGTCCGGGGTGCCGCAAACCTACGAGCTCAACCTGATCTTCGAAATGCTGGTGACGGTGCCCCGCTTGGAGCGAATTCCCAGCCTGAAGGAGATGGCCCAGGCCGCCGATCTGGACGTGATGCCTTTCGGCCTCCTCGGATACCCGGTGCTTCAAGCGGCCGACATCCTTCTGCCTCGCGCCCATCTCGTCCCGGTCGGCAAGGACAACGAAGCCCACGTCGAGATCAGCCGGGAGATCGCCCGGCGGTTCAACAACACCTACGGCGAGGTCTTTCCCGTACCGGATGTGCTCTTGGGCGAAGTGCCTTCGCTGGTGGGGACCGACGGCCAGGCGAAGATGAGCAAGTCGTTGAACAACGCCATCTTTCTGTCCGACACCCCTGCCGAGGTCGAGGCCAAGGTCTCGCGCATGTACACCGACCCGCAGCGCATCCGGGCCGATATTCCGGGGCGGGTGGAGGGGAACCCGGTGTTCATCTATCACCGGGCCTTCAACTCCGACACGGCCGAGGTCGCCGAACTCGAAGAGCGTTACACCCAGGGCAAGGTCGGGGATGTGGAAGTCAAGAAGCGACTTTCGCGCGCGTTGAACGCCTTCCTCGATCCGATGCGCGAGCGTCGCTCGCGTGTCGCTGCCGATCCCAAGAG
>DASSGB010000279.1:0-26574 GCA_035693825.1 Anaerolineales bacterium
TTGCGATGCACTCCTTTCGTCAGAGAGGGTCGAATCTCTCCGACCACAGGCGGTATTAGCAGCCCTTTCGAACTGTTATCCCGCACTTCGGGGCAGGTCACCCACGCGTTACTCACCCGTTCGCCACTGACCGTATTGCTACAGTCCGTTCGACTTACATGTATTAGGCACGCCGCCAGCGTTCATCCTGAGCCAGGATCAAACTCTCCGTAAGGACTTTCTTGCGTCCGAAGACGCATTCGAGTCAAGGAGATTGACTGGTCACAAGCGTTTCAGGCTTCCTATCACTCTTCAGTTGTTAAGGTGCCGACGTCCGAACAGGGCGATCGTACCACCCCGCCCATCCGCTGTCAAGACAAACGACGCGAAACTGCCGATGCCCTCTATCCGCATCGGCCAGGTGCAGACCGCGCAGGCCCTTTTCCTAACTTGCTCAGTCAGGGGAGGCCCGGGTCTCTGACGCCCCTGTCGTCGTTCGGTTGACTGGGTCTTCCCGCCAGGCGGGCGAGACCGCTCGTTCCAGCACTCACGATTATAGCGGCCCGGCTATCCGACTGTCAAGGGCGATTCCCTAGCCTTCATGACCCTGCCGGGGATCGCGCCTCGCATCCCGTAGGGGACTTGAAGCGGGGCCTGCATCCGAGGGGCCGTTGGGCGACGGCGTTGGCCTAGCCGTTCCGAAAGGAAGGAAGCCTCCCGTCTGGCGGCGATAGGAGAGGTACGCATCTCCAAACTGCGCCTCGAGCTCCCTCTCCTCCGTCCGGGCCGTCGCCAAGACCGCCAGGAATGTCCCGACCATCAACGCCGTCGAGATCCAGTCAACTTGCTTCAGCCACGCGCCGGCCGCCAGAAGGATGAGCGAGGCGTACAGAGGATGCCGGATGTGCCGGTAGATGCCTTCGGTGACTAACGCCTTCGTCGGCTCGATCGCCCCCGCCGGGCGCCCGAGTCGCCGCAAGGTCGCTCCCGCCGTCAAAGCCAGCGCCAGCGAGCTCGCCAGCAAGAGCCACGAAGTCAGTTGACGAAACGAGACAGGATCCTGAAACCAGGCCAGCGCCTGCCGGCACGCGAGCGCCAGGATCCCGACGAAGGCGAAGTAGCGATAGAAACCGTGGGTGCTTGGCGCCGCCAGGTGCCGCCGCCACACGACGGCCAACCCCAGCGCGCCGAGGAGGAAGACGATCAGGGAAGGGGACATGAAGACAGTGGTCAGTGGCCGGTGGTCAGTGGTCAGTGGTTTAGTGATTAGTGATTCGTGATTAGCGAGTGGCGGGGATTCGAAGTACTGCCTTTCGGGCTGGCCACTGACCACTCACCCCTGCGCTTCGTCTGGCGGTTGGAAGGTAAGCGCAGGGGTCACCACTGACCACTGCACTTAGGGCATTTCCCGCCGGCCGTCCAGCGCCTGCGACAGCGTGCTGGCGTCCGCGTACTCGAGGTCTCCACCGGCAGGCAGGCCGCGCGCCAGGCGCGTCACGCGAACCGGAAATGACTCCAACCGGCGGCGCAAGTACATCGCCGTGGCCTCGCCCTCCAGGGTCGGGTTCGTGGCCAGGATGACCTCCTCCACGCCCCCGGCCGCGATCCTGGCGACGAGCTCGTTCAGGCGCAGGTCTTCAGGACCCACGCCTTCCACAGGGGAAATCGCGCCGTGCAACACATGGTAGCGGCCTCGGTAGGTCCCCGTCCGGTCGAGGGCCAGTACGTCGAGCGGTGCCTCCACGACGCAAATCACGCCGGCCTGGCGCGCCGGATCGCGGCAGATGCCGCACGGATCGACCTGTCGGTCGGTGATGTTGAAGCACACGCTGCACAGGGTCGTTTCGGCGCGCATAGCGCGCAGGGCCTCCGCCAGCTCCAGGCTTTCGCCTTCCGGCGCGCGCAGCAGAAAGTAGGTCAGGCGCGAGGCGGTCTTGGGACCGACGCCGGGCAGCCGCGCGAACGCCTCCACCAGGCGCTCCACGGCCCGAGGCAGGACGGCGCTCACTTCGCAGCCTCAATCAGAAGATGAAGAGGGTCATGCACCCGGGATCATTCCCGTCAGCCCCTTGGCCAGGGGGCCCAGGCGCCGGGCTGCCAGCGACTGCGAATCACGAATCGCCTGATTGACGGCCAGGCGCACGAGCTCCTGCAGCTTTTCCGACTGACCCTCGCGCAGAAGCTCGGGGGCGATCTTCACCTCGCGGCACTCCTGGGTGCCGCTCATCACGACGCGCACCGCGCCGCCTCCAGCGCGCGATTCGATCGTCTCCTCCGCCAACGCCGCCTGGGCCTCCTTGAGCTGGGCTTGCATGCGCTTCAACTGCGCCGCCATCCCCAGGATCCCCCCGCCGCCCTCACCCTCATTCATGGTTTGCCTCGATTCGCATCCGTTCAACTTCAGGCATTGGTTTCCGGCGGCAACGGTTGCACCTGGACGACATGCCCCCCAAGTTCACGCACGGCCGTCGCTACCATCCCTTCGTCATCCATCGGCGCGGCGGGAGCCTCGTTCGGATCGGCTGCCTTCCACTGCCCGGAGATCACGCACCGGATGCCCAATGGGGACCCGACGATTTCCTGCACCGCCTGGCGTGCGAACGCCAGGCTGTGGCCCTTCTCCATCTTCTCTCGCAGGATCTCACTGCTGAATCCCAGAATCAGCCTTCCATCCTGCACGCCCAGCGGCCGGCACGAATTCAACAACGCCTGGGTTCGAGGATCGAGGCGATGCGCAGCCTTCAAGACTTCCGGCCAGCGTTCCAGCACAGCCTGGAGGCTCAAACGCGGCGCTGCTTCCGTGCCCGTCGTTTGCGTGGAAGCGGGCTTGGTGCGGCGCGTCTCTTCCGATCCGGCGGGCCGCGGCGACGGGACGGCCCGCGGCGCCGGCGCAGGGGAAGGCGCAGGGCTCACCGACGGCGGTGAGGCAGCTTCCAACAACGCCAACTCGAGCCCGAGACCCGGTTGCCACCCGGCCCGACTTTCGTGAGCGGCACGGCTGAAGGCCCTGATCCCTGCCAGAAGCGCGTCCGGCGCGGTCGACGAAGCCAGGGCGGTCATGGCGCGATGCACGTCTTCCGGCGCGTCGACCAATTCTTCGTTTCCCATGCGGATCAACAACACGTTCCGCAGGAAGTCCACAATCTGCCGCGCCAGCTGTCGCGGGTCGACTCCGCCGTCCAGGCCGCGGTTGATGGCGGTGAGGCCTCGATCGACCTGGCCGCCGCTGATAGCCTCCGCCACGAGGCGCACCGTCTCCCCGGAAGCCGTCCCCAGGACCTGCTCGGCGCGCTCCAGCGTCACCTTCTCGTCCGTCGAGGCGAGCTGATCGAGCAGCGAGATGGCATCCCGCAGGCTTCCCGTCGCCTGGCGGGCAATCAGAGCCAGGGCGGATGGCTCCGCGTTCAGCCCCTCCGCCTCACAGCGTTGGCGAAGGTGCTCGATCATCACGGCCACGGGCACACGCCGGAATTCATGCCGCTGGCACCGCGACAAGACTGTCGCCGGAATCTTGTGGACCTCCGTCGTGGCCAGAATGAAAAGGACGTGCGACGGGGGTTCCTCGAGAGTCTTGAGCAGCGCGTTGAAGGCCGCGGTCGAAAGCATGTGGACCTCGTCCACGATGTACACCTTGTAGCGGCCCTCGTTCGGGGAGAAGTTGATCTTGTCGCGCAGGTCGCGCACGTCATCGACGCTGGTGTTGGAGGCGGCGTCGATTTCGATGAGATCCAGGAAACGGCCCTCGTTGATCGCCTGACACGGAGCGCACGCGTTGCACGGCCGGGCAGCCGGATCGTCGGCCAGACAGTTGGCGGCTTTGGCCAGGAGGCGGGCGGTGGTCGTCTTGCCCGTGCCGCGTGGGCCGGCGAACAGGTAGGCGTGGGCCAGGCGTTGGCTGCGCACCGCGTGGCGAAGGGTCTGGATCACGTGATCCTGACCGACGACTTCGTCCCACGAGCGTGGGCGCCACTTGCGGTAGAGGGCCTGAGACAACCTGGGGGCTCCCGAGACGAAGTCTATCAGACGGACGGAGGGGGTGCAACCGGTTCCGGGCCGACTGCGGGCGAATTCGCCTCGCGCCCGCCCAAAGATGGTTCCGCCGGCTCAGGATCTTTCGGCCTGGCGCCTGATCTTCTCGGCCAATCGCGCCGCGTCGCAGTGCGGGAGCTGGAGCGAAGCGCGGCCGGCCTCCAGATTCGCCCGGTCGATGAGCTGGTTGACTTCCTTGATTTCATCCGTGAATCGAAGGCGCGCCCGGATCCAGCCCGGCTCCATGTCACCTTGATGTTCGCGGGCCGCATCTCGAAGATCATCGCAAGCCCGGAGGAGGCGCGCCTCGGCCTCTTTCCTCAGCTCGATCCACGCCGGAGCGAAACCGCCGCGCCGGAGAACGCGAAATGCCAGACGCCACTCTTCCGGAACCAGGGCCTCATCATCCAGCGCCAACCGTCGACCGCGTCCCGGCAAGTCGTCGAAGGCGCCGTCTTGCATCGCCTCTTCGATCTTCCGCTCTGCCCACCGCCTCCACATGCTCATGGGACCATCGTTGGGTGGGCGACTTCGCCGTCCAGCCGGGCGAAGTCAATGTTCGGCCGTCTTCCATTGCCCTGGAGCATGACGAGGCGCACCGCCAGTCCGACTGGATGACCGCTTCCGGCCGCGGCTTCCACCGCGGCCCGGCCGTCGCGATCACTTTCACCCACGGTCAACGGAAGCGGGATATCGACGGCGGCCGCGTTGGCTTCGGGAAACGTCTCGACGCTCATCGCCGCAACACCGCTGACGCATGACGAATAAAGGAAGGCGTGTTCCAGGAGGAAAGCGCCGGCCTCACCGAAGCCGGCAGGGAAGGGCGCGGACCCGCCGGAGCCGCAACCTCAGCTCCGCGGGATGGCAAACGTAGATTGGACGTTGCCTTCCGCATCGCGCAGCGTGACCGTCGTGCCGGGCAGCCAGACGGCTTCGGTCAGGCCCCAGTACAGATCGATGACCGTGTCCGTCCCGGCGCGGCTGTGGACGCTCACCGCCCCGTTGTGAAGGGTGAAGACCGGGAATCGATAGACATGCCCGCGTCCATCCTCAAGCGTCCAGCCGGCCATCGCTGCCACGCCCCCGCTGTTGACCAGGTGCACCGTCTCGGCCGCGAGGTCTCCCGGCCCGTCCACGCCGGTGATCTCGACTCGAGGCGCCTGGGCGTTGGTTCCCGGAGTCACGGTGGGCGGAGGAGGCGCCGTGCGCGTCGCCGTGGCCACGGGCCCGGAGCCCGACTCGCCCGTCGGGACCAGAAGAATCTGACCCACGTCGAGCACCGAGGTCTCGGTCAGGTCGTTCAATTCCATCAGGTCTTCGAGAGAAACGCCGAGCGTGAGGGCGATGCCGAACAGCGTGTCGTTCGGCCGGACCGTGTAGGTGACCGGCGTCGCGGTCGGGACAAGAGTCTCGGTCGCCGTGGGCAGCGCACTGGCAACCATCGCCGCCGCGTCGATGGTCGGTGTGGGCGGGGGCGGCGGGGGCTCGGGTTGGGCTCTATCCCACAGGAACAGCACGAGCAGAACCGTCGCCATCGAGACGACGACGTTCAGAATAAGGTAGAGCGCAAACGGATTGCCGTTCGGCCTGCGCACGCTTCCCATGCGGCGGCATCATAGCACAGGTCCACCAGGGCGACAGCCGCCGCGATGCCAGCGCTGCGGAGCGCAGGGGTGCACGGTCGGGGGTAGACTTTCTCCATGGCCTCGGGCGCCTTCACCGAATCTGACCTTCCGCAGCGATTCATTCGCCTCGCGTGTGCGATCGATCGTCATCTTCCCGGTTTCATCGACGCACATATCCCTGGCGGGAGCAGTCGCCCTCCGACAGACGGCTTGGAGCTCCCACCGCTCGCTGCCCTCGATGCCGAAGCCGACCGCCTGCTCGAGATGGCTCTGAGCGACGAGACTCTCGATAGCCGGCGCGCGGCGGTGATGGTGGCCCAGCTGCGGGCCGCCGCCACCGTGGTGAGACGTCTGCTTGGCGAGCCCCTGGGTTTCGCGCAGGAAGTTGAGGAAATCTACGATCACAGGCCGGCCTGGACCGACGAAGGTCTCTTTGTGGAGGCGCATCATCGCCTTGACGAGGCCCTGCCGGGGCGTGGGTCGCTGGCGGAGCGAGTGGCGTCCTTTAGGAAGTCGGTAACGGTAAGCGCCGACCGCCTTCGGCCGGTCGTCCAACTTATCCTCCAGCGACTCCAGAAAGAGGCTCGCCATCGGTTCCCTTTGCCGACGGACGAACGGGTCGAGGTCGAGTTCGTCATCGATCAGCCGTGGTCCGCGTACAATGCCTGCCTCGGGCGAGGGCGTTCCCGCGTCGAGATCGGTCTGGACTGGCCCCAGTTCGCGACGGCTCTGGCCGACCTCGTGGCCCACGAGGCGTACCCCGGCCACCACACCGAGCATGCCATCAAGGAAGCCGAGTGGATCGACGGCCGGGCGTGGGACGAGCTTCGGCTCGTGCTCCTGAATTCTCCGCTGTCGGTGGTGTCCGAAGGATTGGCGACGCGCGCCCTTGGAATCATGATCGACCGATCCGCATGGCTGACATGGCATGCGCAGGAGGTTTTTCCTGCCGCGGGGCTATCTGAGATTCACCCTGATGGGGCCTGGGAGTTCGCCGTCGGCCAGGGCGTCCTCATGCGCTGTCTCGGCAACGCCGCGTTGCTGCTCCTGGATCAGGGCCGCAGCCGGGACGAGGCTGCGAAGTACCTGACTCGCTATCGCCTCGCGGACGAGCCGTCTGCACACAGAAGCATCGCCTTCATTCTGAATCCCCTCGTGCGAGGCTACATTTTCAACTATTGGGTTGGGGGAGACTTGATCGACCCGGCTCTGCAGCGGTCGACGAATCCCGTCGAGACGTTCGGCCGGTTGCTGCACGACCTGATGACGCCGACCTCCGTTCGAAACCTTGGCGCGGATCGCACGCCATAGGCCGCCGATGCCGTACATGGTGGATGGACACAACCTCATACCCGTGGTCCCCGGTCTTTCCTTGGACGAACCCGAAGACGAAGCCATGCTGGTTGACCTGCTGCGCTCGTTCTGCGCCAGGACGAGCAAGCAGGTGACCGTCTATTTCGACCGCGGAGCCGCCGGCGGATCTCACCCGCCGACGCGCTCAGGTGTCACGGTGCGCTTTGCCACGCCTCCGGATACAGCCGACCTCGCCATCCAGCGACATCTTCGGCGCCTCGGAGGGAATGCCCGCAACTGGACCGTCGTCTCCTCCGACGGCGAAGTCCGCCGTGCGGCAGGGCATGCGGGCGCTCGCAGCCTCACCAGCCGCGCCTTCGCCTCCCTTCTCACCGGTGCCAAGGCTCCGGCGGCGGGCGCAGGCAAGCCGGAAGGCGCAGGCAAGCCGGAAGCCCCATCCAGCCCGGAAGAGGTCCGGGAATGGGCCGCCCTATTCTCCCGTTCAAAGCGAAAGGGGCCTTCCGGCCGACCCTAAGGTCTTTTTAAGGGTCTCCTACCAGAAATGGTGCTAGAATTCGGACAGGAAGGGTCGGCAAAGCAAAACGTATTGGTAGCCGACCCTTCTGAGGGGACCTCCCCCATTCGCTTGTGTCCCCCTGCACGGGCAATGGGACCCCGACACAGAAAGAACCGCCGGATGGGCCCCCCACATCCGGCGGTTCGCGTTTAAGGCCGGGCGGCCTATTGGTAGACGGGGGGATTGGGATTCCACACGAACCAGGTGAAATACACGAGCACGCCCAGCAGGGTCGCCAGCACATACAGAGCGTAGGAGACCCTCATGAATCCTTTGTAGTTGTCGAACTTCAAGGCGGAGGGAACGAGGTTGTTGCCGCGCAAGGCGACGAACAAGCCGAAGATCAGAGCCGATGCACCCACCAGGCCGTGCAGGGTGGTGAACGCATAGAAGCGCTCTCCAAGTCGGGACGGCAGGCCGGGAAGCACGAAATCTCGGAAGGGCAGGATCATCATCCATCCCACCAGGATCGCGTTCAGGGCGGCGGCCGAGGTCTGGATCCAGCGGTGGATCGAGTACTTGTGGGCGCGGGCCAGAGCGAAGCCGAGGGTGAAGAGTCCCGCGACGACCAGGCTGATCGTCAACGTCATGTCCGCGGCGAAGTTGGCGCTCGTGCCGAAGAAGCCTGGCCGGTGAAGGAGGTTGGTCATCGACTCATGTCTCCGTTGCGTGCGTCAGCCGGACGTGACCGGGACGAAGATACAGCGCCACCTGCCAGACTCCGGCGCGGCCATGAAAAGCGTTCTGGAAACCCCTGCGCTCCAGCACGTCTTCGACCTCCTGGCGCGGATGCAGATAGACGCGGAAGGTCGAGCCTCGAAGGCGCAGGAACAGGTTGAGCAGACCGAGGGCCGCGGCCATCCACCACGTTCGGATCGGGTGGACCAGCCCGTACATCCGCCGCGCATGCGCGGCCGAGGCATCGACCAGGGAGCCGGCGTCGGGGTAGCAGCAGACGACCCGGTCCAGGGTAACCACGTCGACCGGCGGGATGCGGGGAGCCAGGGCCACGAAATCGCCATGCCAATGCTCGACCTTGTCCTGCAGGCCTCGACGGGCAGCTTCCTCTTTGGCGGCCGCCAGGTAGGCGCTCGAGGCATCCACCCCGATCGCCTTTGTCGCGCCCGCCTCCAGCGCCGCGTGCTGGACCGCCCCCACTCCACCGCCGATGTCGAGCAACGTCGAGTCGCGCAGCCCGCGCCGGGTCAGCTCGCTGATGAGCAGGCGTGTGGCCTTTCCGGGCCCGCGTTGGCGATAGTGGCCCAGCTCGCGCCGGGCTACGTCGGCATTGAACTCCTTCTCAATCCCGAGGCAATGCGGGCAGGTCATCTGTTCGTCGAAAAAACCCACGGCAGCCGGGGAGATCTCACCGAAAGGGATTATACGAGGGTTGCGCGCAAGCCCGGCCTTGCACGCGGGGATTCGCTCGATGAAGGAGATGGGCCCGGCAGGATTCGAACCTGCGGCCCACCGGTTATGAGCCGGCTGCTCTAACCCCTGAGCTACGGGCCCCAACGACAGTGGTCAGTGGACGGTGGTCGGTGGTCAGCCAATACCTCTCCCCAGCGATGAGAGCCGCTGACCACTCACCACTGACCACTTCTCCAGAGCGGGCGACGGGATTCGAACCCGCGGATAACAGCTTGGAAGGCTGTCGCCTTACCACTTGGCCACGCCCGCATGCATTCCAGGCCTGCCCGGTCGGCTCAAAAAGCCGGCACGCGCAGGTCGTCGGTGGTGGATGTGGCGCCTTCGGCCCGTACGACGGCGCGACCGTTGACGCCAGAGAGCCTCACCGACTCCCGCACCTCGAAATCGCCCGGCACCTGCGCCGGCACGCCGGCGGCGACGCGCTTGCCGGCGCGCAGGCGTTGGACGAGATCCTCCCGATCGAACAGCACCAGGTCGGTCCACACCTGGCCGCGCCGTTCGTACACCTGCGCCAGCGCCAGGTTGCCATCCGGCGCATAACGCGCCGCGACCACCACCACGTCCAGTTTCTTCGCCGCCGATGAAAGCCGTCGGCCGATCATCGAACCCTCATCTCCCGCCGGGGGTTATGCATTGCACAGTCGGGGTGGGCGGACTTGAACCGCCGACCCCCGCGTCCCAAACGCGGTGCGCTACCAGCTGCGCTACACCCCGCACTCGGCGAGTATACGGCGCGCCCAGGCCGTGGTCAAGGAGTCGGCATGCAACGTCTCGTACGATGGGATCCGCCGGTCGAGGGATTGGCCCATCTGACCATCGATCGGCCTCAGGCGCGCAACGCGCTGACGTGGGAGGCGATGCGCCAGTTTTCGGAGGCCGTGGAGGCCGCGCACGCCGATGCGGACACTCGCTGCCTCGTCGTCACCGGAGGTCCGGAAGCTTTCTGCGCCGGGGGTGATCTGGTCGAGCTCGACGGCTATCCGACGCGTTTGGACGGGGCTCGGCTGTCCTTGCTCATGGCCGGCGCACTCGATCGACTGGAATCCCTGCCCTTCCCTGTGATTGCCTCCATGGAGGGCCCGGCCCTCGGTGGAGGGGCTGAGATCGCACTGGCGTGTGACCTGCGAGTGATGGCCGACGGCTCGACTCTGGGCATGATGCATGTCCGCCTGGCGATCACGCCCGCGTGGGGCGGAGGCCAGCGATTGCTTCGTCTCACCGGCTACGCCCGCGCCATGGAAATCCTGGCCTGCGGCAAAGCCCTCACCGCTCAGGAGGCGCTCGAAGCCGGCCTCGCCAATCGCCGAGTCTCGCGAGGCGAGGCGCTGGCGGAGGCGACTCGGATCGCGCGGACGATCGCCCAGCAGGACCCGGCCGCCGTGCGCGCCGTCAAACGCCTTCTCCAGGGCGGACTCCAACTCCCCGCCGATGACGCTTCGCAGGCCGAGCGCTCCGAGTTTCCGGACTTGTGGGCGGCGCCGGCTCACCTCGAGGCCTCGGGCGCATTCATCGCACGACGCAACCACAAGCCTCGACTTCGTGCTTGAGACTGCGAGCAGAGGACCGATGCGCGTGGCCTCAAGACTCCTCCGCTCCACAGGACCCAAACCCGTTTTTCTGCGCAAGACGGGTTTGGGTTTCGTGATCGGCGCGACCGTCCTTCTCGCCGCCTGCACGACCGCTACCCCCTCCCAGTCGCCGCAGATCAGCCCCACCGCCCTCAGGCCGACCAGCACCGCAGCCACACCGCCTCCGGCGCAGGACGTCACCGTGCAGGGCGCGCAGGGATTCGCATTGCGGGGCACGTGGCGCGCGGCAGGCCCCTCATCCCCGGCGGTCCTCCTCCTTCATATGTACCGCGGCAGCCGGGTGGACTGGGCGCCCGAAGCTGAGGTCATGCGGCAAGCAGGCATCGCCTCACTGGCGCTGGACTTGCGGGGTCATGGAGACACGCGAGGTGAGGAAGACTGGGAACTCGCCGTCGAGGACGTCGCCGCTGCTCACGCCTGGATCGCGCAGCAGCCCGAAGTCGACGACCGGCGACGAGCCACGGTGGGCGCCAGCATCGGGGCCAACCTGGCGCTGACCCACGCCGCCAGCGACCCGCACATCCGGGCGGTCGCGTTGCTCTCACCCGGCATGGACTACTTCGGAATCAAGCTCGAGGGTGTGATGTCGATGTATGGGGAGCGACCAATCTTGCTGGCCGCTTCGGACAAGGACACGTATTCGGCCGATACGGTCGAAGTCCTTGCCGGGGAGGCTATGGGTCCGGCGATCTTGCTCGTCTACCCCGGCAGCGCTCACGGCACCGAGCTTCTGTATCGCACGCAGGCGGACTTCCTGCCCGAGCTGATTCGGTTCCTTGAAGACAGCCTGGGCCCTTAGAAAACCCAAACCCGGTTTCCTGCGGAAACCGGGTTTGGAATCCTTCTCGCGGAAGATTTCGTCAGTTGAGCTGGCGGACGACCAGCATCACCTTGCCCTGCACCTCAAGCTTCGAAGGATCGTCGATCACGATAGGCTTCATCGTCGGATTCGCCGGCTGCAGCCGAACTCGACCTCCCTCGCGATAGATGTGCTTGAGTGTCGTCTCCTCACGGTCCTTGAGCCAGACAGCCACCATATCGCCATTCCGCCACTCGGATTGGCGTTTCATGACGACGATATCCCCGTCGTTGACCATGGCATCGATCATCGAGTCGCCCTTGACCTGGAGAGCGAAGAGCCCGTCTTGAGCGGTGAGAAGGTCCCGGGTGATCTCGATGGCTTCATCGGCGCCGAACACCGGCGAATCGGTGCTGGGAAGGTGGACCGGCTGGCTGGCGAAGATCCGGCCGACCATGGGGATGCGCACGACGTTGGTCAGGCGCTCCGAGGCCTTGGCGAGTTTCTCGGTCAGGCGGATGCCGCGCGAAACGTTCTGATCACGCGCCACGAAGCCTTCCTCGACCAGGCGGTTGAGGTTGTAGTTGACCACCGACGTCGAAGAGATATCGACCGCCTCGCCGATCTCACGGATCGACGGGGGATATCCCGACTGGTGGCTGAACTTCTGGATGAAATCCAGCATGCGCTTCTGGCGTTCCGACAGCTTGCCTTTCGGCATCCCGGCCTCCGTCCGGGCCGACGCCCTGCGGGCGAGACAGCAGCCTGCGGGCGTACGACCTCGGCTCGCGGACATTCTAGCGGAACATCCGTTCTATGTCAAGCCGGGAAGAACCCAAGAGGCCGAGTTCCCCCTGGAGGGGGACGTTGTACAATCGGACCAACTCCCCAAGCGAGTCGCAACCTATGGACGAACTCAAGCTCCGCATCTTGACCGATGGGAAGAACCTCGGCAGTGGGATCTTGAAGGTTGACGGTTTCATCAACCATCAGGTCGACCCGCGCTTGATGGACGCCTGCGGGCGAGCGTTGGCTCAGCGCTTCGGTCGGGTGGGCGCCACAAAGGTCCTGACGGCTGAGATCTCGGGCATCGCCCCCGCGCTGACGACAGCCGCCCATCTTGGGTTGCCGGTCGTCTACGCCCGCAAGACAAAGCCCATCACCATGCCCGACCAGATCTTCCTGACCCTGGCGCCTTCCCACACCAAGGGTCGCACGGTCGAGCTGATCGTCTCGCCGGAGTATCTCGGGCGGGGCGAGCGGGTGCTCATCATCGACGACTTTCTCGCCACCGGGCAGACGATCCTGGGCCTGGCCCGCCTGGCGCGTGCCGCGGGAGCGACCATCGTCGGCGTGGGAACGCTCGTGGAGAAGACCTTCGAAGGCGGCCGCCAACTCCTGGCCGAACTCGATGTGCCGATCGAGGCCCTGGCGGTCATCACCAACATGAACGACGGCAAGATCGTCTTCGCGGACTGATCCAAGGTGGATGCCCTCGCCATTTTGGATTTCGGTTCCCAATACTCACAGCTCATCGCCCGAAGGGTGCGCGAGGCACAGGTTTACTGCGAACTGTTTCCCTGGAATGCGCCTGCAGGCGAAGTCCAGCGCCTGGCCCCGCGCGGCTACATTCTCTCGGGTGGACCGGCCTCGGTGTACGAGCCCGGCGCGCCCCAGGTGCCGGAGTACGTCTTCCAGTCGGAAGCCCCGATCCTCGGGATCTGTTACGGCATGCAAGCTCTGACCCATGCGCTCGGGGGACGGGTGGCTGCCTCCACGGCCCGCGAATACGGCCCGGCGGAGGTCGAGGTCCTTTCGACCGACGTGCTCTTGCCCGCCGGCCGCCATCAGGTGTGGATGTCCCACGGCGACCGCATCGAGGCGATGCCTCCTGGATTCGAGGCTCTCGCCCGCTCGGGGAACTCGCCGATCGCAGCCATGGTCGACCGGAAGCGCAAGCGTTACGGTCTTCAGTTTCATCCGGAGGTGCGGCACACACCGGAGGGCGCGGCGTGGATCCGAGCCTTCGCCCTGGAGGTGTGCCGGGCCGCGCCGGATTGGACACCGGCGGCCATCGTCGAGTCGTCCGTGGCCAGCATCCGCCGGCAAGTTGGCGGCGAAGCCGTGCTGGCGGGGGTCAGCGGCGGCGTCGACTCGGCCGTGGCGGCGGCCCTGGTTCACCGGGCGGTCGGCGATCAGCTGACATGTGTTTTCGTCGACACGGGGCTGCTGCGGCGTGGGGAGGCCGAATCGGTCGCCCAGGCTTTCAGCCGCGACATCGGAGCACGCTTGATCGCCGTCAACGCCAGCGAAGCGTTCCTGGAGGCCCTCAGCGGGGTGACCGATCCGGAGGCCAAACGCCGGGCCGTCGGGGAGAAATTCATTCGCGTCTTCGAGGAACAGGCCCGGCGCGCCGGCAAGCCTCGCTTCCTCGTCCAGGGAACGATCTATCCCGACGTCGTCGAGTCCAGCGCGCCCGATCGGCGGCAGGCGGCGCGCATCAAGACCCATCACAACGTCGCCGGCCTTCCCTCCGATATGAAATTCGAACTCGTCGAGCCGCTGCGCTACCTTTTCAAGGACGAGGTGCGCCTGGTGGGACGCGCCCTGGGTTTGCCCGAGCGCGTGGTTTGGCGACAACCTTTTCCAGGCCCGGGTCTGGCCGTGCGCTGCCTGGGAGAGATTTCGCTCGAGCGTCTCGAGCGACTGCGGGCCGCGGACGCCATCGTCACCGAGGAGCTCAGCCACGACGGCCCTCTGCCCATCGAGACCGCCCAGGCCTTCGCCGTCCTGCTCCCGGTGCGATCGGTGGGCGTGATGGGCGATCAACGCACCTACGCCGAAACGGTGGCCGTTCGGGCTGTCTCGACCGACGATTTCATGACCGCCGACTGGTCCCGGCTGCCCTACGAGACCATGGCGCGCATCAGCAATCGAATCGTCAACGAGGTGCCGGGCGTCAACCGCGTCGTGTACGATATCACCAGCAAACCCCCGGCGACGATCGAATGGGAATGAAGCAGTGGTCAGTTGTCAGGGTTGCGTCATGAGGGCCGACGTGTTCACGGCGTACGATGGACGCTATCCGAGAACGACGGAACTCTCCGAAGCACCTATCGAAAGGAGTCATCATGGACATAGGTGATGTCTTAAGGCGTGCCTGGCAGATCACCTGGAAGAACAAGGGGCTGTGGGTCCTCGGGATCCTTGCGGCCTGCACAGGTGGCGGCGGCGGGGGCGGCGGAAGTGGTTCGTATCAGGGAACCGGATATCAGTTCTCGGGAGATGAATGGCCCGGGATGGAGCAGTTCTTCCGTAACGTCCCGGAAGAGACGATCGCGCTGATCGTCGTGGCCATAGTCGTCTTGGCCATTCTGCTGGGGCTGGCCCTCTTCGTGCTGGGGATTCTCGGCCAGGCGGGCCTGATCGCCGGTTTCAACCAGGCCGACGAAACCGGGACGGTCACCCTGGCGGAGGCCTGGCGACTGGGCCGGCCGCATTTCTGGCGGTTGCTGGGTGCGGCGTTGCTGGTGGCGGCCGTCGTTCTCGTCCTTTCGCTGGTGATCGCCGTGCCGATGGTCTTGTTTGCCGGTCTGACGATGGGTGTGGGGCTGATCTGTCTCTTGCCCCTGCTCTGTCTGGTGATCCCGTTGGCGTTCGCCGCCAACATCTACATCACCTTCGTTCAGAACACCATCGTCGTCGAGAACACGCCGGTGCTGGCGTCGTTCCGGCGGGCGTATGAGATTCTGCGCGCCAACCTGGGCATGGCGATCGTCGTCGGTCTGATCCTGGTGGTGGGAGGATTCGTCGTAGGGCTGATCATCGCCGCGCCCTTCCTGGCGGTGGCCCTGCCGGCCGTGCTCGCCCTGTCGGCAGGCTCGCAAGACGCCGCTACGGCTGGCGGGCTGGTGGCGATCGGCTGCGGTCTGGTTTACCTGCCGGTCATGCTCGTCCTGAACGGCATCCTGCAGACGTTCGTCAGCGGCACGTGGACCCTGACCTTTCGCCGTTTCATCGGCAAAGCGGCGCTCGAGGTGATGCCAGTCCCGGCGCCGAGTTGAACGGGCAAGGCACGACTGCAACCTAGGGCAATAGCTGTAGGGGCGAAGCGTGCTTCGCCCCTACACTGTCTATGCCGAGGAGCGTTTTCGGTGGGCTGAGTCGCCGGGTCGCATTTCGAGTCCATAGACCGCAAACGGGGTCGATGGGGGCGTAGATCCGGGAGGTGTAGGGGCGAAGCGTGCCGTCTCGCACCGGCGTGCCGCCGGTGCTTGCGGCACGAACGGTGCTTCGCCCCTAGGCGCGGTTGAGGACCTCGCCACCACGCAGGACAATCCCGGGCGGAGCCGGCCGCGGAGCGTCAGCGCAGCGGCCGGAGGAGCCCGGCCAAATCCTGATTGAGCGAATGGTGACTTGGTGGTTAACGACGACCCTCCCGCTGGCGGGGAGTCGCGGGAGGGTCTGCCGGAGGGAGGCTCAAGAGGCACACCTGGAGGATGTTCAGGGGCCCCTGTGCCCGCAATGCAGGAAACGTGCCCGATTCAGGCGGTCAGTCGATCAAACCCCACACCTGCCAGAGCAGCCAGGCCTCGGTGCCCATCACGGCCAGGAAACCCAACAGCAGGGCGCCGCGGATCAGCCGCTCCGAAAAGGTGAGCGGAGGATCGATCGTTTCCGCCGGAAGAAGAATCTCGAAAGGCGTGTCCATCGTCGTGACCGGCGCCGCAGGTGCGGCCTTCGGTCCCATGATAGGAAGAAACAGACCGCAGGTGGTCGGTTTGTAAGGCGACTGCAAAGCCTCCCGTTTCAGGCCCCCGCGCCCGCATGCTAGAATGGCCGCATGCGTCCGACCCGTCTGGGTTGGCTGGCCCTGTGGCTCAGTCTTGTCGCCTCCGGGGTAGCGCACCCGGCCGGGGCCCAGGCTACAGCGCTCGTCTCCGCGACGGTTCCTTCGGCCGAAGATTTTCCTCAGATCCGTTTCTTCGTTTCGGTCGACGATGCGCAAGGCGTTCGGGTCCCTGCCCTGCCGCCGACCGTGTTCCAGGTGCTCGAGGATGGAAGCGCCGTCTCCGAGATCGAGGTGCGGGAGACGGACGTCGGCGTGCGCATCGTATACGCCGTCCACACCGTTGCTCCCATGCGCCGGCGCGACCCGCTGGGGCGAACGCGATTCGACACCGTGCGCCAGGCCCTGTCGCAGGCGTGGCAGCAGGCCACGGCCGGAGGCGCGATCGACGACCTCAGTCTGGTGACGCCCGATGGGGTGGCTGCGGCCCACCTCACCGACCATGAGTCCTTGGCCGAGACTCTGCTGGCGCTAGAGCCCGAGTTTGGCCCTGCGGCGGGTTACGGCCTGCTGATCGGTGCCCTCGATGTCGCCTCCTCGCCGCCTCCGGCGCCGGGCATGGAAAGCCACCTGGTATTCCTGACGACCCTGGTGGATATGCCCGTCGACCAGGACCTGGCCGACGCCGTGGCCGCCGCTGAAGACATGGGGATCGTTCTCCACGCCGTTCTCCTTGGCACGCCCGAGCAGTCGTTGGTGTTGGAGGCCGTTCGCCTGCGCGAGGCGGCCATCGCCACCGGCGGCACCTTCACCGTGTTCGATCCAGAGCGTGGTCTCGACGGCCTCGTGGATTTCCTGAGCAGCCGCCGCACGCGTTACGAATTCGAGTATTCGTCGCCGGCTCAGTCTTCGGGACAGCACACGGTCGAGGTCTTGCTCGAGGCGGACGAGCTGGTCGGGCAGTCGGAGCCGCAAACGTTTGACGTGCGCGTCCAACCTCCGCAGGCTGCCTTTGTCTCGCCGCCCACGCGCATCGTCCGCCAGACCGATGATGCCAATGTGCCCCTGCCGGACATTCCTCCCGTCAGCCAGACGCTGCCGTTGCTCGTCACCTTTCCCGACGGGCACCCGCGCCCGCTGACGGAAATCCGGCTTCTCGTTGACGGCGAGACGGTCGAAAGTCGAACACAGCCTCCCTTTGATCAATTGACATGGGATCTTTCCACCCTGCTCGAGAGCGGCCGGCACCGCGTGCAGGCGGAGGTCATCGACCGACAGGGTCTGCAGTCGGCGACCG
The DNA here is from genome assembly GCA_035693825.1 of Anaerolineales bacterium. Classification (GTDB taxonomy): domain Bacteria; phylum Chloroflexota; class Anaerolineae; order Anaerolineales; family E44-bin32; genus MGOM01. The sequence goes on from DASSGB010000279.1 coordinate 17,409, forward strand.
AGGCGGTGATGATCGAAGTGCAGGTCATTCCCGGACCGCAGGGATGGGAAGCCTTGAGGCCGGCGGCGCTTCCGATGGGCGCGTCCATTGTGCTTGCCCTCGCCGTCGTCGGATTGGTGAACGCCTGGGTCACCCTGGGTCGCGAAACAACCCTCGCCGGCGAAGGACCGCTTGGCCTTCGCCCGCTTCAGCGGGCGCGGCTGGGCGCCCGGCCGCGCGACCTGCCGCCCGAGGCGCTGCTCGTTCCGATGCGCGACGACGGCACCGAGGGTACGCCGTTCGCCTGGGATGGCGCCGACCTGCTGATCGGCACCGACCCGTCCCTGTGCGGCCTGCTGCTCGACGACGCGTCGGTTTCACCGCTTCACGCGCGGCTGGTCCGGCGCGCCGGAGGCAGCAGCGTGTTGCGGGACCAAAACTCCGTGGCCGGTACGTGGGTGAACGGCGAGTCCGTCGACGATCAAGGACGGGCGCTGACGCATAACGATGTCATCCACTTCGGCCGTTCGGCGTATCGCTTCCGGCTGACCACGCCCGGGCCCCGGCCGGCCGTTCGCTTCCGCCCTTTCTCGACGCCGGAGAACCCTTCATGACACACCCACCCACGGGCACTCGGCGATGATCCCATCGGATCAGCCACACTTGCTGGTCGTCACCCAGTCGCACGCCGGTGAGACGGGCAAGAACAATGAGGACTCGTTCTCGGCCACGGCCCATCGGTTGGAATCGGACGGCACGCCCAGCCTCCTGGCCATCGTCGCCGACGGCATCGGCGGGCATCAGGCGGGGGAAGTCGCGTCTCGGATCACGGTCGAGACGATCCACGAGGCGCTGTCGGCGGCCAGCGGTCGCCAGCCGATTCAGCAGCTCCGATCGGCCGTGGTGGCCGCGGGACGTGCGGTGGCGCGCGCTGCCGAAGAGTCGGAATCCCGGCAGGGAATGGGATCGACGGTGGCCGTGGCGTGGGTCATCGGGTCGCACCTGTACACGGCCAGCGTCGGAGACAGCCGCATGTACCTGTTGCGCCAGGATCGGCTGCGCCAACTGACGATTGACCATACGTGGGTGCAAGAGGCCCTCGACCATCGGATCATCGTCCCCGAAGAGGCCAAGGGCCACCCCAACGCGCACATCCTGAGGCGCCATCTGGGCGGGGGCCTGGACGTCGAACCCGATCTGCGGATGCAGTGGAACCCCGGAGACGACGACGTGCGCGCCATCTCACGCCAGGGGATGCGCCTGAACGTCGGCGATCAGATCCTTCTGTGCACCGACGGGCTGACCGATCTGGTGGACTCGGGCGAAATCGCCGATGCGCTTCACCGCGGGCCGCCGCGCGAGGCGGTGGAGTCGCTGGTGGTGTTGGCCCGCGCCCGCGGCGGGCATGACAACATCACCTTGATTCTTCTGGAGGTGCCCCCCGGCTCGCCCGTTCGCGCTCGCGTTCTCCCTCGCTGGTCGATCCTCCTGGGCGCTGTGGTTGCCCTGCTCGCGCTCATCGTGCTCGGGCTGGGGATCGCGTGGTGGACGGGATGGTGGCCGTGGAGATAGCCGGCGCCTAGCGTCGCTCAAGGAGGCGGGGGCGTTCGGCCCCCGCCTCCTTGAGAACTCTTCCCCTTCCCCGGCCTTTTCGCACCGCCGGGGATGGTCTGCGCTCAACCCCCTGACGATCAAGTCACTTCTTCTGGCACGTCCCGCCGACACGCGTCGCGTAGGGAACCCATTTGCAGGCCGCGTTCGCCTGGCATGCGTTTTCGGTCGAGTAGTCGCTGCAGTCGACCGGAACTTCCGTCGGCTCCGGCGGCGCGACGCGGACGATGGGCACCGAGAGGGGATCTCCGACGATCTGGATCCCGGCCTGCCCCGCCCACACCCAGCACAGCCGCCGCAGGTTCGGACTCAGGATCTGAAGCCAAGTGGCGTCCTCGTTGCGGCCCTTGATCGGCGCGGTGACGCCGGCGAAGAGGGTGTCATCGACATCGTAGAGGGTGCTTGGGCCCGCGCGGCAGTTGCTGTCCAGGGGCGCGGTCACCATCGGCTCCGGCACCCCAGTCGGCGTGGGAACCACGGGCTCCACCGGCGGCACGGGAATGGTCACGATCGGGCCCGGTTCGAACGCCGGCGGGCAGATCACACCGGGCGACTGAACGAAGAACGAGCGGGTTTCGGAGAACGGTTCCTCGGGCGGGCCGGCAGGATCGGTCTTGATGCGCCAGTAGTAGCGGGTGCAGTCCTCCAGCGGGATCTCATCTCCCGGGACGGTGAAGACGCTCTGGAGGACGGGAATCCGGCGAAGATACTCGGTGAAATCGGGTGAGTCCGAGATCTGGATCCAAAAGGTGTAGCTCACCAGGCAGGCCGTCGGATCGTCCCAGGCGAATGTCACATCGTCCCCGACGGCGAACGTCGCCTCGTCCTCCGGACTCAGAAGATCGACCGGCTGCATCGCATCGCCGGCCGTGCACTCGGGGCCGGTGTAGAAGTGGCCAAGGGCGGCCGGTCCACACGGGTCGTCTCCCGGACCGGCCTCCAGCCCGGCGCAGACACGCCAGAAATACGTGTTGCCAGGTTCCAGATAGACGGGCCACTGGAGGTGCCATGACCCCGGTGAAACTTCGTCACTGTAGTTGACCCGTCCCTTCATCCCGGGACTCGCCGGTTCGAGGCCCTTCCACACGTACATTTCGAAGAAATCCGGTTCGCATGAAGAAACGGGATACCCCCAGGCGAACGTAGCCAGGGTGGACGGATCCAAGACATCGAGTTCCCCGTTCGGGTCCAGCCCGACGGGCGCCTGCAACTGTGCTTCAGTGCACGTCGGCGTGCAGGCGCCGAGGAAGACCAGAATCCCGGCGCCGATCGGCAAGGCCCATGTCGTCTGTCGGGCAGTCATGGAGGCTCCTCTCTCGAGTGTCGACAGGGTGGAATGTGGACACAGCTAGGGCGCTTTGAGGTCGCCCACTCCGGAGGACGATGCGCGGGACTATAGACCCCTGCGTCCGCGCGCGCCAGTGGCTCAGTGTGTCGAGGGTTCACATCTCCGTTGAGAGGCACGGCTGAAACGGGCGGCTTCGCCGTCGGGCCCGTGGCGAGATGACGCATGTCCACCCTGTTGGTCATGGCGAGCCCAACCCAGCGGCCCGCAACGCAGGGCGCCGATGGCCGGGCGTGGCCACATCACCCCTACGATCGAGAGCGAGTTTGCATGTGAAGGTGCATTTGAGCAGAATGAGGCCTGCGATGAATCATCGATGAGTTGCGGCTAGGCCAGGAGCTGACACCTGATGGCTGATGGCTGACAGCCGTCAATCCGCCCTAGACTCTCATCCTACAGTCCTCATCCTCGTATTCGATTTCCAGCGTCGTGTGCTCGGGGGCGATGGGCGCCATGACGCGCAGGGCCTCGGTCTTGATGCGCAGCACGTCATCCTTCCCGGCTCCGGCGTTGACCACCAGATGGGTCGTGAGCACGTGGTGGACACCGTCCAACGACCACAGATGGGTGTGGTGAGTGGAAAGCACGCCGGGGATCGAGGCCAGGTTGCGATCGAGGGCCATCAGGTCGAGCTCTTCAGGCGAGGCCTGCAAGAAGACCGACATCGTCCGCCGCAGCGTGCGCACCACTCCCAGCAGCACGTAGCCGGTGAAGAAGATGGAAAGCAGCGGGTCGAGAATGTGGATATCCATCACCAGCAGCGTCAGCGCGACCAGCAGCACGGCCGCCCAACCCAGGACATCTTCGATCAGATGCCAGCGCAGCGCCTGAAACTGGATGCTTCGACCCCGCTGCAGCCTCCAGGCGGCAAAACCGTTCACCACCAACCCCAGCATCGCCAGGGCGATCATGCCCTGAGCGTTGCTGTGCTCGGGACGGATCAAACGCGGGATGGCTCGGGCAAGAATGAAAAGCGATCCGACCAGAAGGACGAGCGAGCTGGTTAGCGCCCCCAGGAGCGAGAGGCGCAGATAGCCGTAGGAGTATCTCTCATCCCGGCCGCGGCGCGCGGTGCGGGCGAGATACCACGACAGGCCGAACGTCAGGCTGTCCCCCAGATCGTGCAAGGAGTCGGACAGGATCGCCAGGCTGTTGGTCCACAGCCCGCCGGCGGCTTCGACAATGGTGAAGGCGAGGTTGAGGAAGAACGCCAGCCCGATCTCGGCGGGCTCGTCGACGGTGGCTGAGCCGTGGGGGTGCGAGTGGAAGAAAGCAGGGGCGCCCATCGAATGGTTCTTCTTCACCTCGGCCAGCCCCGGTTGACCAGCCACAGTCCCGCCACGATGGTCGCGCCTCCGATCAACAGCGAGGCCGAGATCGGCTCGCCGAGCACGGGGAGCGCCACCACGGACGTCACAACGGGTTCGAGATAAAGGAAGGCGCCGACCTGCGTGGCGTCGATGACGTCGAGGGCCGCGTACCAGAAGAGGTACGCCAGGCCCGAGCAGGCCAATCCGAGAATCGCCAGCGCCCACCAGCTTTCCGGCGAGAGCGGCCACTCGGCCTTCGCCCCTTCCGCTGCCAGCCATGGCAGACACAGGATGAGTCCGAACGCAAGAACGTAGAACATCAGGAGAATGGGCCGGTCACGTGGGGGGTGGTCAGCCTCGCGGCGGTCCATGAGGCGTTTGCTCAAGACGGTGAACACCGCCCAGTTGACGGCGCTCAGCAGGATCAGCGCGTCCCCGACTTGCCATGCTCCCCCAGCGAGGAACCCGCGCACGCCGCCGCGGCTGACGACCACGGCCATGCCGACGGCCGCGACCAGGATCCCCGCCGCCCGCCATAGGCTCAAGCGCTCGTGGAGCACAGCCCAACCGAGGATCGCCACGAAGATCGGCGTGGTCGCAACGATCCATGAGGAGATCGAGGCCTCGGTCGTGAGCAGGGCGGTGGCCTGCAGCCATTGATGAAGGGTGATCCCCAGGAACCCCAGGAGAATTACCGCGCCCAGCTCTTTTCGCGGCAGAGGGCGCAGCGATCCGCGCCAGACCAGCGCCACGGCCAGCAGCGCCGTCCCGATGGCGAAGCGTGCAGTCACGAGAAGGGCCGGCGATAGCTCGCGCAACAGCACCTTGGTGGCCACGAACGACGCGCCCCAGAACACCACGGCGCCTGTCAACATCGCGTAGGCCACGGCGCGGCTCATCCGTGCCTCTTTCCCGCTGGCCACCGGCCACTGGCCACCAGCCACTTTCCTACCGCCTCACCACGAGCTGTTCTATGGTCCGCGGCACGCCCCCGAGCTGGGTCTTGTAGGTTTCCTCCCCGCGCAGGAAATCGACGGCTTCCATCCCGGCCTCGGCCGCGTCCTGAATCATGTGCCCAAGCAACACCCAACCCGGTGAAAGGGACAGGTGCGACGGATCCATTCCGGAGTTGTAGATCCACAGGCGGTTGCGATACACGAAGCTCAGATATCCGGCGGCCGGCCCGCCGCCGGCCAGAAGGAAGGACAGCTGGAGCCATCCTTCCCGGCCGCCGGTCCGAGCCAGGCCCCGGAAGTGCTCCTTCATGGTTGGAGACAAGAACTCAGCCTTCGCGGAGTCAAGAGCCATAAGCCCCAGCAGGCCTTCGATCTCCATCTCGAGTCGCCCCGCCTCGCGGATATGGCGGACCTCGATCCCCGACGGATGGGACTGCGCGCGCCGCATCTTCCTCCGAAGTTCGTGGCGCTGCTTCTTGTCGAGGCGGGCGAGATAACCTTCCCAGCCACCCTCGAGCCGCGCCAGTGGACAGGGCTTCGTCCTCGTCCGGGTGACCGGCCAGCCTCGCTTGCGCGCGGCCGCCTCGACGACGGGCAACGTGGGTGAGTCTTCAAGCACGTTGTCGAGTTCGAGGACGCTCCACGCTTCGCCTTCGAGACGGTCCAACATGGCCTCGACGAAGGCTTCGTGGTCGGCGGGGGCGACGATGAGATCGAGATAGTCGGAAATCTCGCGACTGCCGATCCATCGCAGGCTGAACGCACCTTCAGGCGTGGGCGTTCGGAACAGCGGGGCTATTCCGGTGAGGCGGCCGCGGTCGTCGGTCGCCTCCACCACGCACAGGTCGCCCTCCGCCCACTCGCCGCCACCCAGCGTGGACCACCACAGGGCGAGGTATTCGTGCCGGAGGAAGGGGACATCGGTCACGCCCGTCGACAGAAGCCGGTTCCACTCGGCTCCCATCCGGGAGAACGTGGCTTGGTCGCGGACGATGTCGATGGGCATGAGGCGCGGCTCTCGGGGTTGCGATTGTACCGTCGCGGCGCGCATCTTGCATCCCGCATTGCGAGGCGTCTGCCCTTACCGTACAATCATCGTCATGCCCGAACGACTCGAAGCCGATGTAGCGCTCATCCACATTGCCGGCGGCGATGCGCGCATCACGCCGCCTCCGGGCACGCTGGCCCAGACCGCCCCGCGCCGGTCGGCGCGCGGCCGCGCCGACGACATGCTGTTTCTGACGGTGAGCGTCCAGACCGTGCGCTCGATCCCGGCCGGGCTGCTCGAACACCTGGCCCGTATGGCAGCCGAGGCGTATTTCGGGACACCAGGCACCGTCACGGCGGCGCTGCGCGAAGCCTCCGCCGCCATCAACGATCACCTGTTGTCGGCCAATCAGGGCCAGGCCGAGTCGATGCAGTTCGAGGGCCGGTTCCTGGCGGCCGTGTTGCGCGAGGGCGACGTCTACTTGGCGCAGAGCGGCCCCGGCCAGGCCGTGCTGATCCGGCCGGGTCAGCTCACCCGGTTGACCTCGGAGGAAGCCTCCGGCCGCCCGCTCGGCCTGACGGTTTCGCCTTTCGTCCGATACTTCCACTTCGAAGGCCGGGCGCGCGACCTGATTCTGCTCACGACATGGGCCCCACCCGTTTGGTCTGACCCGACACTCTCCGGACTGGCGGAACTGGAAACCGCGCAGGCCGTCGAGCGCCTGGTGGCTGCGGCCGGTCAAGACCTCACCGGCGTCCTGGCCCGGCTGCTGCCGGCGACCGGTGCGGCGCCGGCTCTTGCCGCTGCCGCGCCCGAGGCCCCGCCGCGCGCGGCTCGCCCCTCCACCCGGCCCGCGCCGCGCGGCCAGACGGGGGAGGGACGTTCGCTGCGCTCCATCCCCACCCCGACGATGCGTGTCGTGCGCCGTGTGGCGCGCTTCCTGGGACGACCCTTCGCCGCGATCGCCTCCTGGATCGGCGGCATGCTGCCCGGATGGACCGAATCGCCGTCGCCGGGCACGTTTCCCCCATCGCTGCTGGCGGGAACGGCCATTGCCGTGCCGCTGATGGTTGTGGCGGTCGTCAGCGTGTTGTATTTCCGGCGCGGCCGCGTCCAGCAGTTCGAAGAATTCTTGCTGCAGGCACAGGCTGCCGTGGTGTCCGCCCAGCTCAAGCCCTCGGCTGAGGAGGCCCGCGCCGACTGGCTCGTGGCGCGCCATTGGCTCGAGCAGGCCGAGGCCTACGGGCGCTCGGACGATTCGCAGGCGCTGCGCGCCCAGGTCGACGGCGTCCTCGACGAACTCGACCATGTGCGTCGGGTGGAGTTCATTGCGGCGGTCAGCGGCGGCGTCGGCCCCGGGGCGCGGGTGACGGCCATGGCGGCCACCCCCACCGATGTCTACATGCTGGACGACACGCGTGACCGAATCCTGCACGGCTGGTTCACCGGGCGCGGCTTCGAGATCGATCGGGACTTCGGCTGCATGGAAGCCCTCGGCGGGACCGCCGATCTGGACCCGTTGGTTGACCTGCTCATTCAACCGGAGCCAGGCGCCCTTGGCGCCGAGGGCGTCGTGGGCGTCGATCAAGACGGCACGCTGGTCTACTGCGCGCCGGGCAAGGCGCCGGCTTCGGGCCAGCTCGATCCGCCGGGCACGGGATGGGGACGCATCCAGGCCATCGACCTTCTGGGCGACAATCTGTACGTGTTGGATCCGAAGGCCAACGCCGTATGGATCTACGCCGCCGTCGACGGCCTGTACGCCGGCATCCCCGTCTTCTATTTCGCCGAAAGCGTTCAGAGTCTGAACCGCGCCGTCGACATGGCGGTGACTCAGGACGAACTCTTCCTCTTGTTTGACGACGGCACCCTGGATCGCTGCCGCCGCCTGGAGGAGAACGCGCCCGACGGCTCGCTGCGCATCCGAGTCGAATGCGAGCAGGGTCTGTCCCTGTTCCCCTCCGGCACGGCGATTCCCGGCGGGGGCGAGGTCTTTCCGGTGGAAATGGTCTACGCGCCTCCGCCGGAGGCTTCGCTCTTCGTTCTCGACGGACCCACGAGCAGCGTGTTTCAGTTCAGCATGCGGCTGGTCTATCAGGCGCGATTCGTTCCCACGCCGTCGCTGCCCGACGAGGTGGGCGACCTGGCGGTGGGCAGGACGCACGACCTGTATCTGGCCGCCGGCGATCAGTTGTACTTCCTGCAGAGGTCGCCCTAGGGCAGTGGCCAGTGGTGAGTGGTCAGTGGTCAGTCGTCGAAGCCCGGCTCTCGCCCAACGGCCTCGGGGATGCGTTACTCGCTGCAAGTCCCCGGCAGGGCCATGGGCTTTGACAAGGCACTCGCGCGAGGCTAGAATCACGCGCGTCGTGCGCGGAGAGCGGATGTGAGTCGTTGGCCCGGGAAGTACGTCATCGGACTGACCGGAAACATCGCCACCGGGAAGAGCGTCGTCCGCAAGATGCTGGAACATCTCGGCGCGTACGGCATCGACGCCGATGCCCTGGCCCATCGAGCCATGGCCAAAGGCGCGCCGGGGCACGATCTCGTGCTGCGTGCTTTCGGGGACTGGATCCTCGACGAAGAGGGCCAGATCGACCGCGCCCGCATGTCCAAGATCGTCTTCTCCGATCCGGAAGCCCTCGAACGACTGGAAACCATCGTCCACCCGCTGGTGGCGCACGCCGTGGATCTCCTCATTCGGCGCGCCAAGCAGAGCGTGGTCGTGATCGAGGCCATCAAACTCCTCGAGTCCGATCTGGCCTCGGGCTGCGATACGGTGTGGGTCGTCGATGCGCCCGAGGACCTTCAGGTGGCGCGGCTGATGCACAAGCGCAACATGCCGGAGCTGGCCGCGCGCCAGCGGATCGCGGCTCAGGCTCCGCAGGCGATCAAGCTGCGCTCGGCCAAGGTGGTCATTCGCAACGAGGGATCGTTCGAGGACACCTGGAACCAGGTGCAGGTGGCCTGGGCCCGGTTG
>DASSGB010000280.1:0-3004 GCA_035693825.1 Anaerolineales bacterium
GGGGTGAACGAGCCGATGGCGTTGATGTGAGTCCCGGGCCGCACCGCTGAATCAGGGAACACCGGCGAGGAGGAAGTGGTGGCGGCGCAAATGATATCCGCTCCTTCGGCGGCCTCCTCGGGCGAAGACGCCACTCGGACGTCGATCGGGATCGGGCTTTTTCCGGCGCAGTCCTCGGCCATGCGTCGTGCCCCGGGCTCATCGATGCTGTAGATCCATGCCGTCTCGATCGATCGGACGGTGCAGACGGCCTCGAGCTGGGTGCGGGCCTGGACGCCGCTGCCGAAGATGGCGGCCGTGCGCGCCTCGCGCCGTGCAAGAACGTCGGTCGCCGCCCCCGAACCGGCGCCGGTGCGAAGCGCGGTCAGGGCGGCGCCCTCCAGGATGGCCGCCGGCGCGCCCGTGTCGGCATCGACCGCGACCACAACGGCGTGGATGGTTGGCAGATTCCTCTCCGGGTTGCGCGCGAACACGGACACGATCTTGACCGCCAGGTCCTCCGTTCGGCGCAGATAGGAGGGCATGATCAGCGTCACGCCGTCATGCGATGCGACTTCGAGGCGTGAGCGAAGGGGAACCTCGGCCTCGCCGTTGGAGAACTGCAGGTAGGCTTGCTTCATGGCGACGACGGCGGCCGCCATCGGAAGCGAGCGCCGCACGTCATCGGCCGTCAGAATGCGCAGGTCCATATCTAGATTGTGCCAGAAAACCAAACCCGTTTTCCATCGGAAAACGGGTTTGGGGTCCGGCCTTCAGCCTTGGGCTAGTCGATGCCCAGGTACGCCTTGCGCACCATCTCGTTGGCCCGCAGGTCCTGCGCGCTGCCGCTTAACACGATCTCGCCGGATTGCAGCACGTAGCCCCGGTCCGCCACCTGGAGCGCCATGCGGGCGTTCTGCTCGACGAGCAAGATCGTCGTGCCGGAGCTGTGCAGCTCCTCGATGGTGCTGAAGATGCTGTCCACGAGAACCGGGGCCAGGCCCATCGACGGCTCGTCCATGAGCAGCAGCTTGGGATTGGCCATCAAGGCTCGCCCGGTCGCCAGCATCTGCTGTTCCCCGCCGCTCAAGGTTCCGGCGACCTGATTGCGCCGCTCCTGCAGCCTCGGGAAGAGGGTGAAGACACGCTCCATCGACTGATGGATCCCCTCGCGGTCGTTCCGGCTGAAGGCGCCCATCTCCAGGTTCTCTTGAACGGTAAGCCGCCCAAACACCCGGCGTCCTTCCGGCACCTGCACAATCCCCAGATCGACGATCTCGTGCGCGGGCACACCCTGGAGGTCTTCTCCGTTCAGCCGCACGGCTCCCACCTGTGGGCGAAGGATGCCGCTGATGGTCTTGAGCGTCGTGCTCTTGCCGGCCCCGTTGGCGCCGATCAGGGTCACGATCTCGCCCTTTTCGACCGTCACCGAGATCCCCTTGAGGGCCTCGATGTGTCCGTAAAAAGTGTGGACGTTGTCGACTTCGAGCATCGCCATGGCGGACTACCTTCCCGCGCCGGCGGCGGTGCGCGGCGCTTGGGACATCTCGCCCAGGACGGCGCTGGCGCTGCCGCGCCCCAGATAGGCTTCGATGACCGTTGGATTGTTCTGGATCTCCTCGGGAGTGCCCTCGGCGATCTTCTCGCCGTAGTCCAGGACGGTAATCGTCTCCGAGATTCCCATCACGACGCGCATCTGATGCTCGATGAGCATGATCGTGATCGAGAGTTCATCGCGCAGCCGCCGGATGAACGCCATCATGGCCCGCGTTTCGTGCGGATTCATCCCGGCCGTGGGTTCGTCCAGCAGGAGCAGCTTCGGGCGGCTGGCAAGGGCACGGGCGATTTCCAGCCGGCGCTGGTCTCCATAGGGCAGGTTCTTCGCCAGAAAATCGCCCTTGCCGGTGAGCCCGACGAAGCCCAGCAGGCGTCGGGCCTCGCCCAGGGCGGCCTTCTCCTCGCTGACCATCGACGGCAGACGCAGGATGGTGGCCGCCATGCTGGCGTTCAAGTGCGGATGCTGGCCGACCAGGATGTTCTCGATGACGGTCAGGTTGTTGAACAGGCGGATGTTCTGGTAGGTGCGGGCGATCCCCAGATGGGTGACACGATCCGACGTCATCGTCTCCAGATGGTGTCCTTCGAAGACGATCTCGCCCGCCTCCGGTCGATAGAAGCCGGTGATGCAGTTGAAGAGCGTCGTCTTGCCGGCGCCGTTGGGGCCGATCACCGAATGGATGGCGCGTTCGCCGATCTCCAGATCCAACCGGTCGACGGCGACCAGACCGCCGAAGCGCTTGGTCAGGTGATGGGTGGTGAGGATGGGGTTCATGAAGTCGCCTCTCTACCGGGCCCCGGCGCCGCCGGGTGTCTTCAGCACTTCCAGGCGAGGTTCGCCTTCGGGGCCGTACTCCTCATGCAGCTCCTGGCGCCGCGTGGCCTCCGGCCACAGACCTTCCGGCCGGGTCAGCATCATGACGATGAGCAACGCGCCGTAGATCAGGATGCGGTATTCGGAGAACTCACGCAGCAGCTCGGGCAATCCGACCAGCGCCAGGGCTCCGACAAAGACGCCTGGCAGGCTGCCCATGCCCCCGACGATGATCAGCGACAACACGTTGATGGAGACCAGCAGCTTGAAACTGTGAGGATAGATCGAGCCGATCTTCGAGGCGAAGATCGCCCCGCTCAGGCCGGCGAAAGCCGCGCCGGTGGCGAAGGCCAGCAGCTTGGTCGAGACGAGGTGGATGCCCATGGCCTGCGCGACGTCTTCGTCCTCGCGCAACGCTTTCCAGGCTCGACCCATGCGCGAGTCGCGCAGCCTCCACGAGATGAAGGCCGCCAGGATGCAGGCCGCGGCGATGACGTAATACAACGTCTGGGGCCGGTTGAAGATGACGTTGCCGATCTGGCCGATACCCACCTCGACGATGCCTTGCGAACCTCCGATGTACGGCTTCAGGAAGTCGGAACCCGCCAGGATGCGGATGATCTCGCCGAAACCCAGGGTCACAATGGCCAGATA
>DASSGB010000281.1:0-11553 GCA_035693825.1 Anaerolineales bacterium
GAGGCGGAGGCGCGAGGGCTCTGAGCCTCGTCGGATCGTGGCCGAAAAGTTGCGGCTTGGAGTCCGCCGGCCCTCAAGGTTTTCGGAAAGTGAGGCAGTACAGGTTGCCCTTGGCGATCTGCCTCACTCGAATATCCTTCATCTCCGCCGGCACCAGTCCGGTCGGAGCGGAGAACCGATCCCCGAACTTCTCCATCCATCTGCGGAAACCCGGGATCCAGGTGAGGGCTTCCATCATCCTGGCGGTCTCATCCACGATCAGGATCTTGGTCCCAGCTCTCGCCACGCGGACCATCTCGGTGATGGCTCTGCCCCGGTCGTTGAAGGCATTGATCCCGCCGACGTGGAACACCGCGTCGAACGACTCGTCAACCAGGGGCAACTCCTCGGCGTTGCCCAGGATCAGCTCGGCTTCCAGCCCCCATTGCCTGAGATTCCCCTGGCACCGTTTCAGCATCCCCCACGAGAGGTCCAGGCCGAAGCACGCTGCCCTGACCGGCAGGTAGTGCAGATTCGCCCCCGTGCCGACCGAGACCTCGAGCACGCGATCCCCATCGCGGACCTCGAGCTCCCTCAGGTACTCCCGGCGGAAGTTACCTTCTCCCCCGCCGGCCATGTTCGCAACCAGCCGGATGGCGGAGTCGTAGAGCCCGGCGACTCGGTTGTAGAGGCGCTGATACCTCTGGTTGAAACCGGAGACGCCGGATGGGTCGAGCAGGAGGGGGATCCCGTCGCGAACGCGAAACCTCTCCCCGGAGTGAACGCCAACCAGCACTTCCTCGGTGCTCCCATCTGGCCCCGCTTCCGAGGCCAGGCGCAACGGCTCGTGGGTTCCGGGCCGACACAGCAGCGAGACGGTTTCGGGTTTCATGATTCACCTCCCTGAGTCTTGACCCAGACACAGCGGTGACAGGGAAGGAAGACTCGAACGCGAGAGAAGGCAAGCACGCCAGAGAACCGGATGCTGCTTGGGATGGGGGGTGCGAGGTGGTGGCACGGCGTCGAGCCTTCAACTGTGACCGCTGCGCTCCTGCTGGCCTCGGGCCTCGTCCACTCGTTCGCGGACGGCCTTCACAGGCCCCTGAGCCATTCCTCGATCAAGTCCAGGTAGCCCGGGGCGAACGGGAACTGGTTCATCAGCTCCGGGTTCTCCTGGATCGCCGTCATCGCAGTTTCCAGCGACGTGTATCCCAGGCTCTGGACGTACTTCTCAAACATCTCCTTGTCACCGTCCGGACAACCGGTCGCGTGGGCGGCAAGGTCGTGGTTGGCGTCGGGGAAGAGTTCCACCCGCGAGTGCGAGTTCCCCGCTGCCTGGAGGGCCTTGCTCCAGGCGTCCGCTGCCTGCAGTGGATCCATCTGCCAGTCCTTGTCGCCGAGCAGCACCAACACCGGGATCTTGGTGTGCCGGATGACCTCCATGGGACTCCACCATCCCTCGATCTTGGGGTCGTTCAAGCGCCAGGCTTCTTCCGGCACGACCTCGAACCCAAGGCCCTTGGGTGCACTCGATGCGGTCTCAAAGAGGGCTTCGATCACTTCGCGGTAGTGCGCGTATTGATCGTACGTCTCGTAGTCGCGGGTCGCGTCGAGGTCGGCGAGGAGTTCCGCCCGCTGATCGGCCTGGCCCTCCGGCGTTCCCGTGCAGAGCGCCAGGGCCATCGCCTGGTAGGTGCTCTGGTCGACGCCGGACATCCCCGGACAGGAGTCGCAGATCATGAAGGCGATGTCCTCGCTCATGGAGAGCACCAGGGACATCACGTAGCCGGCCTGGCTGCCCCCCTCCAGGCCGATGCGGTGCGGGTCGATGTCCGGGCGCGCCTTCATGACCTCGATGGCGTCCAACAAGATCTGGGCTCGTTCATGCAACAAGCGTGTATCACTGAGTTGCCCCGTGGATTCGCCCACCCCCGGCTTGTCCCACGAGAAGGTTGCGTAGCCGGCTCGCTGCATCCGCTCCATGATCGGGAGGGCGAAGCCTCTATCGATGCGATTGTCCAGGCCGCTGCCCTGGTTGAGCAGGATCACGGGAAACGGCGCTGTCCCTTCCGGGAGCCACAGATCGCCCACCAGCGTGAACTCACCGGACTGGAAGGTGATCTCCTCGATCCTGGCCGGCTGGGGCTGGGCCACGGTCTCGGGTAGGACGGCAGGCGATGTGGCGACGGACAGCGAGACGCTTGGGGTCGCGGGAAGCAGAGTCGGCGTCGACGTGAAGGCCGATTCCTCGGCCCTGGCGGGCTGGGGCTGCCCTGCGCAGGCAGGCAGGAGCAGCAGGACAGCCAACAGGACTGCTGACAGCCTGGTCGAGGTGTGACTGCTGTTGGACGTGACTAGGGTAATCATCGTGACCTTCCCTGACCATCAAGGTGTGATGGTTATGCGGGCGACCTCGTAGTCCACGCCGTTGAACCTGCAGAACAGCCGTGTGGTCCCGGCAAGGAAGTCGACCGGCCAGGCAAGCTGAACGATACCGTCTGTGGTGAGGCGTTCAGTGGCGCGAACCGCTGCGGGGTCCGTGGGTGACTCGCCCAGCGTCCCGACGACGGGACCCCAGGCGGGCTGCCCACTGGGATCTGTGACCATGAACGAAGCCGAGAACCTCCCTCCAGCCTGGGCTTCCAGCGGTCCGGCATACGTTATCGTGGCGCCGTCTTCGGTCTCAATGACAATCGTTTCATAGGTCAGGAGCCGCCAGGAATAGAACATGGTGTCCTGACTGTCCTCTTGGTTGCTCAGTACGATGATGGTGATCCGATCGTCTGGATACCGGAAGATCCAAGCCCTGAACCCGTCCAGCGCGCCGCCGTGCCCCACCATACGCCGGCCCATGTGATCCAGGACAATCCATCCATACCCGTAGGCCGCACTGCCAACGGCATCGGGATAGAGGCTTGCCCGGGGGGCAAACATCTGATCGAGAAGCTCCCGGGAGATCAATTGCTCGGTATAGAGGGCCTGGTCCCAGCGATAGAGGTCTTCGACGGTAGAGTACAAGGCACCGGCAGAGTAGAGGAAGGAGCTATCGATCACTTGAGATGGCACGACAGTGTGCTGGTCCCTATACCCGACTGCCAGACCTCTCGCATCCTGGTCGTACCCGGAATCATGCATGCCTAATGGCTCAAAGATCGCTTGCTGGATGAAGTCCTTGTAGGATTGACCGGATACCTGTTCGATGATGGTGCCGAGAACCCAGTAGCCGCAATTGCTGTAGCTATGCCTCTCGCCCGGGTGGAAATCGAGGGGTGCGTCTTCGAAGCGGGCCAGGAGCTCACGAGGAGTGATCGGCGTTTCGGGATAGCTGCTGTCATCGGGCATGACGATCATCCCGGAGGTATGGGTCAGCAAGTGGTGGATGGTGATGTCTTCCCAGGCCGCAGGGCAGTCCTCGATGTATCTGCATATGTAGTCCTGGACGTTGAGTCTGCCCTGGGATTGCAGGATGAGGATCGCCATCGCCGTGAACTGCTTGGAGACGGATCCGATGAAGAACCTGGTGTGGGGCGTATTGGAGATGCCCAGCTTGCGGTCGGCCGAACCGTAGCCCCGGCTGAGAAGCACCTCGCCGTCCTGGGCGATCAGGACGGAACCACTGAAGGTCTCATCCGCCGCCATGCGGCTGAAGATCCCGTCCAGCTGTGCGACCCGGTCTGCATCCAGGCCAAGGGATCCATCGAGGACTCCCTCGCGTTCGACCGCGCTGAGCACAACCGGCAAGGGACCCCCTCCCGGTGACTGGGTGGTAGGCTGGGCAACGGGCGCGGGCGGTTTGGACTCGACGGCGGGTGACGAGCAGGCCGTCATCAGCGCCAGGAGGACCCCGCAGAACGTTGCAGAGAAAGCTCGGTGCGACATCGTGTGTTTCTCCTGCGGCCGAACGTTCCTTCGTCCAGCCGCTGCATCGGCGTTCTAGAACTCTTCTCGTCGGAATCGCCAGATCGCAACGCCCACGAACAGGACGCACCATGCGACGGTGGCGATGATCGGGTGACGGTTGGCAGCGGAGCCCCCATCGCCAGGTGGCCGGCCAGCGGGCCAGGGCTGGCGAAGTCGATCATCAGCTTCCACGGCATGATGTCGTTCAGCCACGGGATGTACTTCTGCACCGGCAGGGCGACGAACTGCATCATGCCCGTGAAGTCCACGAGGATGGCAATCCCGAGCACTGCGCCCCTGCCGTTGAACAGCGTCGCCAGCATGAACGCCAGCGTCAGGTAGAAGAGCAGGTTGAGGTAGTTCAGTCCCAACGCCCCCATGAAACCGATGCCTGACAGCCCGTTCCCGATGGCGGGCCTGAGCTGGAGATAGGCCAGGACGCCCGGGAGCACGACCCACGCAACCAGCATGCCCAGGCCGTGAGCCACGACCTTCGAGAGGATGAAAGCCTGTCGACGCATGGGCTTCGAGAGCACCCAGGCTGCTGTCCCGGTGTGCCTTTCGCCAAAGATCGAGTCCGACGCCAGGCTCATGGCGGCGATGGGCGCGCTGAGCCCGGCGGTCACCAGGAAGTTCAGGCCCGCATTCATGGGGCCGCCCCCTTCCATGTTCAGCGCCATCATGCCATTCAGCAGGAGCAGCGCCACCAGGCATTGGACCCACCAGCGTCGCGTCCGCCACCACCCGGCCAGCTCCTTGGACAGCAAGTTGCCCAGACCCATCCGCCAGCCTCGCGACCGGCTTGGGATCAACAACGATGCACTACCGCTCATGGTTGTCCTCCTCGACGATGCTCAGAAAGACGTCTTCCAGGTTCTGGGCCTTGCGCCCAAACTCGCACACCGTGACATCACCGCCGGCCAGCGCCAGCGGCACCAGCTGGTCTTCCGCCAGGTCCGGATCGCTGACCCGGATCTGCCAGTTGACCCTGCCGTTCCTCGCCATCACCTGCATCCCACTCACCCAGGGCTGGCTGCGCAGGCGCGTCTCTGCAGCGGCGAAGTCACCCTTGACGGTCAGCGTGAAGGCCGCCCCCTGGCCGCGGGCCAGCAGGTCTTCGATGGGGCCCTGGGCCACGAGGGCACCCTTGTTCAAGATGACCACCGTATCGCTCACGCGCTGGACATCATCCAGGATGTGGGTCGAGTAGAAGACGGTGCAGTACTTGCGCAGCCTGCATAGCACTTCCAGAACATCGCGTCTGCCGATCGGGTCGAGCGAGGCGGCCGGCTCATCCAGGATCAACAGGTCCGGGTAGTTCACCTGGGCCTGCGCAATCCCCAGTCGCTGGCGCTCACCGCCCGAGAATCCTTTGATCGGGCGGTCGGCTTTGTCGGTCAGGCCCACGAGATCCAGCGTCTCGGAGATGCGGCGCTCGATCTCCGAACGCGGCCCGTCGAAGAAGAACTTCGCCGTGAAGCGCAGCGTCTCACGGGCCGTCATGTACTCGTAGTAGCGCGGGTCCTGGGACAGGTAGCCGATCCTGCGCCGGATCTCGTCGCCTTCGTGCTGGACGTCCTTGCCGAAGACCCGGGCGCTGCCGCCGGTCGGTTTCGCCAGGCCAAGCAGCAGCTTGATAGTGGTCGTCTTGCCGGCGCCGTTGGGCCCGAGGAAGCCGCAGATCGAGCTCTGCGTCACTTTGAGGTCTAACGGCTTGAGAGCATGGACGCCTTTGAAGGTCTTCGTCAGGCCGGACGTCTCGATCACCGGTATGGATGCTGCGCTCATGATTCAGCTCCTTGTCAAGCCGCCCAGGAGCGGCGCTTGCGATCTGGTGTTGGTGCTTCAGCGGAAGCCGGAGTCCCCACATCCCAAGTCCCGACCTCAGCCTGAGCATAGGGGGAGAGCTGAGTAGCGGTCTTCCCCACGGTTGGGGATTGGATGGGGGAATGGAGGCGTCGCCGGGAAGGCATCCGAACTTCAGCGTGCAAGGAGGCGCCAAGCACCGCCAGTGCGGATTCGTTTGGTCGGATAGGCGGCGGTCCTTCTCTCTCGGTCTCCCGGACATCAAGGCCATGCATCTGGGCCCTTGCAGAGCCGAAGAGGGCGGGCAGAGGGACGATTCGGGGGGCGGATCGCCTTGACCGTGACAGGCGCGGCGGGCGGGAGGATGGGGTGCACGATCGCCCGGACGACAGGAGGAAGCCGGATTCGGGTGAGGAATCACACGACCCGCACTTGTTCGTCGTGTGATAGCTCGTGGATGGGCGAGCAGCGAGGATGCGGGAGAGCCGCCGAGGAAGGGATCTTCAAAGCAGAGGAGCCGCGGCCCTCAAAGTTGTGGACGGGCAGCGGGGTCTGTCCACGCAGCGTGCGCCGGGTGGAGAGCACCGGCAGCGCGGAGCGGATTGCGCGGCGGCCCGGTAGGAAACCTGCAGGGTAACGAACGATGCAGGCGATCGCGCTGGTCGGCCGAAGGAGAGGCGCGCTCGCTCGACAGCCTAGGGTGCGATGTACCCCAGCTGGTCCGTAACCGCGCTCACCACATCCTCGATCACGTTCATTCCGTTCTCGCTGTTGGTGAGGACCACGATGCCCTTGCCCCAATCCGGCACCGCCTCGAAGAACGCCTTCCAACCCACGTTAGACCCTCCGTGCTTGACCACCACGTTTCCATCCGTCAGTGCGAGCAGGTAGTAGCCCAAGCCCCACTCCTCACCCGGGTCCTGAAGCTGAACAGCGGGAGTGAACATCAGCGCGAGTGTGTCCGGCGTCAACACTCCTCGTCCGGCAGTCTTGCCGTCGGGGCCCGGCATGGCGGCAGCCACGAAGCGCGCCAGGTCAGGGGCGGTCGTGTACAAGCCGGCGGCTGCCTGTTCGGTGAAGAGATAGTTCGGTACAGGCGATCCTGCGCCGCTGTAGGCGACGGCCGTCGACGGGCGAAGGTCCGCCCGCCATTCGTAGCCGCTGTGCGTCATGCCCAAAGGCTCGAGAACCTCGCGCTGCATGTAGCTGCTGAACGCTTCGCCGGTGACCTCCTCGACGACAAGTTGCAGCAAGGTGTAGCCACCGCCCGAGTAGCTCCACTGCGCACCCGGCTCCATGGCAATGCGAACCACCCCAGCCCCGCGGTTGTTGCCGGAGAGGGACTCCTCCAGAGACGGCAGTGTCGTGTCCGGTGGGTATCCGGGGTAGCCACCCAGGGACAGTCCGGCGGTGTGGCTGAGCAAACGGCGGATGGTCACGCCACGAGCATCGTGGTCCGAGGTCGGCAGATGCCAGCGGGTCAGGTACTGCTCGACGGGAGCGTCCAGATCGAGCAAACCCCTCTCCACCAGCCGCATCACCCCCCAGGCAGTGACGGCCTTCGAGACCGAGGCGACTTGAAAGACGGTGTCAGCGCTCACGGGAATTTCCCGGGCTTGATCGGCCAGGCCGTATCCGGCGGACCAGGCCACCTTTCCATCAAGCACCAGCGACACGGCTGCCCCCGGCACGTTGTGCCCCTCCAGCGAGGACGGAACGAGCTGGTCGAGTCGGTCGGCAACGCCACGCACGTCGACAGAGGACTCTTCAACCGTGACGGCGGGGCTGAGGTCCCCTAGCAGGTCCGAGGAGGTAGACCCTCCCGCGTCAAGCCTCTCCCTGGCGGGCTCCGCGGACGGCGCCCCACAGGAAGCCAGGAGCGCGACCGCAAGTGCGGAGGCGAGGACTATCACGGACCTGGAGGGGGCTCTGGTCGTCACGTCAGGCTTCCTTTCGCGTCCCCGGTCTCATCGCAACGGTCGAAACACCGAGAAAGGTCCGGAGCGCGGCCACAAGGACGGCAAGGATGGCGGCAAGCGCGACATACGAGACCAGCCAGATCGAGTACTGAGCGGACAGGAGGAAACGAGCCGCCAGCAGGCCGCCGATGATCAGTACGCACACGCGCCAGGCGACGCTGGCCAGCACGCTACTTAGGGCTCCCTGCCGGTCCTGGATGGCGGAGGCTCCGATCACCAGGGTGCCCATCAGGATGCCAAGTCCCAGCTCCGCCATGAGCCCGATCGTCCAGAAACCGGGTTGGAGGGCCATCCCCAAGGTCCCCATGCTCGTGACCACAATGAGGAAGAGAACGACGGTCCAGGTCAGGAGTAGAAACATAAGCCCGCGAGACTTCTCCTTGATCGAGAACTGGACCCCCAGGGCGATGAGGACCAGCTCAAAGGCCACTACGACGGGGATCGTCTGGAAGTCCTTCCATTCGCCGAAGACATAGCGGGCAAGCGTCAGCATGTTGACCACGGTGGCCAGGCACAGGAAGAGCAACCAGACTACGACGTGGGTGGTCGGCCGGAGGGCCAGGTTCCTTGCGCCAAGGTAGTATGCCGTCATGAGGATGGCGAGTGCGCCCATCCCCAGGAGAGGGCTGCCGAGCCATTCGAGCCCGGAAAGATCGTTGTAGGGCGAAAGCCAGAACCAGATGGACACGGAGCCGGCAAGGAGCCAGGTCCCCAGGGTGAGCGCCAACAGGAAGCGACTCGTGTTGGTCTGGATGGGGGACACGGAGCGAGTTTGGGTGTTCATCGGATTCCCTTTTTGGATGACTTGGAGGGTAGACGATGGCAGGGGAAGGGTCATCCCCAAAGTTGGGGAAGTGCCGGGGAACCCGCTCCTGCGTGGAGAAGCAGCAGGTGCGCCGGCGCGGGCAGGTGGGATGCTGCGGGTCCGGCAGGGTGCCGGAAGGGCGAGGTGGCTGTTGGGAGAAGCCTCAGGCCGTCGTCAGGCTCTGCCTTTGGAACCACTCGAAGACGATATCTTCGATGTCCCGCCAAAGGTTCTCAGGCGGAAGGCTGAGCCGTTCGGCGACCCGGCGCTCGATCGCGGCGCGCGGCTGGCGCACGCTGAGCATGCTGCGCACGAAGCCGGGATGGGCTTCCTCCAGAAACCGCACGATCCAGTACCCGCGCACGGCGTGATAGGCCAGGGCCTCGCCCCTCAGGCGCGCCAGGCTGCGATACGAGGGCGGCCTGGCCTTCGGCCGCATTCTCTGCACGAGATTGAGCGAGTCTGCGCGAATCGTTGACCTGGCCATGAGGCGATCAACAGACACGGCGGCCAGCCCTTCGTTGAGCCAGGCCGGGAGGCGGATCGCCAGGAAGTCATCACGTGGAGTCGGCAGTCCCGCGGCGGCGCAAGGCGCCAGTCGAGCGCCGTTTCCGATCGGTTCACCAGACACCGGGCACGAGACGGTACTTCACCCGTCGACGATACTCGGTGTAGCCGATCAGATCGCGGTCCAGCACCAGTTCCTCGTTGCGGATGCGGACCATCAGGATCGGGACGATGGTGAGGGCGGGAAGCAATGCCCAGTAGGATCCCAGAGCGACCGGAGTCGCAAGGATCATCAGCGCCACACCGGTGTACATGGGATGACGCACCGAGGCGTACGGGCCCGTGCTGATGACGCGTTGTCCGCTCTCGACCTGGACGACGCGGGAGGCGTACTGGTTCTCCCGGAAGACGCGCCACACCAGGGCGAATCCGAGCACGACCAACGCGTCGGCGGCCAAAACGACAAGAGGTGGGACGGACGACCAGCCGAAGCGATGATCGAGCCCGGGAAGGATGAAGATGAGCAGGAAGACGAGACTGGAGGCTGCCACCAGGCGCCTCTGGGCCATCTCGCGCTCGCGCATCTGCATGCGCCGAACGAGGAGCTCAGGGGCGGTCTTGCGCAGGTTCTGGATGGCAAGCAGCCCCGGCACAAGCAGGACGGCCATGTAGACCCAGGCCTCCCAGTACGCCAGCGTTCCGGCCGGGATGAAGAACACAGCCGCCAGGACCGGGACGGCCGCGCCGAAGCGAAGGATCATCGCCCGGCGCAGATCGCGATCTGGTAGTTCAGACGTTGGCACGGTTTGCCTCCCTAGGTGTCTCGGCGCCGGAGCGCAGCGTGCCTGCCATCCGATTCAGAAGCTTCAAGGACGGAAGATCGAGGGTCGATACGCCTGTTCGGCCAGGCGGTCCATCCCGCTGTTCCAGGGCCATCCGTCAGACCAGGATCCTGTCGTGCGTCTTGAACCTCGGGGGCTGGCGATCGCAATGTGCGTGCGATGGATGAGCGAAGCGACGGCGCTCGCCCACGCAGCCCATCGCTCCGCCGGCAAAGCGGCGGTGGGGAGCGATAGATCCGAAGTCGTACGCATTTCGGCCTCCTACTTCGAGCCGGCCGGCGCTCGGGGCGTGACGGACAGGATCTTCAGATTGAGTCCGGTGACGCGGGCCAGCAGCGCAGGAAGCGCCGTCTGATCCGGGAGCCGGGCCGTCAGGATCGTCCGGGCCGCGTCGGCCGGACTGAGACGGATGTCCACGCCGCTCAGCCACTCTGACCAGCGGGGATCAACGACACCGTCGACTTCGATGACGTACTCCAACCACTGGAGCTCCGCGGGAGGAGTCATGGCCGCTGCGCCGGGAGGCGCGACCCGTTGTCGGGGTCGAAGATGAGCGGAGCGGCGCGAGCTTCCATGCCGGCACTCTAACTGCGGCGCGTAGGAGACGTCATCCCCAAACTTGGGGAACCCAGACGTCGACTTCGCACGGTGAGCCTAGAGCGACGGGATCAGGCCAAGCCCACGGGCGGCGTCGATCGCTTCGAGGCGCGTGTGGACGCCGAGCTTTCCGTAGATGGCCTTGGTGTGAGAGCGGACGGTGCTGGTGGCGACGCACAGTTCATCGGCGATCTCCGCCGCTGTGAGGGCTGTCGCCAGGAGGCGCAGGACGTCCAACTCGCGATCACTGAGAGGCTCAACCAGAGAGGCCTGAGCCGGGCGGGCCGGAGAAACCGTCGGGGGCGAGGGCGAGGCGAGGGCGCCGAGAAGTTCCCGGGCGTAGGCGTAGGTCGGTTCGGTGGCCGGCACTCGGGTGAGCAGGCTGTACATCGGCGCACCGTGATCCACGAACAGGCGTACGTATCCCTGGGGCTCGGCCTGACGCAGACACATCAGGAGCCGGCCAAGGGCCGAGTCGACCTCCCCGAGGGCGGCGTCGAGGAGCGCTCCGAGGACGGACGCCTGCAGCGCCAGGCCGAAAGCGCCCGAGGCCTCCAGAAGCGGCAACAGCCGGTCGATCAGGCCGCGGCCGTTGTAGGCGCTCTGGCGATCCGTGGCCGCCTCGTGGAGCATCAACAGCGTGTGGGTCAGGTAGAGGGCGTGGTCGCGGAAGACGAGTTTCCCTTCGGCCGGAAGCGGGTGGGCGGCCGCCCACGAGTACGCGCGCTCGATGCCGGATGGGTCCTGCGGGCTTGCCAGGTACAGCCGCGCCTGTTCCATCTGCGTCATCGAGGTCAGCCACAGGGAGCGGTCGCGGATGAGGTACTCGAGCCGGTGCAGCAGGGCGAGCGCCGAAGCGGCGTCGCCGCCGGCGTGGAAGGCGCGGGCCAGGTGGGTGTAGCTTTCGAAGAGCGCGTCCATTTGCTGCCACGGCTCGGCCAGGGCGCGGCTTTCCTGGGCCGCGGCCAGCGCCTGCGGCAACTGGTTACGCTGAAGCAAAACCTCGCTCAGGCGCGCGTATCCGAAGGCGGCGATCGGGAGTCGCCGGCCGCAGCGCCGCAGATGCTCATCGTGCAGTGCGATAAGTCGTCGAGCCGACGCCTCGGCTTCATCCAGCCGTCCCATCCAGATGTGAATG
>DASSGB010000282.1:0-6315 GCA_035693825.1 Anaerolineales bacterium
GCCCCCGCCTCCTCCAAAGACCTGCCCCTCTCCCGGCCCAACTTCTCGCGCCGAGACCCTCACTCGCCGGGGAGGGGCGAGGGGTGGGGATAAAGGCGACGACCTTGCTTTCCCCGGACGGTCAGACCCGCCGTCGGATGGCGGCGACGATCAGGAGCAAGACCACCGCGCCGATGATCGCCACAATGATGGCGGAGCCGAGCCCGGTGCCCAAACTGACTCCCAGCGCCCCCAACAGCCAGCCCCCGAGGAAGGCCCCCAGGATGCCGACCACGATCGATTCGACCAGGCCGAGACGCACGGCTGGGATGAGCCAGTCGGCCACGATGCCGGCCACGCCCCCGATCACGATCCACAGCACCAGGGTTTCGAGTGACATGTTTCCTCCAGATCCCTCTTGCCGACGGATTCGGCGAGGCCCGTCCGCGCGCTAGGCACAGGCCGCGCGCAATGAAGGACCCGTGGCTTAAATATCCCAGCGCCGCGCTCGGGGTCTACATATCCAGGAATGGACTGGGAATAGAAAGGATAGAGGCCCGTGGAACAGTCGCAGGCTGGTAGGCGGGAGATCTGCGCCTCGACAACCTCCTGCTCCGGCCGCCATGGCTTCGCCTGTTAGAATCGGGCTATGGAAACTCAACCATTGGCCAACTCCGCCGTTCGGTCGGCCGGGACGCCCCGCCGGGTTCGACAGGTCATCGAGCCGCAAATGGTGATCGAGGGCGCCGGAGTCCTTCTGCGCCGTTCCTTCGGGCCGAGCCGCGCCAACCCGTTCGATCCGTTCTTGCTCTTCGACCATTTCGCCTTCAACGATCCCCGCGAGGCGCCGGTCTGGGGCTTCCCCACGCACCCCCACAGGGGCATCGAAACCGTCACTTACATGCTCGAGGGGAACGTCCGCCACCGCGACAGCCTGGGCAACATGGGGGTCATCGGGCCGGGCGATGTGCAGTGGATGACCAGCGGGCGCGGCATTCTGCACGAAGAGATGCCTCAGCCCAGCCCCAGCGGTCGAGTGAACGGGTTCCAGTTGTGGGTCAACCTGCCGGCGGCTCAGAAGATGAGCCCGCCGCGCTATCAGGAGGTCACCGCCGACGGAATCCCGGCGGCGACCAAGAACGGAGTCCGCGTGCGGGTCGTGGCCGGAGAACATGACGGAACACGCGGACCGGTGGGAGAAATCGCCGCGCAGCCTCTGTACATGGACGTGAGCCTGGAGCCCGGGGCCGCGATCCGGGTTCCGATCGCCGCCGGCAAGACGGCGCTGGCCTATGTCTTTGAAGGTCAGGGGCGCTTCGGCCTGGACGAGGACGGACGCGGCGAGACCGTGACGGCGGTGAAGATGCTCGCCTTCGACGACGGCGACCAGCTGCGTGTCGCCGCGAGCGAGACCTCCCCGGTGCGCTTCATGCTCGTCGCCGGCGCGCCCTTTGGCGAGCCGATCGTTCCCTACGGGCCGTTTGTGATGAACACCGATGAAGAGATCCGCCAGGCATTGGCGGACCTGCGGGCGGGGACGTTCGTCACATAGCCATCAGCCGTCAGCCGGAAAGTTCCGGCCACACCCTGAGCCTGTCGAAGGGCGGAATATGAAACCAGGTTTCTGCAAGAAACCTGGTTTCGTCTTCTTAGGCCCCGACGGCTTCCTTGGCGCGCTTTTCCTCACGGCCGCGAGTGCGCGAGTCGAGAATCCGTTTGCGGATGCGCAGGCTCTTGGGCGTGACCTCGAGCAGCTCGTCGTCCCGCAGGTACTCGATGGCCTGGTCCAGGCTCATCTCGCGCGGCGGAGACAGCCGCTCGTCGATCTCCTTGTTGGACGAGCGCACATTCGTGACGTGGCGCTTCTTGCATACGTTGACCACGATGTCGCCCGGCCGGATCTGTTCCCCCACGACCATGCCCTCGTACACCTCCACCCCCGGCCCGACAAACAGCGTGCCGCGTTCCTCGGCATTCTTCAGGCCGTAGCTGGTCGTGACTCCGGGCTCCCAGGCGACGAGCGAGCCTCCGCCGCGAGTCATGGTGCCGCCGCTCAGGGGGAGATAGCCGTGGAAGATGCTGTGGAGAAAACCTGCGCCGCGAGTGGCGGTCATGAACTGGTAGCGGAAACCCAGCAGACCGCGCGTCGGCACCAGGTACCGCAGGCGGACGGTGCTTCCGGCGTTGTCCTGCATGTCGAGCATCTGACCGCGCCGGCCCCCGAGCATCTCGACCACCGCGCCCAGCACGTCCGAGGCCGTCTCGATATAGACTTCCTCGAAGGGCTCGAGCGTTTCGCCGCCCTCCTGGCGCAGAATGACCTCCGGCCGGGACACCTGGAATTCGTAACCCTCGCGGCGCATGGTCTCGATCAAGATCGCCAGATGCAGTTCGCCGCGACCGGAGACCTCGAAGCTGTCGGCCGCGTCGGTTTCTTCCACGCGCAGGGACACATTGGTGCGGAGCTCGTTGAACAGGCGCTCGCGCAGCTTGCGCGACGTGCTCCACCGACCTTCTCGGCCGGAAAAGGGCGAAGTGTTGACGGCGAAGGTCATCCGCACCGTCGGGTCTTCGACGCGAATCGTCGGAAGCGGGAAGGGATTCTCGGGATCGGCCAGCGTCTCGCCGATGGCCACCTCCTCCAGCCCGGCTACGACGACGATGTCGCCGGCGGCGGCCTCTTCGACCTCGATGCGCTCCAATCCTTGAAAGACGTACAGGTACCGCGCCTCGGCCGGGTGACTCTGGCCGTCGTGGCTGATTCTGGCCAGCGGCATGCCCACGCGCAAACGCCCGGCGCTGATGCGCCCGGAGGCCGTGGCGCCGCGGTAGTCGTCATAGCCCAACGTGGTCACCAGGAGCTGCAGCGGCGCATCGACATCCACTCTTGGCGCCGGAATGTGACGCAGGATGGTCTCGAAGAGGGGCTGGAGGTTCGCTCCCAGGTCCGGCGTGAGGCTGGCCTGGCCGGTGACGGCGTTGGCGTACACCACCGGGAAATCGGCTTGTTCGTCGGTGGCGCCGAGTTGAATGAACAGGTCGAAGGTCTGATTGAGGGCCCAGACCGGATCGGCGCCCCTGCGATCGACTTTGTTGATCACCACCACCGCCCGATGGTTCAGCTCGAGAGCCTTCTTAAGGACGAAGCGCGTCTGGGGCATCGGGCCTTCGGCCGCGTCCACCAAAAGCAGGACGCCATCGACCATGTTCAGGACGCGCTCGACTTCGCCCCCGAAGTCGGCATGGCCCGGCGTGTCGACGATGTTGATCTTGACCGGGGCGCCGGTCTGGGGATCGAAGATCGTGATGGCGGTGTTTTTGGCCAGGATGGTGATGCCGCGTTCGCGCTCGAGTTCGTTCGAATCCATCACCCGCTCGGCCACTTGCTGGTTCTCGCGGAAGACCCGCGCCTGGCGGAGCATGCCGTCGACCAGGGTCGTCTTTCCGTGATCGACGTGAGCGATGATGGCGATGTTGCGCAGTTCTTTGCGTTCCGTCAACATGTCAGCTTCCGGCGGCCCGGGCCGTGTGCCCAGGCAGCTTCCCTCACCCGACCCTCTCCCCGAGGGAAAGGGCTGGTGGAATTCACAACGGACGACCCCGGCCGCTGCTACTCGCCGGGGTCGAGATGCTGCATCTGGATGATACCACAGCCCGACACCGTCGGACGTCAGCCTTCACAACGCTTCCAGGCGTGACGATGCGTTCGGACGCACGATTCCCTGCGCTCGTTCCTCCATCTAAGAAAGCATCGCCCTCGGAGGATCGCCCGCCCCACACCCGAGGGAACGTCCAACGGACTGTTGCTGCTCATGGGGCAGGTGTCGGGGATCGTCTTCATCTTCGCCATGGACAGCCTCAAGGTACCCAACACCGGATCCATGGCGCCCTCGCTGATGGCGCTGATCGTGTTGATGGGCGTGGCCCGCCTGGCGCCGACTCGGCTGCGCGAGTCGGAGCTGCTCACGCAGTAGATCAGGACGATCAGCGATCCAGCGTCGCGAGTATGCGAGGACTCGCCCTCACCCTCCCTCCGGGAGGGGGCCGGGCCGTCTCCCTCTCCCGAAGGGAGAGGGCTGGGGTGAGGGCGGGCTCCTCTGGGTCCAGACTCCGCAAAGAGGGTCACGGGCGAGGGGGGTGGGAGACGGCATGCCTCGCCCCTACGCGTACCGTTGCAGCGCCACGGTTTGGGAGCGCGGCTACTCGTGCCCCAGAAGCTCCAGCGCGGCGGCGAGGCCGGGGTCGGTCTCGAAGGTAAACGTTTCCCAATCCGCGCCGGCTTCGACGACGGGAACGATGCCCTCCTTCTCCCAATCGGCCTGGGAGTTGACGGGAACGAATCGTTCCTCGGCGATCCAGATGCGCGACCCGTCCTCGGCGGTGTAACCGTGGAGGGTCTCGACGTTGCCCAGGGTTGGCTCGCCGACGAGCTGAGCCCGGCCGATGTCCATAAGCGCGCCGGAGAAGATCTCGCCGAAGCTGATGGTGTCTTCCCCGATCAAGACGACCAGCGGAACGTCTTGAGAGTTGTGGATCGACTCGCCCTCCACCTCCAGCGGGCGCTCTTCGGTCCGGCTGACGAAATGACCCAGCAGCCCCGAGGTGAAGAATCCGAGCAGCGGCTCGACCACCGAGCTGGATCCGCCCGAGTTCATGCGGTTGTCGAGGATCAGCCCATCCAGAGGACCGAACGCCTCCAGAGCCTGTCGGACCTGATCGGTGACGGTCTCATCGAAGAACGTGGGAAGGAAGATGTAGCCGACCCTTGATCCATCGGTGGTGGGGACGAGGCGAGCGTCGATCGGCAGAGAGCCGGACACGCGGAAACGGACAAGGGTGACACGCCTCGGAGCTTCGCCCGGGGACTGGACGGTCAGGACGACGGCGCTGCACTCGGGCCCGCGCGTCCAGTGTGGGTAGGCCAGGCCGTCCTGGATGATGGGCTGCCCGTCGACCTCCAGCACGTTGTCGTGTGACCGCAGCCCGGCATAGAAGGCGGCCGATTCGGGGAAGACCACCAGGATGGTTAGCACGCCTCGTTCCGGATAGGGCTGCACCAGCGTGCCGATCCCGACGTAGTCGTTCTGGCCGGCGAGTTCGGCCTCCGCCTGAGCGACCTGCACCGGCGATTCGAAAGAAGAATGCTCGTCTCCGAGCTGGGCCACCAGATCGCCCATCTCGGCGTAAAAGGATTCGGTGTCCAGTCCCGCCTCGACCCGGCTGCGGTAGGAGGCCACGATGCCCGTCCAATCCACTCCGTTGAAATCAGGATACAGGTAGACCTCGTTGATCGTCGCCACATGATCGTCGAAGACCCGCAGCTGAGTCTCGGTGTCGATCTCCGGATTGAGGTCCAGGCTGGGAGTCGGCTCGGCGACGGTGGTGGCCGGCGGGACGGTCGCCAGCGGCGTGGTTTCGCATGCCGGCGGGATGTACGCCGGAGGTTCGGGTGTGGCCGGCGCCGGGGTCGTCGGGGGCGGAGGCAGCGTGGCCGTGGACGGAATGGTGTCCACTCTGCCGGTCAGCGCGTTGCAGGCCAGGCTGGCGAGGATGGGTAGACAAGGGAAACAAAGGGTCTTCAAAGCGAACCTCGCCGTGGGTCGCCAACGCATCAATCGTCTCGGCGCAGTATTGCGTTGAGCGTCAGGGTGAATTGATGAGAACGAGCGGAGTAACCTATGGCTCGCGCAGTTCACCTACTCCTCTCCCCCATGCCTCCTGAGTACCGCCAGCAATGCTCCGTCCGCCTTTACCTCGTAGATTGTCTCCATGTCAAGGTACACCGTAGGCTCCGCGGCCCACCTCCTGCAGGTCAATGCAAAGTCCGGTTCTGGCACTCGGGCCTGGTCGGGTATAGGGAGGAGATCTTCACGGAGAAAGCCAGTCGCGGTCGTGAATGTGGGCACCAGGGCGACCACGTCTCCCGCGTTGGCCACTCCGTTCAGGACTGACACCGCTTCACGAAAGGAAGTGCACCAGTAGTCCAGGTCAAACCTGCCCTCCGCCCCATGTGTGCCTCCCACCAACTCGTTGAAATACACGTACTCGTACGGGTGGAGCCTGATGATCCCCAAGATCCCTGGTAGCAGGCATGCCACGGCCAGTCCGGCTCGGAAGATCGGTGCACGGAACAAGCCAATCAGCTTCCAGGCCCCAAACCCCGCCACCAGAAACAGCGGCGGGAGGGCAAACAGCACATGACGAAAGCCATTGTAGATTGGGAACCACCCGAGCATGACGGCGCCGACAGGAACAAGGTGCCACACCCATATAAGGCCGACGATCAACCTCCGATCAAGATATCCGCGCCAGAGCAGCCAGGAATAGGGGATACCC
>DASSGB010000283.1:0-15339 GCA_035693825.1 Anaerolineales bacterium
GCAATTCGAATCCATGCAGCTGCTGGACGAGGTAACGTTGACGGCCGGGCCACCGACGGATGAGAGCGAAGCCACCTTCAGCGAAAACACACCCCTGATCATCCGCGCCTCGGTTCTTGGCGATGTGACCGTCCGGGCCTGCGTTCAGCAGCGGGCGGGGGGCGGCCAGATCGTCTTCGAACAGGAGGCCAGCCTGCCGCCTGGTGAAGGGCACTTCCCCATCGGCGCCTTCGAGCCCGGCAACTACGTCGTGCGGGTACAGGCTGACGGCGTCCTGGTCAGGAACCTGACATTCACTATTGAGTGAGCTGCCGAGGGCAAGAGTCGCGCTGGGGCGTCGGGACGCGCCCGCGACGGGTCTCAGGAACAAAAGGATTGAAGAGGCGGCGGGCCCTTGACCCGTCGCCTCTGTCGTGATTCGCCAGTCCCTCTACCTGATGTTGAGGCTCCCCGTCGGTCCGGATCGAAATTCCCCTTGCCCTGCTCGCCCGTGATCGTGTTCTTCGCGAAGGACAAGCGACAGTTGAGGTTTGGGCTGGGGGGCGTCAGGTCGTGGGGCCGACGGCGCAGGGCTCGATGGTTCCGTCCAGGCGGGTGAGCCCGGCTTTTCGGGCTGCGCTCAAGGCCAGGGCGAACTCTTCGGAGGTGATCCTGCGGTCGAGAGGCGGATGCTCTCGCGCCAGGAACGCCGGCCGATACTGGTCCATCAGGTTGAGGTACGTGTTGGGCGAGACCTGCTTGGCCAGGAAATCTACGATGGCCGCGGTGCCTCCCAGCCCTCCGGGGAGCACCAGATGGCGGACCAGCAGCCCACGCACCGCCAGACCGTCCTCGTCGAGAACCAGATCTCCCACCTGCCGAACCATCTCCCTCACCGCCGCTCGATTGACCGTCGGATAGTCGAGGACGCGCGACAAGCGCCGGGCACGCGACGTCGAGGCGTACTTCATGTCGGGCATGTAGATGTCGACGACGCCGTCGAGCAGGTTCAGGGCTTCCTGAGAGTCGTAGCCGCCGGTGTTGTAGACGAGGGGCAAACGGAGGCCGGCTTCGCAGGCCAGCACAAGAGCTTCCAGGATGGGGGCCACGACGTGGGAGGGCGACACAAGATTGATGTTGTGACACCCGGCGTGCTGCAGATCGAGCATGATTGCCGCCAGGGAGGGGGCATCGACCTCGGGTCCGGCGAGGGCCTGACTGATGGAGTAATTCTGGCAGTACAGGCAGCGCAGGTTGCACGAACCGAAGAAGATCGTCCCCGACCCGCGCCAACCCCGGAGCGGATCTTCTTCGCCGTGATGAGGTCCCCAGGAGGCGACGCGGGCGCGTACCCCGAGCCGGCAGACTCCCGGCCGGACATTTCGGTCCACCCGGCAGCGCCGTCCACACAGGACGCAGCACGCCAAGTAGTCCCGCGCCCGCGCCGCCCGATCGGCCAACTCGCCGCTGGCGTGGAGCCCGACATAGGCCGGCCATTCCTCGTGCATGCCGCCATCGTAGCAGGAATAGCGGACAGCCACCAGCTTCCAGCCACCAGTTTCCAGCTACCAGCCGCCAGCTACCCGGCTGCCGGTTCGGATCACAAATCACATCACAAATCACAAATCACTAGTCACTAGTCTCTAAATGGCTTATTCCTGACAGCTGATGGCTGATGGCTGATGACTTCTTTGGTCCAATCCTTGCATCATGCTGCGAAGGGAATTCCTCCGGGAGCGGATCATGGCTTCGTATACGCAGGCTGCTCAACTCCTAACTCAGGCTATCGAAGGTCTGGATGAGCCCTACCGGGAGAACACCGTTCGCTGGCTGGAGCGATGCATGCAGCATCCGGTCGGTTCCCTGGAGGAGGACCTGCGTGATTTCCTCGGAGATCTACATCCCGTCGTCAGGGAAAGCTTCCTGCTTCACACCCACCAGCTGCTGGAGGATGCGCTGTACTACTTTGGGCGCGACCTGACTCGCGTGCAGGCGCGCCGCGAGCCGCGCCCGTCGCTCAGCCAACTATTGGCCCTCTGAGTCTTTTGCTCGGGCTGGATCGAGCAGGTCGGTTGCAGGGGCTAGACCCAGGTGGGTTCCTGGTACGTCCCGAAGACCTGTCGCATGACGTCTACGATTTCGCCCAGCGTGGCGTAGGCGCGCACAGCATCGAGGATGTAGGGCATCGTGTTCTCGGTGCCTTCGCACGCCAGCCGCAGTCGGTCGAGCGCCTGCCCCGCCGGCCCCGGGTCACGTGAGTGGCGCAGTTGGCGCAAACGGTTTACCTGCCGCTCCAACCCGGCGGGGTCCATCTGCAGGATCGGGATGGAGAACGGCTTCCGGTCGTCGAAGGCGTTGACGCCGACGATGAAGCGCTCGCCCTGGTCGATCTCGCGCTGGTAGCGGTAGGCGGCGTCGGCGATTTCCCTCTGGAAGAAACCAGCCCGGATGGCGGGCAGCACGCCACCCATCTCCTCCACCCGCCGGAAGTAGTCGCGGGCGCGGGCTTCCATGGCGTTGGTGGCCGCCTCGATGAAGAACGAACCCCCCAGCGGGTCGACGGTGCTGGCCACGCCCGACTCCTCCGCCAGGATCTGCTGCGTGCGCAGGGCAATGGTGACGGCGTGTTCGGAGGGGAGGGCCAGCGCCTCATCCATGGAGTTGGTGTGCAGGGACTGGGTGCCGCCCAGCACGGCCGCCAGCGCCTGCACCGTCACCCGGACGATATTGTTCTCCGGCTGTTGAGCCGTCAGGCTCACGCCGGCGGTCTGCGTGTGGAACCGCATCAGCCATGAACGCGAGTCGCGGGCGCCGAAGGTTTCGCGCATCTCCCGGGCCCATATCCGTCGGGCGGCGCGGTACTTGGCGATCTCCTCGAAGAAATCATTGTGGGCATTGAAGAAGTACGACAGGCGCGGGGCGAAGTCGTCGACGTCCAGGCCGCGCGCAAGCGCCCACCGGACGTATTCCATGCCGTCGAGCAGGGTGAAGGCGAGTTCCTGGGCGGCCGTCGAGCCGGCCTCGCGGATGTGATAGCCCGAGATGGAAATCGTGTTCCACTGAGGCACCGCCCGGCTGCCGTGCTCCATCGTGTCGACCACAAGCCGCATCGAGGGCTCGGGCGGAAAGATGAACTCCTTCTGGGCGATGTACTCCTTCAAGATGTCGTTCTGCGTGGTTCCGCGAAGCTGGTCGGGACGGACACCCTGCTTTTCGGCGGCGGCGATGTACATGGCCCAGATCACGGCTGCCGGCGAGTTGATGGTCATGCTCGTGGAAACGCGATCGAGCGGAATGTCGCGCAGAAGAATCTCCATGTCCTGGAGCGACGAGACCGCCACGCCGCACTTGCCGAATTCGCCCAGGGCTTCCGGGGCATCGGTGTCGTAGCCCATTAGCGTGGGCAGATCGAAAGCGACCGAGAGCCCCGTCTGACCTTGGTCGAGAAGGTAGCGAAAGCGGGCGTTCGTCTCTTCCGCAGTGCCGAAACCCGCGAACATGCGCATGGTCCAGCCCTTGCTGCGGTACAGGGTGGGATGGATGCCGCGGGTGTAGGGATACTCGCCGGGCAGACCCAGATCGCGCTCGTAGTCCAGGTCGGCGATGTCCAGCGGCGTGTAGAGGCGTTCCACGGGCTCGGACGAGGTCGTGCGGAAGACGGTCCGCTGCTCCGGAAGCCGGACGGAGGCCTGGTGCAGGGTGGTTTCTTCCCAGCGTTCGTAGGCTCGTCGCAGGGCTTCCAGCTTCTCGGCGTCAAACATGTCGTCTCGTTTTCCAGGGGAGTGCGCGGCATTATAGCATGCGGGACCGATAAGTCTCTCTACCTTTATCGCTGGCGCCTCGCTTCGCGCCTCCCCAAGGTCGGCGCTCGCTCCGCGCTCTGTCGTTCGTCCGTCTTTCGGGGTTGGGG
The DNA here is from genome assembly GCA_035693825.1 of Anaerolineales bacterium. Taxonomy (GTDB): domain Bacteria; phylum Chloroflexota; class Anaerolineae; order Anaerolineales; family E44-bin32; genus MGOM01. Next base: position 3,890 of record DASSGB010000283.1, read on the forward strand.
GCCCGTCCATCGGACGGTACCGCCGACGGATCAAACTCGAGATCTTGCGCGAAGCCAGGAGCAAGTTGTGTGCGCTGAGCGAGGCTGGAGGTCGTCAGGCCGACAGCCGAAGCGAGGCGCCAGCCCATAGGGCGAATAGATAGAAAGCGCCGGAGTAGAATCTCCGAGCCCGCGAACGCGTGAGGGGCACACTGGAGGGTTAGATCGTGAACGAAGCCGTCATCGTACAGGCCGTGCGAACACCGATCGGCGCTCACGGGGGCTCGCTGAAGGATGTGCGCCCCGATGACATGGCGGCGCTGGTCATCCAGGAGGTCGTCCGCCGCTCCGGCATCGACGCCGCCCTGGTGGAGGAAGTCTACTTCGGCTGCGCCAACCAGGCCGGCGAAGACAACCGCAACGTCGCCCGCATGGCGGCCCTGCTGGCGGGCCTGCCGACATCCGTGGCGGCGGTGACCTTCAATCGATTGTGCGCTTCGAGCCTGGCGGCCATCAACGCCGCCGCCCGGGCCATCAAGGCCGGTGACGGCGACGTCTATATCGCCGGCGGCGTGGAGTCCATGACCCGCGCCCCCTGGTCGCTGCCCAAGAGCGAGGCGGCTTTCCCCTGGGGAAATGTCACGTTGTTCGACACTACTTTGGGCTGGCGATACGTCAACCCCAAGATGGAAAAGGCCTTTGGCACCGACAGCATGGGCGAAACCGCTGAGAACATTCGTGAAGAGAAACCGGCGATCACCCGCGAGGAGCAGGATGCCTTCGCCCTCGCAAGTCATCAGCGGGCGATCGCCGCCATCGAGTCGGGCAGGTTCGCCGAGGAGATCGTGCCCGTGTCGGTTCCCCAACGAAAGGGCGACCCGGTGATCGTGGACCGGGATGAGAGGCCCCGAAAGGACACCAGCCTCGAATCCCTGGCGCGTCTCCGTCCCGCCTTTCGGCAGGACGGCACGGTGACCGCCGGGAATGCCTCGGGGATCAATGACGGCGCCGCGGCGGTGCTCATGACTTCGGCAGAACGGGCGCGGGCTCTGGGCCTCAAGCCGCTGGCGCGTGTCGTCGCCTCGGCCGCGGCCGGTGTGGCGCCGCGCACGATGGGCTACGGGCCCATCCCCGCCACGCGCAAGGCTTTGGAGCGCGCCGGGCTGGAGATGGATCAGATCGGGCTCATCGAGCTCAACGAGGCTTTTGCCGTTCAGGCCCTGGCCGTGATGAAGGACCTCGGCATGCGGCATGAGATCACGAACGTCAACGGCGGGGCGATCGCCCTCGGGCATCCCCTGGGTTGCTCCGGCGCGCGGATTGTGTGCACGCTGCTGCACGAGATGCGTCGTCGCGCCCCGAACACGCCGCGGCCGTACTACGGCCTGGCGACGCTGTGCGTCGGGGTGGGGCAAGGCGAGGCGATGATCGTGGAATGGGTGGGGGAGTAGTGGGAGGGCCTTATCGCCTAGCGATGGCGGGAGGGATTCTCCTGGTCGAGGGCCCAACGGAGGGGATTGGTGAGGATGTACGAACGGATCTCCTGAAGATCCTTTTCTGTGCGTATGACATGTTCGTAGAAGCCGCGTTGCCAGACGGTCTCCGCGAGATCGCTCCGTCTCGCCTCGGCTGTGACGGCAGCCTTGTAGGTGCGGATCACAACGGAAAGGGAGCCGCTTCGAGGGGACGTTGGGACCCTCGACGATGTGTGACCCTTTCCCCGGTTGGGTGACACCTTCGATCGGGGAGGTATAGGGGCGTTCAATTGAACGCCCTACGGTCCCTCTGATGCAGGATCGAGATTCCATGAACGTGGTTTGGCATCACGACGAACGCGTCAAGGTCAACCCACGGAAAATGTGAGGGAATGGCCTTCCACATGACGTCCGCGATTTCGCCCAGGGGCGAAACCTGCATGTCGTCGTCTGCGATCTCACCAAACAGGCACCGTCTTTCCCTCGCGGATAGCGTCACGAAATACGCGCCGGTGGTGTAGTCATGGGTTGCCAGACGGATGGAACGGCGGCCTCCTCCGGCCATGTCGATGTCCCCCTGAGTGCTATGGGCCAGAAGGCCTACATGGTTGTGGCTTTGGTGGTCCTCTCCGCGCTCGGCATGTGGCGGGAATCGCCGTCGCGCAGGGCCCGCAGGAAGGCCAGGACGCCGGCAATCATGACCTGGCCCTCGCCCATGACGCGGTCTGAGAGGGTGCGGGCGCGGGCCAGTCGGATCTCCGGCTCCTGGCGACTGAGCTCGTAGAGCTCGACCAACACCCCGTGGGTGCTCTTGGGATGGACGAACGCGATGCGTTTGCCCGCGGTTCCGACCACCGGCTCGGAGTTGATCAGCAGCACGCCGGAATCCTTGAGGCGCCGCAGGTAGAGCTCGAGATCATCCACCTCGAAGCAGATGTGATGGATGCCCGGCCCGCGGCGCGCCAGGAATCGCGCAACGCCGCTGTCGGCGGTGGACGGCTTGACCAGCTCCACCTCGGAGTCGCCCATGGGCAGGAACGCCACCACCGACTCCTGGTCGGGCACGTCTTCGACGTGCGTCACCTCCAGCCCGAGCCCGTCGCGCCAGAATTCCAACGCGGCTTCGATGTCTTCCACCACCATTGCGACGTGGTCGATGCGTCTGACGCTGCTCATGCACGACTCCTCAGGCCGGCTCTCCGAAGTCAGACCACGCTCGTCGGCCGGTACTCGCCCCACAACCGGCGCAAACGACCGCAGATCTCCCCCAGGGTTACATCGGACTCGACGCAGGCCGTGATGAATGGCAACAGGTTCTCATTTCCTTCAGCGGCCGCTGAGAGACGATCCAGTTGCCCTTCGACGCGGTTGGCATCCCGGCGAGCGCGCACCTCGGCCAGATGGGCTCGCTGCCGTCTCTCGATCTCCGGATCCACCCGAAGGCGCTCCAGCCGAAGCGGGGTTGCGGAGGCGTGAGCGTTCACTCCCACGACCACGGCCTCGCCGGCCTCGATGCGCCGCTGGGCCTGATAGGCGGCCTCATGGATCTCGCCCTGCATGAAGCCCGTCTCGATCGCCGCCAGGGCGCCGCCCATGTCTTCGATCCTGTCCATATACTCTCGGGCGAGGGCCTCGATGGTGTCGGTGAGGCGCTCGATCATATACGCGCCGGCCAGCGGATCGACGGTGTGCGACACGCCGGTCTCATGGGCCAGGATCTGCTGGGTGCGGAGCGCGAGTCGAACGGCGGCCTCCGTCGGAAGGCCGAGGGCTTCGTCCATGCTGTTGGTGTGCAGCGACTGAGTGCCGCCCAGCACGGCCGCCAGGGCTTGCAGGGTGACGCGCACGGCGTTGTTCTCGGGCTGCTGTGCCGTGAGAGTAGAGCCGGCGGTCTGGGTGTGAAACCGCAGCCGGAGCGATTCCGGGTTCCGCGCCCCTAGTTGATCCCGCATCAAACGAGCCCATAACCGCCGCGCCGCCCGAAACTTGGCCACTTCCTCGAGGAAATCATTGTGCGCGTTGAAGAAGAAAGCCAGCTGAGGGGCAACCTCGTCCACCTCGAGGCCGGCGTCGCCGGCCGCCCGCAGGTAGGCAACGGCGTTGGCGAGGGTGAAGGCCACTTCCTGCACCGCCGTGGCGCCGGCCTCGCGAATGTGATAGCCCGACACCGAAATCGTGTTCCAGTGCGGAATATGGTCGTGGCAGTAGCGGAATACATCCGTCACCAGGCGCATGGCCGGCCCCGGAGGGAAGATGTACGTGCCCCGCGCCACATACTCCTTGAGAATATCGTTCTGGACGGTGCCCCGCAGCCGTGAACTGTCGATGCCCTGGCGCTTTGCGACGGCAACGTACATCGCCAGCAGGACGGCCGCCGGCGCGTTGATGGTCATGCTGGTCGAAACCTGATCGAGAGGAATGCCCTCGAACAATTGCGCCATGTCGTCCAGGCACGAGATGGAGACGCCCACACGGCCGACTTCCCCCTCGGCCCGAGGGTCGTCGGCGTCGTAGCCGATCTGGGTGGGGAGGTCGAAGGCCACGGACAATCCGGTTTGTCCCTGGGCGAGCAGATAGCGATAGCGCTGATTCGATTCCTCGGCCGATGCGAATCCGGCATACTGGCGCATGGTCCACAGCCGGGCGCGGTACATGGTGGGCTGTACACCGCGCGTGAAGGGGAATTCGCCTGGGAATCCCAAGCGTTCCAGGTAGTCTTCATCGGCCGCGGAAGGCAGGTATACGCGCTCGACGCGAATCCCCGAAGACGTCTCGAAGGTCGGCTTGCGTTCCGGGGCGCGCTCCAGGGAGGGCCGCACGACGCGCGCTTCCCATTCCCGCAGGGACTTGCTGTCCGGCTCGCTCACGGCCCCGACCGTTGCGTCTGAAGGTGCCGGGCGGAAGCTTCGATTTCGCCCTGCGAGAGCACCGGTCGATCCCCCCAATGTTCGAACGTCGCAGCCGGCGCGGCCAGGCCGGCTCGCGAGCGAAGGGTTTCGAACAGTGCTACGTAGCTCGCGGTGATCCGCCGGTCCCAGTCGAGGCCGAGGGCTTCGGCCGCGGCTTGAAGTCGCTCCAGCGAATCGGCTTCGATTTCCACAAAGTGGCCAAAGGGAAGATCGTCGAGCATGACCAGTTCCGCGCCCAGGCGAAAGACCTCGCGGTACTTCTCGTACGCGGCCACCACGCGATAGCCCAGGGCCTCCAGGAAGCGGCGGCCGTCATCGGCGCTGTCGATCTCGACCTCCACCTCGAGGCGTTCCTCGGGAACGGTGCCGGGGGCCTTGTAGGTGAAATAGGTGCGGCGATCGCGCCGCAGGCGCAGCACGAGCCCGTCTTTGGAGAGGGCGCCCGAGGCGTTGTCGAAGCGGAGATTGACTTCCAAGGCGCGCGGCGAAAGCTGGTGGGCGCCGAGGGCCAGCAGGAGCTCGCGCAGGTGCGTGAGATGCGGCAAAACGAACTTGACTTCGATCTCCCGGTGGGGCGCCTCCATGGTCAGGCCAAGGTCACCAGCACCTGATTCTGCTCGACGCGATCGCCGGGACGAACTCGCACTCGCTGGACCACGCCGTCCCGCGTCGATTTCAACTCGTTCTGCATCTTCATCGATTCCAGGATGACGATGTTGGTGCCCTTGGTGATGGCCTGCCCTTCGCTCACCGGCACCGCCACGATCAGACCGGGCATCGGAGCTTTGAGGTGGAGTTCGCCCTTGGTGGCGACCTGGATCTCGGACGTCTGGCGCAGCCGCCGCTGCCGCTCGTCTTCGACGTCGACCTGGAAGGACTGGCCACGGACCAGGACCTGTAGACCTTCGTCGGTCAGATGGACGTAGGCCTCATAGGACTGGGCCTCGTGGATCAGGGAGTAGACCGGCTGGCCGGCGAGCGACAGGAAGTCGACGGCGTACGGCTTCCCGTCGAGGATGATCTCTCGGTCCGAGCGGACTTCGATTTCGAAGGTGTGATCGCCGATGGTCGCCAGGTATTTCATGAGTGGTCAGTGGTGAGTGGTCAGTGGCCAGCCAGATGGAGTCGGGGGTCGGGGTCCTTACTGACCACTGACCACCGACCACTGGGCACTATCGATGCATCCGTTCCCAGCGGCCGACCCATTTCCAGTTGCTGGTGTCGCGCGCCCCGCGGCGGACGATCTGGGAAGCCTGCTGGCTTTCGCGATGGGCGACAAGCGTCGCCAGGATGGCGGCGATCGGCTCGAGCTGGTCCCGGTTCTCGGTGGGCTCATCCATCGAGAAGCGCTCCTCGACGAAGCGGGTGTCGATCTGCCCGCCCATGAAACGATGCGAGTCCATGATGCTCTGATGAAAGGGAATGTTGGTGCGCACGCCCAGAATCCGATACTCCTCGAGGGCGCGGCGCATGCGCAGGATGGCTTCGCCGCGCGTCTCGCCCCAGCACAGGAGCTTGGAGATCAGCGAATCGTAGTAAGGCGAGATCTCGAACCCGGGGTAGACGCCGGTGTCGACCCGCACGCCTGGGCCCGTGGGCTGGGTGATCTGCTCCAGGCGGCCGGTGGAAGGAAGGAAGTTGTTGTAGGGATCCTCCGCGTTGATGCGGCACTCGATCGCCCAGCCGTTCAGCCGAATGTCGTCCTGGGTGTAGCGCAGCTTTCGGCCGCGGGCGATTCGCATCTGCTCTTTGACGATGTCCACCCCGGTGACCATCTCGGTGACGGGATGCTCCACCTGGAGCCGGGTGTTCATTTCCAGGAAGAAGAAGTTGCGGTCCTTGTCCACCAGGAATTCGATCGTGCCGGCGTTGAGGTAATCCACGGCGCGGGCGGCGGCGCAGGCCAGGGCGCCCATCTTCTCCCGAAGCTCATCGTCCATGAAGGAGGAAGGCGATTCCTCGAGGAGTTTCTGGTGGCGGCGCTGGAGGGAGCACTCGCGCTCCCCGAGGTGGATGACGTTGCCCTGCGCGTCGGCCAGGATCTGGAACTCGATGTGCCGGGCGCCGAGGATCAGCTTCTCGAGGTACACGTTGCCGTCGCCGAAGGCGGCTTCGGCCTCGCGGCGTGCGGCCGCCAGCAGGCCGCGCAGCTCCTCGCCCGAATTGACCTCGCGCATGCCCTTGCCGCCGCCCCCGGCGGTGGCCTTGATCAGCAGAGGGAAGCCGATCTGAGGCGCGATGCGGATGATCTCCTCATCGCTCAGATTGCCCTCGCCCTCGGTGCCGGGCACCACCGGCACGCCGGCCGCGGCCGCCGTGGCGCGGGCCACGGCCTTGTCGCCCATGGCGGCGATGGCGCTCGGCCTGGGCCCGATGAACACCAGGCCGGCCTCCTCGACCGCACGGGCGAAGTCGTCTCGCTCCGCCAGGAACCCGTAGCCGGGATGAATGGCCCCGGCGCCGCTCCTGCGGGCGACGTCGATGATGCGGTCCGCGCGCAAGTAGGACTCGCGCGCCGGTGAGGCGCCGATGGCGTAGGCCTCGTCCGCCAGCCGCACGTGCAGTGCGGCGCGGTCGGCCTCCGAATACACCGCCACCGTGCTGACCCCAAGCTCGCGGCACGCCCGGATGATGCGGACGGCGATCTCCCCGCGGTTGGCGATCAGGATCTTCTGGAACATGCGCCTCCTGGAGGGTGATTCTACCCGGGCGCAAGGCCATCGGCCATCAGCCGAATCCCAAACCAGGTTTGGCCTTGGATGGGGCCATCACGGGGAATCCTCTGGCCAAACCTGGTTTGGCCTTGCCCTACAGTGGAATGTTCCCATGCTTCTTCGCCGGGTTGGCGTCGCGCTTGTTGCTGAGCATCTCCAGGGCGTTGATCAACCGCGGCCGGGTGAAGCGCGGCTCGATGACGTCGTCGATATAGCCGCGCTCGGCGGCGATGTACGGGTGGGCGAACTTCTCGCGGTACTCCGCCACCAGCTCCGCCTTCCGCTTCTCGGGATCCTCGGCTTCGGCCAGTTCCTTGCGGAAGATGATGCTGACGGCGCCTTCCGGGCCCATGACCGCCAATTCGGCCGTCGGCCATGCCAGGTTGAGGTCGCCGCGGATGTGTTTGGAGGACATCACGTCGTAGGCCCCGCCGTAGGCCTTGCGGGTGACGACGGTCAGCTTAGGGACCGTGGCCTCACAATAGGCGTAAAGGAGCTTGGCGCCGTGGCGGATGATGCCGCCGTGCTCCTGGGCGGTCCCGGGCAGGAATCCCGGGACATCGACGAAGGTCAACAGGGGGATGTTGAACGAGTCGCAAAAGCGCACGAACCGTCCGGCCTTGTCGGAGGCATTGATGTCCAGGACGCCGGCCAGCACCGCCGGCTGGTTGGCGACGATTCCGATCGAATGCCCGCCCAGCCGGGCAAAACCGACCACGATGTTCGGCGCGAAATGCTCGTGGATTTCAAAAAAAGTCCCGTTGTCCACCACCAGGCGGATGACGTCGCGCATTTCATACGGCTTGCTCGGGTCCTCGGGGATGATCGAGTCGAGGCCTTCCTCCGTCCGCAGGCGGTCGTCGGTGGTGGGAACGTAGGGGGGATCCTCCATGTTGTTCTGCGGCAGGTAGGACATCATCACGCGAATCAGGTACAGGCAGTCGGCTTCGCTTTCAGCGACGAGATGGCACACGCCCGAGGTCGAGGCGTGCGCGTCCGCGCCGCCAAGCTCCTCGAAGCTGACCTCCTCGTGCGTCACCGAGCGCACCACATCCGGGCCGGTGACGAACATGTAGGACGACTTGCGCACCATGAAGATGAAATCGGTGAGCGCCGGAGAATAGACCGCGCCTCCGGCGCATGGGCCCATGATGGCGCTGATCTGCGGGATGACTCCCGAGGCGAGGGTGTTGCGCAAGAAGATGTCGGCGTAGCCGCCCAGCGAGACCACGCCTTCCTGGATGCGGGCGCCGCCTGAGTCGTTGAGGCCGATGACGGGTGCGCCGTTGCGAACGGCCATGTCCAGGATCTTGCAGATCTTTTCGGCGTGCACTTCGCCCAGGCTCCCGCCGAAGACGGTGAAGTCCTGCGAAAAGACGTAGACCAGGCGGCCGTCGATGGTTCCCCATCCCGTGACCACGCTGTCGCTGAGGGTCTTCTTTTGGTCGAGCCCGAAGTCCGAGGTGCGGTGGGTGACGAACATGTCGAGCTCGTGGAAGGAGTCCTTGTCGAGCAGAAGCTCGAGGCGTTCGCGCGCCGTCAACCGACCACGCGCGTGTTGGGCGTCGGCTCGCTCGCTGGAGCCGCCGGTGTGGGCCAGCTCGCGCATTTCATGCAGTCGGCGAAGATTCGTCATCGATCGGTCTCCTGAAATACCGTCGCGCACTTGGATGAGTCCATAGGAAGACCACCACCGCCAGCAGCAGAACGCTGGCCAGGGCCGCGGCCGGCCAGCTGCGGGCAGCGTAATCGGTCTGCACGAGCAGCAGACGGTCGGCCCAGTACCACGCCCCCAAGGCCGCCGCCAACAGCGGCACTCCGCGGTATGCCCAGCGGCGGCCGAGGAGCAGGCCCGTCCCCACCAGGAGACCGAGGCCGCCCCAAACCGCGCCCGTGATCGTCAGGTAAGCCGGGGGGATCGTCAGGGGCAGAGCCGGCAGGCTCAGGCTGAGCGCCAGGCGGACCAGGAAGACGGCCGCGAGGATTAACCCCCCGCAGCCGAGGCAAGTTACGGAGGCCGGTCGTTCCGCAGGTGTCCGGCTGGATTCGCCTCCGCCTTCGGATGTCACGCTACCGCCAGTGTGATCTTGCCGAAGACATCGCCTCGGGCGAGGGTCTCCTGAGCCTGAGCCGCTTCCTGCAGCGGGAACGTCCGGTCGACGAGCGGTTTCAGCCGTCCATCGAACACGAGGGCCATCACCCTGGCGAAATCCGAGCGCGTCCCCATGGTCGATCCGATGAGGCTGAGGTGTTTGCCGAAGACGTAGCGATTGTCGATTTCGACTTTCGGCCCGGCCGTGTTGCCCACCGTCAGAATCCGTCCCCCCTTTCGGGCGGCACGCAGGCTGTGAGGCAGGCTCCCGGCCACGACATTGTCCACGACGACGTCCACGCCCTGACGGTTGGTCTTCTCATAGACGGCCTTCGACCAATTGTCCTCGAGGCTCCGGTCGATGAGGAGATCGGCCCCCAGCGCCGCAGCTCGAGCGAGCTTGTCGCCGTTGGAGCCGACCACAAGCACGCGGGCGCCGGCAAGCTTGGCGACCTGCAGGCTGGCGGTGTTCACTCCTCCCGAGGCGCCGACGATCAGGACCGTCTCACCCACCTGCAGGGCACCGCGCGTGATGAGCGAATGCCAGGCGGTGAGGAAGACCAGGGCCGCGGCTGCCGCGGCGTGAGAGTCGAATCCGTCGGGCAGCCGCAACGCATGCCGCGCTGGCACGACCACCGCCTCCGCATACGTGCCGCGCACCGTCTCACCCAACAGGTGCCAGTCGCGGCACATGTTGTCCTTGCCGGCGACACACGCCGGACACCGGCCGCAGGAAAGGCTGGGGTTGATGACCACGCGATCGCCCACGGCGAATTCGGTGACCTCGGCGCCGATAGCGTCGATCACCCCCGCGCCGTCGGCCCCGGGGATGTGAGGCATCTCCAACGTCAAGCCCGGCCAGCCCTCGCGCACCCACAGGTCGGCCCGGTTCAGAGCGGAAGCCTCCAATCGGACGCGAATATCGCCCGGGCCCGGCTCGGGATCCGGAAGTTCGTGATACTCGAGAACCTCAGCACCGCCGTGCCGGTGGAAGTGGACGGTCTTCACAGAATCGGCATCCTAAGCGGCAAGACGAATCGGGTGCCCACACGGATCTCGCAGAGCCGGCTTGCCATGCCTCGGCTCGGCAGGGTCAGGGACCCTCGTACACCCAGAAGAGGATACCTCCGCGAGGCGACGCTTCCTCGGTCAGTCTCCCTCCCGGGAGATCTGCCAACGCAGTCCTGAGATCGGTCTCTCGTTCCGGCAGGAATACAAAGAGCAGGGGCTCACCGTCAAGAGCGGGATTTTCAGGAGACCCCCAGGGAGCGTTCATGTCCACGCCCCGAACCTGCGGAGCCAGGTAGCGCAGACTCGGAATGGATTGGTAACCCATGCGGGGCGACCCGAAGAATCCGACTTGGGTTGTGGGCGGCAAGCCGCGAACGCGGTTGGCGAGCCTTTGAGCGATCATTCCGTTGTCGCCCCCAAACTGGCTCTTGGGTGTGTATTCGACGAAATAGAAGCGCAGCTCATCCGCTGCCACGACGGCCACCAGGATCACGGAGGCCACGGTGATCGCGTTGGCCACGCGCGGCCAGGCCTGCCGGAAGAGGCGGGCGATTTCCTCCACGCCGTAGGCTAGCCCAAGGGATAGCGCCGGGGCCACGGACACGTATCTCTGGGATGCAGGCGTGCTTTCACTCATCGCCCCCACAACGCCGAACGCCAGGATCCAGGTGATCACCAGCCAGGTTCTTTCGTCGCGCAGGCGAAGGAGCATCAAGACAATCCCCAGGAGCAACAGCCCAGCCGGAATGGCGCGCAGGATCGGCGTCTCAGGTCGGTACCAGCCGTGGAGTGGCTCAACGGTGAACGCTTTCAGGCCAAGACCCAACTGGCGGAGAGCGATGGTAATAGGCGCTTCTCCCGAAAGCATGATGGCGTCTCTCATCCGCTCTCCCAAGATGGAGAATCGCGCGAGAGGCGCCATGAACTCGTTGGGATAGCGAACATAGAAAGCGATTAGCGGAATGAGAGGCACGACGGCCGCCGCGGAGGCGATCACGAGATCGGGCAGCCTAGCCTTGAGGCGCTGGAAATCAAGGAGACCGGCGATCACCAACCAACCGAGGACGAGGAAGATAAGCATCCGGCTGCTGGCGTAAAAGTACTGCGACAAACCGAGCGCGAGGCCGCCCAGGATGAAGGAGGCACGGCGGCCGGTCCTCCAGCCGTGGCTGAACGCACCCAGGGCGACCACGTATCCAAGCCCGTCCCAGACGTTGTTCAATCCGATCCGACTGAAGTTGACATGAAAGTGCGAGGCGGTGAGGAATCC
>DASSGB010000284.1:0-5135 GCA_035693825.1 Anaerolineales bacterium
GCTTCTATCAGGTGGACCGGGCCCGCCCCGGCGGCGCCGGCCGCGGCGTCGGGCTGGGATTGGCTATCTCGCGCGAGATTGTCCAGGCGCATGGCGGAAGACTGACGGCCGAGAGTCCCCCGGGGGCTGGCAGTCGGTTCACCCTTCAACTTCCAGGGTCTCGCCCAGGCGATTCCACCGCGCCCGCGCGCCGTTCCCGGCTATAATCCCACGAAATTTCTCGCATATTCCAAAGAAGGCCGCGGGATCATGCGGCCCTTCGTGCAGGAGGTTTCTTGATGGCGTCGTCTCGCGACAACACAGTCTTGTGGATCGGCGGCGGACTGCTGGTGGCCCTGGTTTGTTGCCTGTGCCTGGCGCTGGCCGTGGGAGGCGTCAGCTACTGGATCGTCAGCCGGTCTGTCAGCACCGGCGACGGTCCGCCGACTCCTTCCTTCGAAACCCTCGAGCCCGGCGAGACGCAGGTGCCGCGGCAAGTGACCCCGGTGCCTCCACAGGCCCGAGCCATGCTCGAGGCCCTGTCGGAGGAAGTCGTGCCCATCGCCGATCCGGTGTCCCTGACCGAGCGCCTTCAAGGCGTCAAGGACATCCCGCGCGTCTTGGCCGAGGATGCCGATCCCATCCCGCTGGGCACGCGGCAGACCTTCTGGGCGACCGACGTCGATACCGACGAGAACTTCCAATTGCAGGCGCGGTTGGCGTATGCCACGGACCACGTGTACTTCTGGATCGAGGATGGGGTTGAGTACGACCAGGGGGAACTGGAAGCCCTGGTGGACGAATTCGAGCAGGAAACCTATCCCACCAATCGCGAGTTCTTCGGCAGTGAATGGTCGCCGGGCGTCGACGGCGACCCGCATCTGTACATTCTCTACGCCAACGGACTGGGTTACTCCATCGCCGGCTACTACTCCTCCAACGATGAATACTCGCCGCTGGCCCACGAGTTCTCCAACGGCCACGAGATGTTCTACCTGATGGCGGAGAACGTCGGCCTCGCCAGCAGCTTCACCTCCGGCGTGCTGGCCCACGAATTCCAACATATGATTCACTGGTATCGGGACCGCAACGAAGAGACCTGGATGAACGAAGGGTTCTCCGAAGTGGCGGCCTTCATCAACGGCTACGACGTCGGCGGCGCAGACTACGAGTATGCCGCCGATCCCGATCAGACTCTGACCTTCTGGCCCTCCGAACCGGGAACGGCCGGAGCCCACTACGGCCAATCTTTCCTGCTTCTGGGATACTTCCTGGACCGGTTCGGTCCCGATGCCACCAAGGCCTTGATTGCGCACGAAGCCAACGGCCTCGACTCCATGGATCAGGCGCTCTTGGAGCTCGGCAGTCTCGATCCGCTGACCGATGAGCCCATCACCGCCGACGATGTGTTTGCCGACTGGGCCCTGGCGATGCTGCTCCAGGATCCCTCGGTTGGCGATGGCCGATACTCGTTCGAGTCGTACACCGCCGCGCCCGAGCCGTCGATCAGCGAGACGGTCACGGAGTGCCCGGGCCGCACCGGGTCCCGGTCGGTCTCCCAATATGGCGTGGATTACATCCGCTTCGATTGCTCGGGCGACTACACCCTGACCTTCGAAGGCACCAACCTGGTGCCGGTCCTGCCGGCCGAAGCCCATTCGGGTGACTATGCCTTTTGGTCGAACAAGGGCGACGAGTCGAACATGCTGCTCACGCGATCGTTCGACCTGACGGACGTCGAGGGGCCGATCTCCCTCGATTACTGGCTGTGGTACGACATCGAGGAGGACTACGACTACCTGTATCTGGAGGCCTCGACCGACGGAGGCGAAACCTGGACGATCCTGACCACGCCCTCGGGCACGGGCGAGGACCCAACGGGGAACTCCTACGGGTGGGGTTACAACGGGTTCAGCGGCGGAGAAGCCCCGTCGCAGTGGATCGAGGAGTCGGTCGATCTATCGGACTTCGCCGGCGAGGAAGTCCTTCTTCGTTTCGAATACGTGACGGACGCCGCGGTGAACGGCGAGGGGCTGCTGCTGGACGACATCCGCCTGGAGGCCATCGGCTACGAGGAGGATTTCGAGAACAGCGACGGGGGCTGGGAGGGTGAGGGCTTCATCCGCCTCTACAATCGCCTGCCGCAGTCGTATCGCGTGCTCGTGGTCGAGTACGGAGATGAAACTCGCGTGCGACCGATGGAGCTCGGCGCGGATCAGATCGGGCGGATGGACATCAGCATCGGGGGTGAGGTGGACGAAGTCGTGCTGGTTGTCATCGGCACCACGCGTCACACCTGGCAGCCGGCCGAGTACTACTTCGGCTTGACGCGCTGACGGCGCATCGGTTCCCGGGAATCGAAAAGCGGGGCTCCTCGAGAGCCCCGCTTTCTCAATAGCCATCCCTCCCCCGGAGATCAGGGGAGACCAGCCGAGAGCAGACGTTGTGGGTGGAGCCGAGCTAGGCCTTGGCCCGGGAGCGCAGCTTCTCGAGCTCAGCCTCGAGCTGCGAGACGCGGGCGCTGTAGGCCTCGCGCACTTCATCGGTCAGATCGTCGATTCGTTCCCGCGCCTGGCTGCGCAGTTCCTCGCCCGAGGCCGGGGCCAGCAGCAGGGCGGTCACAGCGCCGACGACCGCGCCGAAGATCACGCCTGTCAGAAAGGACATCATTCGACGCATGGCTCACCTCTGCGCGTATTATCCCACAGGCCGTGGCGTTGGGGGTATAGATAAGGGACAGCGGCCCGCTTGTTCCACAGCTTCGAGCGGCGTCTCCTCCGCGCAGGAGGACCTGACCGACGCGCGCTGAGCGAGCCGTGACCCTGAGCGGAGCCGAAGGGGAAGGGCGAAGCGAGGCGCCAGCACACCTGAAAACAGAGCGCAGTTGAAAATGGCGATGTATACTGGCTCCGCGGTCGGGGCGGGAGGCTCGATGCACGACATCGTCGTTGAATACTGCGCCGTCTGACACTACGCCGACCGCGCCATCGGTCTGATGGCCGAACTGCTTCGGGCCCACGAGGCCGACATCGCCTCCATCCGGATTGTGCCCAGCGATGGCGGCCGCTTCGAGGTCAGCCTGGACGGCAAGCCGCTGTTCAGCAAGCTGAATTCCGGGCGGCACGCGGAGCCGGGAGAGATATTGAACCTGGTCTCGAAAGCACTGGCGTCCTAGGGCTCTGGTCACCGAGAGCAGAAGTGAACTGAGGCTGCCCCCATGCGCCTGGTGATACAGCGCGTGAAGCGTGGCCGCGTCTCCGTCGAGGGCCAAGCCCTGGCCCAGATCGAAGAGGGCTTTGTGATTCTCGTCGGCGTGGGGCAGGGAGACGGGCCTGAGCAAGCCGACTGGCTGGCCGAGAAGTGCGCCGGGCTGCGAGTCTTTGAAGACGCCGGGGGCAAGATGAACCTGTCGCTGGCCGACGTGGGGGGAGGGGCGCTGGTCGTCTCCCAGTTCACCCTGTATGCGGACAGCAGCAAGGGACGCCGGCCGAGTTTCATCCACGCCGCTCCGCCCGAACAGGCCGAACCGCTGGTGGAGGCCTTTGCCAATGGGCTCCGCCGCCGCGGGCTGCCGGTCCAGTCGGGAGTCTTCGGCGCTCACATGCTGGTCGAGATCGACAACGACGGCCCGGTGACGATCCTGCTCGAGAAGTGAGAGTCATCCGTCAAAGGCCAAACCCGGTTTGGCCGACGGCATGGCTTCTCCAGACGGTGACCTCGCCGGCCAAACCGGGTTTGACATTAGCGGATGCTTTCCCGTCAGCCACATGTCCGGGCACGAGGAATCCGCAATGCTATAATGCCGCCGACACCCCACCTGTTCGTTTTCTCCGGAGGTCGCAATGAATGTAGCCGATGTCCTGCGCGCCGTGGCGACGCTGTCGTGGCTGCTCGCCCTGGCGGCGATCGCCATCGCCATATTGAGGGCCGCTCGCGGAGCGGCTGGAATGAGAGGCGCCGGCGGCATCATCCTGGGCGCGCTGGTCCTGGCCGTCGTGCTGACGACGGTCAGCGCGGGCCTCGTATTCGTCCAGCCAGAGGAACGAGGCGTGGTCATCTCCGCCATTGCCCCTAAGGGCTACCGCGAGCAGCCTCTGCAGCCCGGGCTGCGCTGGGTCATCCCGTTCGCCGAAACGGTCGTGATCTATCCGATCTCGCGCCAGACGTACACCATGTCGATCGCGCCGTTGGAAGGCGCTGTGGCGGGTGACGACTCGGTGGCCGCCCGGACCTCCGACGGCCAGGAGGTCTTGATCGACGCCTCGGTCATCTTCGCCATCTACCCGGACAGGGTCATCGACGTGCATATCGACTGGCAGAACCGGTACGTTGACGGACTCGTGCGGGCCCTCTCGCGCGGCATCATTCGAGACGCCGCCTCACAGTTCGGGGTGGAGGAGCTCGTCAGCAGCCAGCGGGACGCCTTCAAGGACCAGATCTCGACCGAGATGGCCAGCAAGCTCCAGGACAACGGGATTGAACTGATCGAGTTCGTGATCCGCAACATCACCTTCTCCACCGAATACGCCGCCTCGGTCGAGCAGAAACAGATCGCCGAGCAGCAGGCCCAGCAGGCGGCGCTGGTCGTCGAGCAGCGCAAGCAAGAAGCCGAACAGGCCCGCCAGACGGCGCAGGGCCAGGCCGATGCGGCGGTCATCGCCGCCCAGGGGCGCGCCGAGGCCAGGGTGATCGAAGCCGAGGCCGAAGCCGAAGCCCTGCGGTTGATTGCCGAGGCGCTGGAGAACAATCCGGATCTGATCACCTATCAATACGTCCTCAAGTTGGCGCCCGGCATTCAGGTCATGCTCGTGCCGAACGACAATCCGTTCCTGCTGCCGCTGCCGACGCTGACCCCGGGCGCGAATCCGTAGGGCGCGACCTCGAGCGACTCCGTCACGATCAGCCGCCTGATCCATGGAGGTAGGGGCGAAGGATCCTTCGCCCCTGCCTCTTTGTGTCAGAGTGGTTATATCGGAGCGACCTTGTCAGAATACGCCCCTCGGGGATATAGTTGTGGGCAATCGGGGCGCGAGAAGATTCGCATGATCGCTGAACGACAAATCCGCAGCACCTGCCCATTCTGTGGCGTTGGCTGCCAGGTCGACCTGCACCTCCGGGACGACGTGATCTATCGGGTCAGTGCGCCCTACGATGCC
>DASSGB010000285.1:0-4576 GCA_035693825.1 Anaerolineales bacterium
CTCGCTCCGCTCAGGATGTGGGTCCGCGCGGCCGGCCTTCGCTTGTCGTAACCGACGCCGCAGGCTAGAATCGACTCGTCTGGGGAGTTGCGAATGGGTTACCAGCGTATCCTTTTGGTGGATGACCATGAAGTTGTGCGCGTCGGCCTGCGCTCCCTCCTGGAGCAGCACCCTCAGTTCCAGGTGGTGGCCGAAGCTGCGACCGCCCGCGAGGCGGTCGAGAAGACCGCCAGCTACAAGCCCGATGTCGTCGTCATGGACATTCGACTGAAGGGCGGATCGGGCATCGAGGCCTGCCAGGAGATCACGGCCCAGTTCCCGGAAACCAAAGTCATCATGTTGACCTCGTACGCCGAGGACGAAATGCTCTTCTCGGCGATCCGGGCGGGCGCCGCGGGCTATGTGCTCAAGCAGATCGGCGGCGAGGACCTCGTCCGGGCCATCGAGGCCGTCGGACGCGGCGAGGCCCTGCTCGACCCGGCCGTGACCCAGCGCGTCTTCCAGGAAGTGCGCAAGGCCGCCCGCGAGGAAGAAGCCTCAGCCTTTGCCGATCTTACCCAGCAGGAAATGCATGTGTTGCAGCTTGTGTCGGAGGGACGCACGAACCGGCAGATCGCCGAGATGTTGTTCCTGGGCGAAGGCACCGTCCGCAACTACGTCAGCAGCATCCTTTCGAAGCTGAACGTTCGCAACCGCGCCGAAGCCGCGGCCTACGCCGTGGAACACAATCTGAAAGACTATCTGTAAGACAGGCTATCAGCTATCAGCTATCGGCCGCACGAACCTGCAACTTATATGTCATCGGAGGCCGCCCCAAGCCTAGCAGCTTTCTGATGGCCCGGCTTGGCTGAATGTTGATGGTTGACGGCCGATGGCCGATGGCTGATGGCCGATGGCTGACGGCTGATGGCTGACAGCTACTCTTTCGAGTGGTCCTGTCCGCACGGGCAGAGCAGCCGCAGGTACTCCCAGGTGTAAATGCCGTAGACGTGGCCGTCCTTCCAACGCGGCTGGAGGGCGTAGTTGCCGACGGCCACAAGCTCCTCCATTTCCCCCGATTGGCCGGGGGCCAGCGGCTTGTCGAGCATCTGGGGTGTGGGCGTCAAGCCCATGTTCTCATGCCCGCCGCGGCATTCGGCGCATGGACAGGCGGCCCTCAAGCCGGACCAAGGAAAGACGCTCTCATGGCCGTCATCCCATTCGATGCGCAGCGCCTTCTGCGAGCGGGAGGCCGTGATCGATGCCGGCTTCAACATCGTCTCCGCACTCAAGACGAACCGAGAGGCCGCAGATAGGTGCTGACCGCCCAACCGCGCTTGGCGGTGTCGTAGGGATTGACGAGATAGAACCACACGTAACCGTCCGCTTCCACCGGACCGTCGTCCACCTGGAAGACCTCACTGTCAACCCCGAGGACCAGGATCTGCGATTGGAGATCCGGCTCCGATCGCAATCTCAAGCCGTCCCCGCTGGTACCGAAGACCTCGACGAGCTCTCCAACAGAAATCCCCTCGCCTGAACCTGCGGGCGCGGTGACCGTCGGCGTGGCCAGATCGGAGGGCACCGCGGGTGTGGGAGACGGGGTCGGCGATGGCGCGGGGATGATCGTCAGGATGGGCGTCGAGTTTCCGGCCGGGACGGCCGAGGGCCTGAGGATCAAACCCAACACAGCCAGCGCTACCCAGGCGGTGGCGCCCACGGCCAGGCCGGCTCCAATCCAGACGCAGCCGACGGACCGAAGCCATGTCACGGGGAAACGAGGTTCGGTGACCATCAGGGGAGGAGAAAGAACGCCAGGGCGAGGATGAGGTACAGCGCCAGGAGTTCCGCCCCCTCGAGCCAATTGGACTCGCCGTCCGAAGCCACCTGCCCCACGATCAGCACCGCGCCGATGAGGGCGATGAGCTCGAAGTTGTTGAACACCAGGGTCAGCGGGTTTCCCATCACCAGGCTGAGAAAGACCAGCGCCGGTACGACGAACAATGCGACTTGCAGGCTCGAGCCGATGGCGATCTCCACGCTCAGGCTCATTTGGTTCTGCGCCGCGACCTTCACCGCCACAAGATGCTCGGCGATGTTCCCGACCACCGGCACCAGGATCACCCCGAGGAAGAACTCGGAGATCCCCAATCCGAGGACGACGGGCTCAACCTGTCGAACGAGGGATTCGCTCAGCCACACCACCCCGGCCGTCGCCAGGACCAAAACGAGCAATGCGCCTCGGACAGTCCATCCCGGTTTGTGGACGACCCCTTCGGCCGAGGGACGCGTCAGAGCTCCCTCGCCTCCCCGCAGGCTAAAGAACAGACCCAGCGCGTAGATGGCCACCATCAGCGCAGCCACGCCCAGGCTCAGCACCTCGACCTGGAAGGCGTCATTGATGCCTTCGGACGAGTGAACGAACAAGGAGGGTACGGCCAGAGCGGTGACGGCCAGCAAGAGTTGAATGCTGTCGGTCATCGCTCGGCGGCGTTCGAAAGCCTGCCCACCGTGGCGCAGCCCGCCCACCACCATGCTCAGTCCCAAGACGAACAGCAGGTTGCCGATGATCGATCCGGTGATCGAGGCCTTGACCAGCTCCAGCAGACCCTCGCGGATGGCGACGACGGTGATGATCAGCTCGGCCGCATTCCCCAGCGTGGCGTTCAGCAGGCCTCCGATGCGCGGACCCGTGTGGGCGGCCAGGGACTCGGTCGCCTCGCCGATCAGTCCGGCGAAGGGAACGATCGCCAGAGAGGCCGCCAGAAGGATCCATATCGGGGCCGCGCCGGTCCGCTCGAGCGCGAGCGTTGCGGGAGCAAACACGAGCAGCCAGTAGATTGGGGAGCGGAACAGACGAGCCAGGGCCGCCACGTCTAGGAGTCCACCGCCTGCAAGCTATCCAGCTGGGTGAACAAGCGCATCTCGCCGGCCGACGGCGCAAGGACCCACAGGCGGCGAGGCAGGATCTCGATCTCCAGGTGCGGACCAACCTCGAGCGGTTCGCCGTCGACATGCAGATGCAGCGACTGTTCGCAATGGAAAGTCGCGCGGTTGCTTTGGAAGTGCACCACGCCGGGCGCGTCGACGTGGGCGCGGGCCAGCATCTGCGCGATGCGGACGACGACATCGCCCGCCGTCCGGCCGCCGATCAGCCAGAAGTCCAGAAGCCCGTCATCAACCAGGGCGTCGGGGGCGAGCTCGAGGAGTCCGCCGGCGTAGCGCCGGATATTGCTGGCCACCGCCACGATGAACCGCCCCTGCCAGCGCTGGCCCTCGGCCTCGACTTCGAGCTCGAGGCCATCCCATCCCGCCGTCGAACGCAGGACTTCGGCCAGGTAGAGCGCGGTCGGAACAAGCTTCATCAGGCGCGTGCGCGGCTCGAGGGCGGCCACGACGCGCGCGTCCAGGCCCGTGCCGGCCCACAGGAGGAAGACTCGGCCGTTGGCCTGGCCCACGTCCACCAACCGGGGCTCTCCCAGGGCCAGGCGCTCGGCGGCGCGTTCGAGAGCGGCCCAGGGAGCCCAGGCGAGGTTCGTCAGTCCGAGTTCCGCCGCCCAGACATTTGCTGTGCCGCTTGGCAAGACAGCCAGCGCCGTCGGAGAGTCGACCAGGGCCGAAGCGACGAGTCCAACGCTGCCGTCGCCGCCGGCGACGAAGACGGCGTGGGATCCATCGGCGACGGCACGCTCCGCCAGAAGCTTGAGCTCCGAGGCGTCCGAGGAGGCCGCGGTCTGGATCGACCAGCCGTTCCGCTCGAGGGCCTCGCGCGCCTTTCCGAGGAACATCCCCGCGGGCAGCCGCCCGGCGGCCGGGTTATGCAGAATCCAACCTGATGGCATGGAGTCCCCGCGAAAGGAATTATAAGCCCAGGGGACGACAGTGGTCAGTGGCCGGTGGTCAGTGGTCAGTCGAGGCCAGAGTTGTCGTTGAAGCCGCTGCGCCGTACAATGCTGGACTGTGAACCCCAACGCTACCGCCAGCGAAGGCCTGCTGCTTGCCGGCCGCTACCAGATCCGGGGTGAGCTCGGCTCGGGCGGCATGGCCCACGTCTATCAAGCGCACGACCTCCAGCTGCAACGCACCGTGGCGGTGAAGCTGCTCCGCGACGACTTCACTTCGGACGCGAGTTTTCGCAGCCGGTTCCTGCAAGAAGCCAGGGCCGCAGCCAACCTGTCGCATCCGAATATCGTGACCGTGTACGACTCGGGCGTCGCCGACAACCGTTTCTTCTTCGTGATGGAGCGTGTCGGCGGCACGGACCTGAAGACCGTTCTTCGCCGGCGAAGTCCTCTTCCGATCGACGAAGCGGTGATGATCATGGTGCAGATCGCCGCCGGCGTGGGTTACGCGCATCGTGCCGGGCTGGTGCACTGTGATTTGAAGCCCCAGAATATCCTTGTGGCCCCGGATGGAAGGGTCAAAATCACCGACTTCGGCATCGCTCGAGCCCTTTCGACGATCGATCCGCACGAGACGACCGAGTATGTGTGGGGCAGCCCGCAATACTTCGCCCCCGAACAGGCCTCCGGCGGGCCGCCCTCCCCCGCCTCGGACGTGTATGCCCTGGGCGTCATCTTGTACGAGATGGTCACCG
>DASSGB010000286.1:0-11699 GCA_035693825.1 Anaerolineales bacterium
CTGATGGCCATTCCTCAGCGTATTGACGCGCACCAGCCTGCCTCTTACAATTCCCGCGTGCCCATCTACGAGTACGTCTGCCTCGACTGCAAGACCCGCTTCGACGCATTGCGGCCGATGGCCGATGCCGACACGCCCATCGGGTGCAAGACGTGCGGCAGCGAACACAGCGCCCGCACGCTCTCGGTGTTCTTCGCCCAGAGCAGCGGGCGCGTCGTCGCCGGCCAGAGTTCGGGATGCGCCCATTGCGGCGGCGGGCACTGCTCCACCTGCGCCAACTGACGCTTTGGCGGGAACACAAAGGCCGGCCCCCGAGGCCGGCCTTTTCGCGTACTTGGGCCAATCAGGAGCTCACGGCGCAAGCGCCAGCAATTGGGCCCGCTCCGCCAGAGCCAACACCGGGCCGGGCATGAGCCCCAGCACGAGCGTCCCGAGCGCCGTGACGGCGATGACGGTGTTCAGCCAGGCCTCGGAACGCGTCTCGGGCTCGCCGGGCCGCATGTACATCACCACCACGACGCGCAAGTAGTAGTAAGCCGAGATGAGCGATGTGACCACGCCGACCAGCGCCAGCCAGATCAGATCGGCGTCAAGGACGGCTCGGAAAAGATAGAACTTGGCCAGGAAGCCTACCGTCGGCGGCACGCCGGTCAACGAGAGCATGAAGATGGCCATCGCCAAGGCCACCCACGGCCTCCGACGCGAGAGTCCGGCATAGCCCTCGATGGTCAGGCCCTGGCCCTCCGCGCCTTCCACGGCGATGACCACGGCCCATGCACCCAGGTTGGTCACGGCATACGCCAGCAAATAGAACACCGCCGAGGACGCGGCCGCGCCGGCGACCTCGCTCTGCGCGGAGGCGGCCAGCGCCATCAAGATGTAACCGGCATGGGCGATGCTCGAGTAGGCGAGCATGCGTTTGATATTGGGTTGAGCGATGGCCGCGACGTTCCCCCAGGCCATCGTCAGAGCCGAGATCCACATGGCCGCCGTGGCCCAGAATGGGCTGAGGCCGGGAAATCCCATGAGGAACACGCGCAGCAAGGCCGCGAAGCCCGCCGCCTTGGCGCCCACCGACATGAAGGCTGCAGCCGGCGAAGGCGCGCCGTGGTAGACATCCGGTGTCCACATGTGAAACGGCACGGCGGCGACTTTGAAGCCCAGACCGGCGAGGACGAGCCCGGACCCGAGCAAAAGCAGGCTGAGGTGCGTTCGTCCCGTCTCGACCGCCTTCAAGATGGCGTCGAGGCGTGTGCTTCCGGTGGCTCCATAGGCCAGCGCGATCCCGTACACCAACAGGGCTGAGGCGAAGGCGCCCAGCAGGAAGTACTTCATCGCCGACTCTTCCGAGTCGGGCTTCGGCCGAGCGATTCCCGCAAGGACGTACAGCGGCAGCGACAGAAGCTCGAGCGCCAGAAACACGACCGCCAGGTCGGCCGCCTGGGCCATCAACATCATGCCCGACAAGGAGAAGAGTAGAAGCACGTAGTATTCGCCGCGTTCGATGCCCTGGCGCCTGAGGTAGTCGAACGTCAGAGGGATGACCAGCAGGCCGCTCAGCAGAAACAGAGCCAGGAGGAACGTGGCGAAGCCGTCGGCGGCTAGCATGCCTCCAAAGCCGGCCGGTGTTGAGCCGGCGGGCGCGGTCAGCAAGACCACCAGGGCCACAAGGAGACCCACCGCAGCCACGAACGCCGTCCAGCCTTTTCGCCCGCGCGGGATGAACGCGTCCAGGAGCAGCAGCAGGCAAGCCCATGCGGCGACGATGGCGGTGGGCAAGATGGAGGCCAAGTCGCTGAGGGTCATGGCCTCACCGTAGCGCCATAGCCGCCGACTGCAGGCCAGCCACCACCTGGTCGACCGACGGGGACATCAGGGCGAAGAAGGGTCGCGGGTAGAGCCCGATCCAGAAGATCAGGATCACCAGGGGAACCAGGCACAACACTTCGCGCACATGCAGGTCCTTGAGGCCGCGGTTCTCTTCTTTCGTCAAAGGCCCCAGGAACATCTTCTGGAACATGAACAACATGTAGATGGCGGCCAGGATCACGCCCAGCGCCGCCAGTCCGGCGAACCACGGGCTGCCGATGGCGGTGGAGCCGAACGAGCCCAACAGAATCGTGAACTCTCCGACGAAGCCGTTCAGTCCCGGCAGGCCCATCGAGGACAGTGTCACGATCAGGGTCAGGGCCGCGTACACGGGCATCACGCGCCACAGACCGCCGAAGGCATCCAACTCACGCGTGTGCCGGCGCTCGTAGATCATGCCCACGATTAAGAACAGGGCGCCCGTGCTCAGCCCGTGGTTGACCATCTGCAGAATGCCCCCCTGAATCCCCTGTGGGTTCAGCGCGAACAGCCCCAGCATCACGAATCCCAGATGGCTGACGGAGGAGTACGCCACCAGCTTCTTGACGTCCCGCTGTGCGTAGGAAACGGCCGCGCCATACAGGATCCCGATGACGGCCAACAACGCCATCCACGGCGCCAGCTGGACCGCGGCCTGAGGAAAGAGCGGAAGGTTGAATCGCACGAAACCGTACGTGCCCATCTTCAGCAGAACGCCGGCCAGGATGACCGAGCCTGCCGTGGGCGCTTCGACGTGCGCGTCCGGCAGCCAGGAATGCAGCGGCCACATCGGGACTTTGATGGCGAAGGCGGCGGCGAACGCCAGGAACAACCACAACTGCGTCTGGGCCGGGATCGATCCCTGGGCTATCAAATCGGGGACCGAGAACGTTCCTCCCACGATCCCCAGCCACAAGATCGCCAGGAGCATCAGGATGGATCCGGCCATGGTGTACAGAAAGAACTTGATGGCCGCATACATTCGCCGCTCCCCGCCCCAGATGCCGATCAGGAAGTACATCGGAACGAGGGTGAATTCCCAGAACACGTAGAAGAGAAACAGATCCAGGGCGAGGAAGACGCCTATCATGCCGGTCTCGAGCAGCAGGAAGAAGGCCATGAACTCTTTGACGCGCTCGGTCACGGCGGTCCAGGTCGACAGGATGGAGACAACGGAAAGCAACGTGGTCAGAAGGACCAACAGGATGCTGAGGCCGTCGACTCCCATGTGGTATTCGATCGTCCATCCGGCCACATGAAACCAGGGCGCGCGCACGACGAGCTGGGCGCCGGCCTCGCCCAGCCGGAACTGCATCAGCATCACCAGCGACAGGCCGAACGTGACGATCGATGTGGCCAGGGCTGTCCAGCGCATGGCGCTGGTCCGGTCCTTCGGCAGGAGCAGGACGATGACCGCGCCGACCACGGGGAAGAAGGTGACCAGGGTGAGGATGGACAGGGGTAAGGTCATGGAAGCTGCCTCAGGCCAATCGCGCGAAAAGGATGTAGCTGAGAATGAGAACCAGGCCTACGATCACCGACAGGGCGTAGTTGCGTACGTATCCGGTTTGAACGCGCCGCAGGTAGCCCGCGGCGGTTTGGGTGAGTGCCGCCAGGCGATTGGCGGCACCGTCGATCACCGGCAGGTCGAAGCCCCACGCCAGCCAGCGCGTCAGCCCCTGGAAGCCGCGAGCCAGCACCCCGTCGTGAAAACCGTCATGCCACCAGCGCCAGTCGACCTCTTCCGCCAGGAAACGCGCCAGCTCGTTGTAGGGACGAATGATCAGCCGGCCGTACAGCTCGTCGACCCAGTACTTGTTCTCGAGGGCGACGAACACCGGCCCCAGGACGCGCTTCAACGGATCCGGCTTCCCCTGCGCCAGCGGTGACCGGCCGTAGGCCAGCCAGGCGGTTGCCAGGCCAACGAGGGCCAAGCCCGTGGAGAGAAGGGCGACCAGCCCAATGAATTCGCCTGGATGGATGTGCTCGATCGTGTGCTCGAGCCAGGCGGTCAAGGCGTGAGCTCCGGGCAGCGGCGCGGGCAGGTTCAGAACGCCTCCGAAGGCTGCCAGCAAGGCCAGCCCGATCAACGGAAGGACGATGATCGGCGGATTCTCGCCGGCGTTGGCCGCGGCCTCCGAGCGCGCCTTTCCGAAGAAGACCATCAGCAGCTGACGGCCCATGTAGAAAGCCGTCAGGAATGCGGCGGCGGTCAGCAGGCCGTAGACAGCCGGGTTGACCAGGCTGGCATCGGCCAGGATCTCGTCCTTGGAGAAAAAGCCGGCCAGAGGGGGAATCCCTGCCAGGGCGAGGGCTCCCACGAGGTAGACCAGGAACGTGGTGGGCATTCGCTGGCGCAACCCGCCCATGTTGCGCATATCTTGAGGGTCGAAGGCCTCTCCGTGCCCATGCTGCGCCGCGTGGTGCTGCTCCATGCCCAGGATGACCGACCCGGCCGAGAGGAACAAGAGCGCCTTGAAGAACGCATGCGTCAGCAGATGAAACATGCCCGCGACGTAGGCTCCCAGGCCGACCGCCGCCACCATGAAGCCCAGCTGGCTGATGGTCGAGTAGGCCAGGACCTTCTTGATGTCATACTGCCCGACGGCGATCGTCGCCGCGAACAGGGCCGTCAGGCCTCCTACCCATGCCACGAGGTTGGCCGAGAAAGGAGCCAGGGCGAACAGCGCGTGGGTCCGAGCGATCATGTAGATGCCGGCCGTGACCATCGTGGCGGCGTGGATGAGAGCCGAGACGGGCGTCGGGCCGGCCATAGCATCCGGGAGCCAGACGTACAGCGGCAGTTGGGCCGACTTGCCGGACGCGCCTAGAAGAAGAAGGAGGGTGGTGGCCGTGGCCACCCCACCCAGCGCCGGGCCGAGCTCCTCGGCGCGGGCGAACACTTCATCGAAGCGAAGGCTGCCGAAGGCGCCGAAGACCAGGAACATGGCGATCAGGAAGCCGAAGTCGCCGATGCGATTGGTGACGAAGGCCTTCTTTCCGGCGACGGCATTGCCGATCCCATCCTTGCCCTTCTCGTACCAGAAACCGATCAGCAGGTACGAGCACAGGCCGACGCCCTCCCAGCCGACGAAGAGCGTCAGGAAGGAATCCCCCGTGACCAGCACCATCATGGAGGCGACGAACAGGTTGAAGTAGACGAAGAAACGCGTGTAGCGGCCGGGATCGTCGTTGTGCCGCACGTCTTCGTGCATGTAGCCGACGGCGTAGATGTGGATCAGCGTGCTCACGCCGCTGACCATCAGCATCATCGTCGTCGATAGCGTGTCGATCTTCAGCGACCAGCCGACGGAGAGTGTGCCGATCGTGATCCAGTCCGCCATCGGCACCGTCGCGCCTTCGGGGTGCGACTGCAAGGCGATGAACTGCAGAACGGAAACGACGAAGGCCAGGCCGATGGCCGAGCAGGCCACGAGGCCGGTGAAGCGCTCCCCCAGGCGACGGCCGAAGGCCATGTTCACCAGCAGGCCCACGACGGGCAGAAAGATCACCAGCGGCGCCAGGGCGAACATGCCTCCGCCGACCTCCCCTTGCAGCAACATCATGCAGCGCTCCCGGCCGTCTCGCCCCGGCGGGCCGCCGGGGCTCTCGGCCCGAACGGGGCGGGCTCAGCCGCGCAGCCCGCTCACCTGATCGATATCGATGCTGTGCTTCGACTTGAAGATGGCCACGATCAGGGCCAGGCCGACGGCGACTTCGGCGGCGGCCACGGCGATGACAAAGAACACGAACACCTGCCCGATGAGATCCTGCGTTTCGCGGGCGAACGCGATCAGCGCCAGATTGGCCGCATTCAGCATCAGCTCCACCGACATGAAGACCACGATGGCATTGCGGCGCACCAGAACGCCCAGGATTCCCAGGGCGAACAAGACGGCCGACAGGCCCAGGAGATAGTCGACGGGCACGTTCATGGGCGTGCCTCTCTCGCTCGCTTTTCCTCGCGGGTGAGAACGATGGCCCCCACCATGGCCGCCAGCAGCACGACGGACGTCACCTCAAAAGGCAGCAGGTACTCGGAGAAGAGCAGCGTGCCCACGGCGTTCGGACTCCCGAACGCTTCTCCGAGAACGGCCGCCGGCGCAGCCTGGCCGCCGGAACCGGCGAAGAAGACGTAGACCATCTCCCCCAGCAGGCCCAGGCCGAGAATCGCCGCAGCCGGCTGCTGCCATTTCAGCGACCGCTGGTTGCCCACGCGCTCGGCCCCCAGCAGCATGATCACAAACAGGAAGAGCACCATGATGGCGCCGGCGTAGACCGTGACCTGCACCAGGGCGATGAAGGCCGCGTGCAGCAGCAGGTACATCACAGCCACGGTGACGAAATTGAGCACCAGGAAGAGCGCCGAATAGACCGCGTTGCGGCTGATCAGCATGCTGGCAGCGGAGACAATGGCGATCGTCGCCAGGCCGAAGAAGATCCACAGGTCGGTGGTCATCGCCTCCCTCAGAGGGGGTTCTTCATCTCCGGAATGGCCCGGTCGAAGGCCCCGGCGGGAACGCTCATCGGCGTCGCCTGGCCGTCGGGCGGGACCGGCACGAGCAGCATCTCTTTGGGGTAGATCGCCTGTCGGCGATCGGTGAACGACAGCTCGTAGTTGTGGCCCAGAATGATCGCTTCGGTGGGGCAGGCATCCTCGCAGTAGCCGCAGAAGATGCAGCGCAGCATATTGATTTCGTAGGTGCTCGCATAACGCTCGCCCGGCGAGTAGCGTTCGGCATCGGTGTTCTCGGCCGACTCCACGAAGATGGCGTCCGCCGGGCAGGCGGCGGCGCACAGCGCGCAGCCGATGCATTTCTCCAGCCCGTTGTCGTATCGCTTCAATTCGTGCCGGCCGCGGAAACGACTCCGCACCGGGCGCTTGACCTCCGGGTACTGATAGGTCACCGGAGCCTCGAACATGCTCTTGAAAGTCGTCCACAAACCGCGCAACAGCGCCAGGATCGACATGCTCAACCTCCCGCCAATACCACTACCACAGCCGTTATCACAACGTTGACCAACGCCAGGGGCAGCATGATCTTCCAGCCGAAAGCCATCAACCGGTCATACCGGAACCGCGGCAGCGTGGCGCGCAGCCACACCATCAGCAGCAGGATCCCCAGAACTTTCAAGAACAGGTACACCGGGCCGAGCCAGGGTATCTGCTCGACGCCCGGGCCCCAGTAACCGCCCAGGAACAGGGCCGCGGCGATGGCGCTGACGGCGATCATCTTGTCGTACTCGGCCATGAAGATCAGCGCGAACTTCATCCCGGAATACTCGGCGTGATAGCCGGCCGTCAGCTCCTGCTCGGCCTCCGGCATGTCGAACGGCGCACGATTGACTTCCGCCACGGAGGCGATCAGGAACACCAGAAAACCCAGCGGCTGAACCACGACGTACCACAGGGACCTCTGATCGATCACGATGTCCCGCAGGCTCATCGATCCGGCCAGTATGATCGGCCCGACGAATGCAAGACCCAGAGCCAGCTCATAGCTGATCATCTGGGCGGAGGAACGCAGCCCGCCCATCAGCGCGTACTTGTTGTTCGACGACCAGCCGGCGATGACGATGCCGTACACGCTGATCGACGAGACGGCCATCAGATACAACACGCCGACGTTCACCCGATCCGCGAGCCCCAGGCCGAACGTTCGGCCGAAAAGGGTCACGTCCGGCCCGATCGGAAGCACCGCCAGGATGATGAGGGCCGGCACCAACGTGATCACCGGCGCCAGGATGAAGAGCAGCTTATCGGCCCTGGCCGGGATCAGCTCTTCCTTGAAGATCAACTTAAGGCCGTCCGCCACGGGCTGCAGCAGGCCGAAGGGGCCGGCCCGATTGGGCCCGATGCGAACCTGGATTCGCGCCAGTACTCTGCGCTCGACGTACGTCATGTACGCGAAACCGATCAGCAGCGTGGCGATGATCAGGGCGGACTTGACCGTCCATTCGAGCAGCAGCGCCGTGTCCATCATTCTCCCTGTCCGCCCACCGGCCGGATCTCGACGCGGACCGGGTCGATCAGTTCCAGACCGGTGCTGCGAGGCACGAGCACCGATCCGGCCGGGACCCCGGCGATGATGGCGGTCTCGAGTTGCTCGGACCGCCCGTCCCATCGGATATTGACTTTCTGGCCGTCGCCGATCCCCAACCGGGCGGCGTCCGCGGCTGCCATCTCCAATCGCGGCCCAGCCAGACGATGACGCAGCACGTCCGAGGGCACGACCGTGGTTCCCCGATCCAGCAGCCGCTCGACGGGAACCAGCAGCAATCGCTCGGAGGACTTCGGCTCGGCAGGCTCGGTCCAGGCAATCTCGACCGCCTGGCCCGTTTCCGCCCCGGCCGGCGCGCAAACGCCAAGACCCTGCCGGTTGTCGTAGGAGGTGCCGCCGAAGTACAAGTCTGCGCCACCGACTTCCGGCCACTGTGGCTCGACGCGCGCCAGGGCCGGGTAGGAAGCCTCTGCATAGCCGGGAATTTCCTTGCGGATGGCCTCCATCACTTCCGACGCCGAGACCATATCGAGATTCAGGCCCAGACGCTCGGCGATGGCCACGGCGATCGACCAGTCCGCACGCGCTTCGCCCAACGGGGGAACGGCGGGGTAGAAACGTTGGATGCGGCGCAGGCCGTTGGTGTATGTGCCCTCGCGCTCGACGAAGGACTGGGCCGGGAACACGACGTTGGCTCGTTCCGCGGTTGCGGTCCGGAAGAGTTCCTGGACGACGACGAAATCGGCCTCGTCGATGGCCTCGGCCAACGCCGCGCCCTCACCGGCGGGATCGGAGGCGACCACGTACATGGCCTTCGCTGCCTCGAGGGCTTTCGCCAGGCCCTCCGGGTGCGGCCGGACCCCCATGTCCCAGGCGCCCTGTGAGTTTCCGGTTCCGCTGACCGCGACCAGACCGTTGTTGACCTTGCCCACATGGCCGGTTGCCTTCACCAGGCTGGCACATGCGCTGGCCAGGGCGGTGGATCCGGCGAAGTCCAGCCCCTCGCCGCCGTAGAAAACAAGAAGGTTCCGGGCTTCGGCCAAGGATTTCCCGGCCAGGGCCAGGGCTTCGGTGCCAGCGTACCGGGCCAAATCCTTCGCGCCCGTCGCGCCGTGCAGCAATCCGAGAACCGTCTGAACTTCGCGGCCGTACTCGTAGCGCAAGACCGTCGAGGCATCCTTCTCGAGGCGCGTCGGGCGCGCATTGGCCACGATAAGCCTGGCGCCGCGGCGGGCTGCCTGCCGGAGTTGGAGAAACCAGATCGGAGCTTCCTGGTGCACATCACTGGCAACGACGAGCACCGCGTCTCCCTGACCAAGGTCCGCCAAGCGCGTGCCGCTGCCGGCTCCAACCGCCTGGACCAGGTCCAACCCGCCTAGAGAGCGATCGAGGCAGGCACGTCCGCCCAGAGATTCGACCAGGCGCCGGGCGGCGTAGAGATCCTCATTCGCCGCACGGGCGCCCACGATCGCCACCAGGCCCTGCCCGGCGGCTTTCAAACCCGCGGCCGCCGCCTGAACAGCCTCTTCCCAGGTCGCCTCTTCGAGCCGGCCGCCGCGCCGCACCAGAGGCGTCGTGAGTCGCTGATCGCTGGTTGCGAAGTGATGGGCGAAGCGGCCCTTGTCGCAGATCCAGATCTCGTTCACGGCCTCGTTCTGGCGCGGCATGACGCGCTTGATGACTTCTCGCCCGCCGCTGCTCGCCTCTCGACGAGTGTTCAGAGTCAGATTGCAGCCCACGGGGCAGTGCGGGCAGATCGAGGCGGCCGCGTTCATTTCCCACGGCCGGGCCCCGAAGCGGAAGTCGGTGGTCGTCAGCGCACCGACCGGGCAGATGTCGGTCGTGTTGCCCGAGAAGATCGAGTCGAATCCCGGCTCCGAGAAGGTGACGATCTCCAGACGACGGCCGCGTTCGTAGAAACCGATCACCGGATCGTCGGCGATTTCTTCCTGGAAGCGGATGCAGCGCCCGCACTGGATGCAGCGCTCGCGGTCGAGCACGATCAGCTCACCCAGAGGAACGCGCTTCGCCAGGCGCTGCTTCTCATCGAAGACGAAGCGGCTTTTCCCGGGGCCGTGTCCCATGGTGAGGTTCTGAAGCGGGCACTCGCCGCCTTTGTCGCAAACGGGGCAATCGAGGGGATGCGAGGTCAGCAGGAACTCGACCACCTCTTTGTGCCCGGCCATGGCCTTCTCGGAGTGCGTCCGGACGTCCCACCCTTCCCCGACCGGCGTGGTGCAGGCCGTCTCGAGTTTCGGGCCGTATTGCAGCACGGGCCGGCCTTCGGCGTCCTTCACCAATTCGCCGGTGGCCCGGTCCCGGGTCGGACGGCCGATTTCGACCAGGCACATCCGGCACATGCCCACCGGTTCGAGCTTGGGGTGATAGCAGAAGACGGGGATGTTGATTCCGACGCGCTTGGCCGCATCGACGATGAGCGTCCCCGGATCGACGTCCACCGGGTGGCCGTCGATCGTCAGGTGTACTTTGGCTTGGCTCATCGGCCGTTCCCCACAAGCGCGGCAAAGTCGGGGTGGAAGCGTTCAATGCCCGACATCACCGGCAAGATGGCGAACTCGCCCAGCGGGCACAGGCACTTGCCTTGAATGCCGCGGGCCACCGAATTCAGAAGGTCGATGTCGGCGGGGCTGCCTTTGCCGGCGTGCATTCGCTCGAGCACGTGCAGCATCCAATACGTCCCTTCACGGCACGGCGTGCACTTGCCGCACGACTCGTGCTTGAAGAAGCGACTCGTCTTCAGCACCACCCAGGACAGATCGACGGTTTCATCCATGACGATGATCGAGGCCGAGCCCAGCATCGAACCCGCCTTCGGGACGGACTCGTAGTCCATGGGCGTATCCAGGACCTCGTCCGTGGCCGGCATGACGGGCGCAGAAGCGCCTGCAGGAAGGATGGCCTTGATCTTTCGCCCGCCCGGAATCCCTCCGCCGTGTTCGAAGATCAGAGTCCGAAAGGTCGTCCCCAGGGGCAGCTCATAGTTGCCGGGGCGAACGACGTGGCCCGAGAGACAGAAGATCTTCGGGCCGGGACTCTGGGCGGTGCCGATGGTTCGGTACCACTCGGCTCCGCGCGCCAGGATGGGAGGCAGGTTGGCCAGAGTCTCGACGTTGTTGACGACCGTCGGCTGGCCGTACAACCCTTTGGCTGCGGGAAACGGGGGGCGCAATCGAGGCTGGCCCAACGCCCCCTCGAGGGACTCGAGCAGAGCGGTCTCTTCGCCGCAGATGTAGGCGCCGGCGCCGAGATGGACGTGCATGTCGAGGCTAAAGGGAGTGCCGAACAGATTGCGGCCCAGGAATCCCTTCGCCTGCAGTTCGGCGATGCGTTCCTCGAGCCGGCGCGCCAGATCCCAGAACTCGCCACGGCAGTAGATGTAAGCCGTCTGCGCCTGAGCCGCGTACGCGCACAGCGCCACCCCTTCCAGGAATTGATAGGGATTGCGTTCCATGATTTCCCGATCTTTGAACGTGCCCGGCTCGGATTCATCGGCGTTGACAACCACGTACCGAGGGAACACGTCCGGCGTCAGGAAACTCCATTTCACGCCCGCCGGAAATCCTGCGCCGCCTCGCCCGCGCAGACCGGAGGCCTTGACGATATCGATGACCTCGCCGGGCTTCTTGCCCGTGACCGTCTGTCGTAGGGCCTCGAAGCCTCCGTGGGCGAGGTAGACGTCGAGCTTATCAAGATCGGGGATATCCCGATGGCGCAGCAGGATATGCTCAGCCATCGGCCTGGCTCCGGCGAAGGCTCTCGACCCACCCCATGGCCGACTCCACGGTCTGTGACTCGTGGTAGTGGATGCCTTCGGCGTCCTGCACCTGG
>DASSGB010000287.1:0-4068 GCA_035693825.1 Anaerolineales bacterium
CAATCGTTTGGTGCGGAGATATCCGGCGTTCTGGGGCGTCGGAGGAGCATGCAGGGCAACTCTTTCCTCCACGCGCAGGCCGAGATTGTCGAGGGCATCGACCTTTTCGGGGTTGTTGGTCAGGAGTCGAACCGAGCGCACCTGCAAGTGGGCCAGGATGCGGGCCGCGGCGGAGTAGTCGCGTTCATCGGCCTGGTGACCGAGAGCCAGATTGGCATCGACCGTGTCCAGGCCCTGGTCCTGGAGGTTGTACGCCCGCAGTTTGTCCTGCAGCCCGATGCCGCGGCCTTCCTGGCGAAGGTAGACGATGACGCCCGTGCCTTCGGCCGCGACGCGTTCGATGGCCAGGTGCAACTGGTCGCCACAATCGCATCGCAACGAGCCCAGGACGTCGCCGGTGAAGCACTCGGAATGGATACGGACCAGAACGCCCGTCATGCCGGCCACCTGGCCGAGAACCAGAGCCAGATGCTCTTTGGCGTCGACCGGATCGCGAAAGAGGCACAGGCGGAATTCGCCTTCGGGGGTGGGAACGCGGGCGCAGGTCACCTGCTCGATGGGTCCAATGTTCATCGTGTTGTCCGTATACAGGGATAGCCGGGGGTCGATCCTTGGCGCGGCTCGATTATACCTACGGTTATCCGTCGGTCGGCGGATGCACGGGAAAGCGGCCAGCTCCCGGCCGCCAGCCCCAGCCGGTCGCCATCCGGCTGTTCCCGGTGCCCTGGCAGGAAGGGACTCGAACCAAGAAATGCTGAGGCCGACGGCCGATTGCTGACAGCTGACGGGCCGTTCAGGTTCGCCTTGACCGCCGCTCCTTCCCGCAGTAACATGCAACTGCAAATGTTCTCGGAGGACGTGTGAGCTGCAGCGAGCGTCTGCGAAGCGAGATGCGTCGGCGGGGGCTGCGCCTGACGCCGCAACGGTCTGTCATTCTGGAGACCCTGGCCCACCTGGAGGGCCATCCGACAGCGCTAGAGGTCTACCAAGGCGCCGCGCCCAGACTGCCGGGCCTCAACCTGGCCACCGTCTATCGCAACCTGGAGGCGCTGCAGCAGGCTGGCCTGATCGACTCCATGGAGGCCGGCGGCGCGAATGTCCGCTTTGCCTTGCGCGACCGCGAGCACCTGCACCATCACCTCGTTTGCAGCGAATGCGGAGGCGAGTGGGAGGTCGATGCCGAGGCGGTGCGTGGTCTGGCGGCGTCGCTCCAGCGCAAGCACGGATTTCACCTTCGTACGGACCATCTGACTCTGGTGGGCCGATGCCGGTCTTGCGCCGAGAGGTCCACGCGTTGACGGGGCCGAGGACCTTCGCCTGATGTACGCTCCGTCGGCACTGCACATTCCTGACGGCTTCTTGACGCCGCTCGTGGCCTCCGTTGGCTGGATTCTGGCCGGCGGCCTGGTCGGCCTGGCGTTGCGGCAAACGCGCCAGCAGCTGCGCGAGCGCCAGGTGCCGGTCATGGGGGTGCTGGCAGCCTTCATCTTTGCTGCACAGGCGATCAACTTTCCCGTCGCCGCCGGCACCTCCGGCCATCTGATCGGCGCGGCTCTGGCCGCTATCCTCCTGGGACCGTGGGGTGGTCTCCTGGTGATGACGGCAGTGGTCTCGGTTCAAGCTTTGCTGTTCCAGGACGGCGGCCTGATCGTCATGGGCTGGAACATCCTCAACATGGGCGCGCTCGGCGCGCTCTCCGCGTACGGCGTGTATCGTCTCGCCATGCGTCTGGTGGGCGCGCATCGCGCAGGGCGATTGGCGGCAGCCTTCGCCGCGGCGTGGGTTTCTGTCGAGGTGGGGGCGATGGCGGCCGCGATCGAACTCGCCGTTTCCGGCACGGCCGCGCTCGATCTGGCGCTTCCGGCCATGGCCGGAGTCCACGCCCTCATCGGCGTGGGTGAGGGAATCATCACCGTCGGGGCCGTGGGGTTGATCTCGTCCTCGCGGCCGGCGCTGTTGGATCAGGCCGAGGTTGCCCCCGGCCGTTCATCGGCCTACCTAGTGATTGCGGGCCTGGTCGTTGCGCTGGGCCTGGCCT
This sequence comes from Anaerolineales bacterium, assembly GCA_035693825.1. Classification (GTDB taxonomy): domain Bacteria; phylum Chloroflexota; class Anaerolineae; order Anaerolineales; family E44-bin32; genus MGOM01. The sequence continues at coordinate 2,039 of DASSGB010000287.1, forward strand.
TGCTCTCGCCGCTGGCCTCGGGGGATCCCGATGGACTGAACGCCGTGGCCGAAACGCTCGGCTTCGCCCGGCTCGACGCAGCTCGGGAATGGGCGCCGCTCGCCGGCTATCGACTGCCGGGCCTGGAGAATCCTGCCTCGGCGACGATGGTCGCGGTGGCCGCGGGCACGCTGATCGTATTCGGCGCGGCCGTCGTGGTGGGCCGATGGCTACGACCTCGCCGGCCGGCCCCCGAATAGTCGATGCATATTCATCTGGCTGACCACTATCGCTCCGGCGCGAGCTGGCTGCATCGACTCGATCCTCGCGCCAAAATGGTCATGGTCGTTGTGTTCATCACCGGGGTCGGCCTGGCTCCCGTTGGGGCGTGGCCAGCGCTCACGTGCTTCCTCGCCATGCTGATTCTGGCTGTGGTTTCCGCGGGGCTGGGCTGGACTTACACGCTCCGGCGATCTTTTGTCGCTTTGCCGTTTGTTCTGGCTGCGCTGAGCCTCCCCTTCACGGTCCCGGGCGAACCCGTCTTCACCGTGCCGATTCTCGGATGGACGGCTTCCCTCCCGGGCACCATCCGTTTCGCCAGCGTCGTGCTGCGGACCTGGCTGGCGATTCAGGCGGCGATCTTGCTGGCGGCCACGACTTCCTTTCCAGACATCCTGTGGGCGCTCTCCGCCCTGCGGGTTCCTGCGCCGCTGGTGGCCATCGTGGGCTTCATGTATCGCTACCTGTTCCTCGCCGGCGATGAGGCCCTTCACATGATGCGCGCCCGGACAGCTCGCAGCGCTTCATCGACAGGCGGTGGGTCGCCTTCGATCGTGTGGCAGGGCCGGGTCACGGGCAACATGGTGGGGAGTCTGTTCTTGCGGTCGATCGAGCGAAGCGAACGAGTGTACGACGCCATGGTGTCTCGCGGCTACGACGGCGAGATTCGATCGCTGATCCCCTTCCATTTCCATCGTCTGGATGCAGTCGCGCTGGCCGGGGCCATCGTGCTGACGGCGGCGCTGCTGGTGTGGTCGTTCGGGATGTGAGGCATGCATCACACGGTCGAAGTGCACGGTTTGCGGTTCCGATATCCCGACGGGCATCTGGCGCTGGACGGCGTGGATCTGTCGATCGCGCCGGGCGAAAAGGTAGCCCTGGTCGGGCCGAACGGCGCCGGAAAATCCACTCTGCTGCTGCACCTCAACGGCATACTGCAGGGCGAGGGTGACGTTCAGGTGTGTGGGTGGCCGGTGGGTGACGGGAATCTGGGACGCGTGCGGGCCGCCGTCGGGCTGGTGTTCCAGAACGCGGACGATCAGCTATTCTCGCCGACCGTCTTCGAGGACGTCGCCTTTGGCCCGATGTACATGGGGCTCAGACCCGAGGAGATCAGCCGGAGGGTGGCCACCGCCCTGGCGTCCGTGGGCATGCAGGATGCCGGTGGACGAGTCTCGCACCACCTGAGCAGCGGCGAAAAGAAACGCGTCGCCATCGCCACCGTGCTGGCCATGGACCCGGAGATTCTGGTGCTGGACGAACCCACGGCCGGTCTGGACCCTCGCTCCCGCCGGGGTCTGCTGCGCCTGCTGGCTGCACTTCCGCAGACCATGCTGGTCTCCACCCACGATCTACGGATGGTCGAGGAACTGTTCCAACGCACCGTCGTGCTGGACAGGGGCCGCGTGGTCGCCGACGGGGCAACGTCGAAGCTGCTTTCCGACGCGGCCTTCTTGGCCGCGCACGGGCTGGAAGCGTAACTAGTGGCCAGTACGACTGGCCACTGACCACCGACCACTGGCCACTGAACGCAGTATTGACATCTTCCCGAGGAGACCTGATGCCGCGGATACGAGTAAGTCACATGGTGTGGGCGGCTGTGTTGATCGCCGCGGGGGCGTGGCTCGGCTACCGGCTGGCTTCCTCCGCCGGTCCGTCGCAAAGCATGAGCGGTCTGGCGATGGCGCGCATTGTCGATATCGTCGAACAGGGGACGACCGACCTGGGGCCGGGGCCGCAGCCCTATCAGGTGTTCCGGGTGGAGTTGCTGA
>DASSGB010000288.1:0-46510 GCA_035693825.1 Anaerolineales bacterium
AATCGGGCTGCGGGTCAATGATCGTGAAGAGGCGATCAGTGTTCTGGCCGCGCTTCTCTTGGGCAAGGGGAACGTGGCACCTGAATTCCTTGCAGCCGTACTGCAGCGGGAGAAGGAGTTCCCCACGGGATTGCCCACACAGGGTATGCCCATCGCCCTTCCACACACAGAGGCCCGGCACGTCCACAAATCCTCGATGGCCATAGGGATCCTCGAAAGGCCTGTCCTCTTTCGGGAGATGGGGTCGCCAGACAGGGAGATTCCCGTGAGCGCGATCTTCCTGCTCGCCATCGCCGATCACGACTCCCAGGTCCTGGCCCTTCAGCAACTCGCCGATCTATTTCAGGATGGTTCTACGCTGGCCCGCCTGGCCGTGGCGCACGAGGAATCACAAGTCCATGCTGCTCTCCTGGAGGGTACACGACGCCTGCAGCAAAAGGGGTCGGCCTAGGCCGATCAGATCGTCCAAGGGCCAAGGCCGGCGCGGAGCGCTGCGCTGTTGGATGGACGGGAAATGAGGTGAACCGATGTTGCTTCCTGAACTCCGCCAGCAAGTCGTTGATGTCGCCCGGCAACTGGTGCGCGATGGCCTGATTCACGGCGCCCAGGGCAACATCAGCGCTCTGGATCGAGAGACCCGGCTGATCGTCATCACCCCGAGCGCCGTGCCCAAGGCGAGCCTAACCGTCGAGGACATCGGGATCGTCGATCCGAACGGGCATCTCGTCGAAGGGCGCTGGAAGCCGACCAGCGAGACGCCCATGCACACGATCTTCTATCGGGAGCGGGCCGACGTGGGCGCGGTTGTCCATTCCCACGCGCCTTATGCCACCGCTTACGGATTGCAGAGCGACCCCTTGCCCGTGGTGCTGATCGAGGCGGCGGGTTGCCTTGGCGGCCAGGTACCCGTGGCGCCCTACCGCCGGCCCGGGACGGATGACGTTGCCCGGATCGCTCTGGAGACCGCGGCCGGAGGAGCAGCTGTGATCCTGGCCAATCATGGGCTCCTGACGGTTGGCGACAGCCTGGCGCGCGCCTACGAAGCAAGCCTTGCGGTCGAGATGACCAGCAGGCTCGTGTTGCTGGTTCGATCGGCGGGACTCCAGCCCGCGGTGCTCGACCCCACGGAGGTAGCCGCCATTCGACACGGCTATCTTCACGCGTACTGCAAGACGGCGGTGGGCGAGACTGCGGCGAAGGCCTAACGCCTCCGTTGCGAGGAGACTACGGATGACCCAGCAAACCATGCGCGCGGTGATGTTCCTCGAGCCGGGGCGGATCGAGATGAGGCAGGTGCCGATCCCCGAGCCCCGTGATGGAGAGATCCTGGTTCGCATCCGCGCCGCCCTGACGTGCGGCACGGACGTCAAGACGTACCGGCGCGGTCACCCGAATGTCAAACCCCCCGTCGTCTTCGGCCACGAGCTGGCCGGGGATGTCGAGGCGGTGGGCCCGGGTGTAGAGCGCTTTCGCCCGGGAATGCGCGTCGTTCCGCACAACTCGGCACCCTGTCTGTCGTGCTATGCATGCAAACACGGCCAGCACAGCATGTGCGAAAACCTGCTGTTCTACTCCGGGGCCTATGCGGAGTACGTCGTCGTTCCGGCTCCGATCGTGCGGCTCAATACCTTCGAGATCCCCGAACACTTGTCGTACGCGCAAGCGGCGGTGATGGAACCGCTGGCGTGTGTCGTGCATGGACAGGATGTCATCCAAATTCAACCGGGTGAACATGTGGCCATCGTAGGCGCCGGCGGGCCGATCGGCCTGATGCATCTGCAGCTGGCGCTGCGCCGGGGCGCCTCGCAGGTGGTGGCCGTCGATCTCAAGGACGACCGTCTGGCCGTTGCCCGGGATCTGGGCGCGACCCACGTCGTCAACCCCAAGAACGAGGATCCGGTCGAGGCCATCCGCCGTGCCACAGGCGGCCGAGGCGCCGACGTCACAATCGAGAGCGCCGGGGACGCCGAAGCCTGGCTGACGGCCGTGCGCGCCGTGCGCAAAGGCGGCCGTGTCCTGTGGTTTGGCGGCCTCCCCTCCGGGACGACGATCACACTCGACACCGTTTGGGTGCACTACGGGGAGCTGACGCTGCACGGTGTCTTCCACGCCACTCCTCTGGATGTCCTGCGGGCCTTTGAGCTGATTTCCTCGGGTGTGATCGACGCCGCGAGTCTGATCACCGGGGAGCTGCCCCTCGAACGCGTCGAGGAGGCGCTTCATCGGATGATGGCCGGCACCTGTATCAAGATGGCCATCGTGCCCGACGGCAACACGGCCCACTGAAGGGAGCCCGAGGTGGTGCGAGCAGGGGAACCCATGCGGGTGGCGGTCTACTACCGCAACAGCGACGTGCGCCTCGAGGAGAGGCCCGTCCCGGCCCTCCAGCCGGGCGATCTCCTGGTCCAGATGGAGGCCTGCGGACTGTGTGCCGGGGAAACCGCCGAGGTCTACCAACTGCCGCGGGCGCCGCGCGTAATCGGCCACGAGCCGACCGGCACGGTTGTCGCCGTGGGTGAAGGGGTGACGCGCTTCCGCATCGGCGACCGCGTCTTCGCTCATCACCATGTTCCCTGTATGGCCTGTCACCAGTGCCTGAGGGGGCGCTACACGCTGTGTGAGCACTTCCATCAGACGCACCTGGACCCCGGGGGATTCGCCGAATACTTCCGCGTGCCGGCCGAGATTGTCGGGCTCGACACGCACCGTCTTCCGGAGTCTGTTTCCTTTGAGGAAGGCACCGTCATCGAACCCATGGCCTGCTGTTACAAGGGCCTGAGAATGACGCCGACGAACGCCGGGGACACGCTGGCGGTCGTCGGGGCTGGATTCATGGGCTTGTGTTTCGTCCAGCTCGCATGCCTCACCCCCGCCGCCCAGATTGTCTCGCTCGACCGAAACGAATGGAGGCTGGCTCAGGCTCGCGACATGGGAGCCACCAACACCTTCAATCCATCCCAGGTCGATGCCGTCGCTGAAATGCGAGAGCTGACGGAGGGACGCGGGGCAGATGCGGTGTTTCTTACGTCGCCCAGCCGCGCCTCGCTGGAACTTGCCGTAGCGCTGACCGCCCCGGGAGGGACACTCCATATCAACGCTCCGCCGCAGGATCCCGGTCCCCATCTGAGCGGCTATGACCTTTTCTTCCGTGAACTTCACGTCAACAGCGCGTACTCCGCGAGTCATGTGGACACCCGCGCCGTTCTTGATCTCCTGGCCGCGGGCCGGGTCCGGGCCGCGCCGTTGATCACCCATCGCTTTGGCCTGGATGGTGTAGGCAAGGGAATTGAACTCATTCTCTCGCGAGGGCAATCGCTCAAGGCCGTCATCAAGCCAAGCCTGACGAGGACGCCGGACCCAGGGAGCCGGGTGACCTGACTGCGGGCCTCGCCCCCCAATCTCGAGGTATCGATGCCCGACGTGCGCCGTGAGATCAGCCTTCCGCCGGCTCCCCTCGACAGCGTCTTCCAGTCTGGGCTGCGCGCTCTCACCGGTGCCGGCTTCGCCCTTTGGAAGACTCGTCCCCTTGGGTGGTTTGCCATCGCCCGCCGCGGAGAGGGCGCGGCCGCCGTCGAAGCCAACTTGTCGGTGCGCGGGGGGGAGGCGCCGATGGTTTCCCTTGGGCTGAGCGCCGAGGGGGTCAGCGAGAACGATCTGGCCAGCCTGGCTTTGGAGATTCTCCAGGCGACCGCGGCGGCGTCGGGGCGTTCGTGATCGCCTTCGCGAGTACCGCCAAGAGGAATCCATGGACCTGACATCTATTGAGGGGCTGATTATCGACATGGATGGGGTTCTGTGGCGCGGCCAGGAACCGCTGCCCGATCTGCCGCGCTTCTTCGACGTCCTGCGTAGGGCCGGAATTCGCTACGTCCTGGCGACCAATAATCCGTCGCGCCGGTCTCGAGAGTACGCCGAAAAGGCTCAGCGGTTCGGGATCCCTGTGGGCGAGGAACAGATCATCAGCTCGGCGAGCGTCACGCTCGACTACCTTGCCCACCGCTACCCGAGCGGTACGCGCGTGCACGTCATCGGGGAGCCGCAGCTCCACGAGATGATCGCCGAAGCCGGCTACATCCTGGCCGAGGATCAAGTGAAGGTCGTAGTCGCATCGATGGATCGCCGCATGACGTACGACACACTGAAACGAGGCACCTTCCTTCTGCGCGGAGGGGCCGAGTTCATCGCCACCAACCGGGACGCAGCTTACCCAAGTGACGAAGGGATTGTGCCTGGAAGCGGTACGATGATCGCCGCTTTGGTGGCCAGCAGTGACCGGACCCCGACCGTGATGGGAAAGCCCGAGCGGCCTCTGTTTGAGCTCGCCCTCACGCGTCTCCAGCTCCGACCGTCGCAAGCTGCCAGCCTCGGCGATCGCCTCGATACGGACGTCATCGGCGGGCAAGCACTCGGGCTTGGCACGATCCTCGTGCTGAGCGGATACACCCGCCCGGAGGACCTCCGGGACTCCCCCGTCCAACCGGACCTGGTCTGCCGCGATATCGCGGAATTGGCCACCAGGTTCGAGGCCGCCCTCCGCCTAGCCTCCCTAAGTCCGCCGTCGCAGATGGGCGGTGGAGGCCCAGCCGTGCATCGGCGCTCCGCGCAAGCGGATCAGAGAAGAGCTGAGGGTCAATAACCCAGGGATGGATGGGACTCGATCCATGGTGGAAGCCTCGGTCGTAGTCACAAGTGAGGTTGGGCTCCATGCCCGGCCTGCCTCCCTTTTCGTCCAGGCCGCCAACCGGTTTCGCTCGGCCATTCGTGTGCGAAACCTTACAACGGGAAGCGAATCGGTCGATGCCAAGAGCATCCTGGGGGTGCTCACCCTGGGAGTCTTGCGCGGGCATGAGATCCTGATCGCGGCCGACGGCACCGACGAGCGCGAGGCGGTCCAATTTCTCGTCGAGCTCATCGAGGCCAATTTCGCCGAAGTGGAAGGAGCCTGAGCGGATGCCCGACGTGGACCTAAGGGGCATTCCGGCCAGCGAGGGCATCGCCATCGGCCCGGTCCATTGCCTGCGGCCCGGGAAGCCGGAGATACCGCCGAGGACCGCCGGCGCGTTCGAAGACGAGTCGCGCCGGTTTGACGAGGCGCGCCAGGCCGCGGGCCGAGAACTGGCTGAATTGCAGAGTCGGCTTGCTGAACGGGCCGGCGCCGAGGAAGCCGCCATCTTCGACGCCCATCGCTTGATGCTCGATGATCCGATGTTCACCGAGCAAGTCCGGCGCAGGCTGCAGGGCGGCGCGCCTGTAGAACAGGCCGTGGCCGAATCGGCCGGGGAGATCGCCGACCGGCTGGCGTCGATGTCGGCCGACGTCTTTGCCGCCCGCGCCGCCGACGTGCGCGACATCGGAAACAGGCTGGTACGCATTCTGCTGGGCAGGCCAGAAGCGAGCCTGGGCGTGCTGCGCGAGCCGTCGGTCATCGTCGCCGAGGACCTGACACCTTCCGAGGCGGCCGGCCTGGATCCAAGGATGACTCTAGGGTTCTGCACCGCCGCCGGAGGCCTCACCTCCCACACTGCCATCCTGGCGCGCATGCTGGGTCTGCCGGCGGTCGTTGGCCTCGGCGAGTCCCTCTTGACATCGGTGGTCGATGGGGATGAAGTGATTCTCGACGGAGGCGATGGGCTGGTATGGGTGGCGCCATCCGCCTCGCGGCTCTCCGAATACCGAGCACGACAGGAAGCGCGCCGCCGATGGGAGCAGGCTTGGCGCGCTGCCGCGCGAGGGCAGGGGCGCACGGCCGACGGACGAAGGGTGGAAGTGGCGGCGAATGTCGGCGATCTTGCCTCCGCGCGCCAGGCGGCGGCCAGCGGCGCCGAAGGCATTGGCCTGCTGCGTACCGAGTTCCTCTTCCTCGAGGCCAGCCGCCCTCCTTCAGAAGACGAGCAGACGGAAGCCTACGCAGAGGTCTTCTCGGCCATGGCAGGTCGACCGATCATCATCAGGACGCTGGACATAGGGGGCGACAAACCTCCCTCCTACGTGAAATTCCCCCGCGAGCTCAATCCGTTCCTTGGATGGAGGGCCATCCGTGTCAGCCTGGACCAACCGGACCTGTTTGTGACCCAGGTCCGGGCCATCCTTCGGGCCGCGGTTGGCCATGACGTTCGGATCCTTTTGCCGATGGTGTCGCGCCAGGAGGAGGTGGTGCAAGCGCGCCGGCTCATCGGCCGGGCCGAAGCCGACCTCGCCCAGGACGGCCTGCCCCACGTTGAAGGCCTTCCCGTTGGCATCATGATCGAGACGCCGGCGGCCGCCCTCCTCGTCGATGTGCTGGGTAAGACGTCGGACTTCTTCAGCCTGGGCACCAATGACCTGACCCAGTACACGCTGGCGGTCGACCGCGGCAACGCACGCGTGGCGCCCCTATTCCAAACTCTGCATCCGTCGGTTCTGCGCTTGGTGCGATCGGCGATCCAGGCCGCCCACGCCGGGCGCAAATGGATCGGGATGTGTGGGGAGATGGCCGGCATGCGCGCCGCGATCCCGATTTTGGTCGGCCTTGGATTGGACGAGTTGAGCATGGCCCCGGCGAGCATCGCGGAAGCCAAGGCGTTGATTGCACGACTGGACGGCGACCAGGCACGCCGCCTGGCCGACGAGGCTCTTGCACTGGCGACGGGGGCCGAAATAAGCGCCAAGGCGGATGAGTTCCTACGCGAGATTGGCTGGACATCCTGAGCCTGACGGCAAGAACAAACCTGGCGGAGTTGCCGGCTCCTTCGTCCGCTCTCTGATGCCTGCCCCGCAGCGGAGGATATGAATGGAGAGAAGCGATCAGCGGACGGTCTGCCTGAGCTTCGATTTCGACGCAATCTCCCTGTGGATCAACAACTTCAAGGCCACCTCGCCGAGCAAGATCTCCCGTGGTGAGTTCGGGGTTGTGGCAGCCGCGCGCCTCCTGGACCTGCTCGATCGATACGCGATCAAGAGTACATGGTTCGTACCGGGTCACACCGCAGACACCTATCATCAGATCGTGGCCGAGGTCCACTCGCGCGGTCATGAGATAGGCCACCACGGCTATTGCCACGAGGATCCGCTGGGGCTGGGAAGTGAGGTCGAGGAGCGGCGAATCCTTGAAAAAGGCCTGGCGTCTCTGGAGCGCGCAACTGGAACTCGCCCCATGGGCTATCGGTCCCCATCATGGGATCTGAGCCCGTTCTCCATCGGCCTGCTGGTGGAGTACGGATTCCTATACGACAGCAGTCTGATGGGGAACGATTTCAGGCCCTATTGGTGTCGCACGGGTGACCGTTTTGACTTGCAGTCCGCCTATCAGTTTGGACGTACGGTCGAACTGGTCGAGCTGCCGGTCACTTGGGGGCTTGATGACTTCCCGGCCTTTGAGTATGTGTCCTTGCCGAACAAGGTCCACCCGGGATTGCGTTCTCCCGACGACGTCTACCCGATCTGGGCCGGGGATTTCGATTACATGTGCCGCGAAGAGCCGGGCGGGATATTCACGTTGACCATGCATCCCCAGGTCATCGGGCGGGGCCATCGTCTGCTGATGCTGGAGAAACTCATCGAGTACATGCTGGCTCAGCCCGGGGTCCGTTTCATGCGTATGGGGGACTACGCACAGGAGTGGAAGGCCGGCCGAGGGGTCTAGAACTCGGCGACGAGTCGCAGCAGCCAGTCACGCCTCGTAAGTCCATCGGCCCTCGCACGTTGCGAGCGGTGCAGCCAGGAGGATCGCCGTGCAGAAACCTCTGGAAGGACAGGTCTGTCTGGTCACCGGCGCCGCGCAGGGCCTGGGTCAGGTGACGGCCTTGGCGCTGTCACACGCCGGGGCGGCCGTGGGAGTCACCGACATCGATGCTGTGGGACTCGCTGAGACGGTCGTCCAAATCGAAGAGGCCGGCGGTCGTGTGATGAGCCACGTGGCAGACATCAGTGATCCGCAGAGCGCAAGAGCTCTGGCGATAGCGGTGGAACACAACCTGGGGCCGCTGGATTTGCTGGTCAACAACGCGGCCACCCTGGGCCCGGTGGGTCTGCCGTGGGACGTGGACACCGACGAGTACTGGCGCACCTTCGTGGTGAACATGCGCGGCTCTTTCCTCATCACGCGTGCCTTCCTGCCGGGCATGCTCGAGCGTCGGCGAGGACGAATCATCGACGTTGTGTCGGGCGCCGCGAGCCTGCCGTACATACATTGTGCGGCCTACGCCAACAGCAAGTCGGCGCTCGTGGCCTGGACCAACAGCCTCGGAACCGCCGTCAAAGAGCATGGAATCTGCGTGTTCGCCATCAACCCGGGGCAGATGACAACTCGCACCGGGATGGGCAGGCTGGTGGCAGAGCGTCCTGAGCACAAGCGTTTCAACCCGGAGGTTGCAGCCATGCTGGCCCGGGGAGGTGGCGAGCCGCCCGAGACGGCGGCGCACCTCATCGTGCGCCTGGCCACCGGTGAAGCGGACATCCTGACCGGGCGCTACATCGGCGTCCACGACGACCTTGACGCCATGCTGCGGCGCAGCGACGAAATCCTGCGCGGCGACCTCTACACGCTGCGTATCCGCAAGCTGGCCACCTAGCGTAACATACCGCTCGCGCCGCTCCGAGTCGGTCGCGCTGGAATGGAGTCCGATGTGGCCGCTAAGCCTCAACGGATCCCCCATCGGGCCCGGAGTTTTCGCCATCCTGGCCCTCGAGCAGATCGGCCTACAAGTGGCGCCGCGGCCGAGGATGCACCCGCGGCCGAGTTCCCTCGGGAGGCCATCGTGGTTGAGCTGAAAGTGACGGTCTTCGAACGTTTGTTTTCGACCGACGATGTGCGGGTGACTCACATGGTCCTTGCGCCAGGAGATGAGGTGCCATGGCACTTCCACCAGCATGTACGGGACACGTTCTACGCGATGCGTGGCCCCGTCACGATCTTCACACGTGATCCTGAAGGCGAGGCGATCCTCCATGCTGGTGAGACATTTCAGACCCGCATCCGCCAGCCTCATCGCGTGGTGAACACATCCGACCGGGAGGTCTCCGTCCTGTTGATCCAGGGTGTAGGGGAGTACGACATTCAGCCTCTTCCGATTTCACGTTGAATACTCCTGGGCCTTCCACGAGCAGTTCTTTTGGCGTCACGGGCAAAGGCAAGGATCATGTTGGTTCATGACAAGAGAGGGATAGAATGCCCGTGGCAGCCTCACCCGCCTATACTCATAACGCGCATTGAGCCCTGGAGCGACGGATCTTGGACTGCGCCTCGATGAGGATGACCTGCGTCAAGAACGGCCCGTCGTCCGGGAGTTGAAAGCCGGGAACGGGCGGCCACAGCCTAGGAAAGGCAGCCATGCCCGGAATGCAGCCCTCCGCCGACGAGGTCATCGCCCAGTTGAGACTCTTGGCGCGCCCGCAGGTGCTTTCTTCCATGGCCCAATTCGGCATCAACCCCGAGGGCCGGCTGGGTCTTTCTGTCCCGGAGATGCGCCGGATCGCCAAAGCGGCGGGCAAGAGCCACCGCCTGGCGCTGGCGTTGTGGAGGAGTGGGATTCCCGAAGCGCGCGTCGTGGCCTCGCTGGTAGACAAGCCTGCGCGGGTCACGCCGGCGCAGATGGACCGCTGGGTGCGCGATTTCAACTCATGGGACGTGTGCGATCAGGTGTGCGGCAACCTTTTCGACAAGACCCCCCACGCATGGGCGAAAGCCCGTGAGTGGGCGAGGCGGAAAGAGGAGTACGTCAAGCGGGCGGGTTTCGCCCTGATGGCCTACCTCGCCTCGCACGACAAGCGCGCCCCGGATTCAGCTTTCGTCCGGTTCTTTCCCTCCATCCGGCGAGGCGCGACCGACGAGCGCAACTTCGTCAAGAAGGCCGTTTCGTGGGCGCTGCGCAACATCGGCAAGCGCAATCCCCGATTGGGGCGTCTGGCGCTGGCGGAGGCTCGAGCCCTGCGGATATCGACATCACGCGCGGCGCGCTGGATCGGATCGGATGCAGAGCGGGAACTGAAAAACCGATGAAAGTCCATCTGATCGACGGCACCTATGAGCTCTTCCGCAACTACTACGGCGCGCCGCCGCGGCGGACACCCGACGGGCGCGAGGTGGGCGCGACCCTCGGACTCGTCCGCAGCCTGCTGTCGATGCTCAACCGGCCCGACGTCACGCACGTCGGATGCGCGTTCGATCATGTCATCGAGTCATTCCGTAACGACCTGTATGCGGGTTACAAGACGAGTGAGGGTGTCGAGCCGGATCTCCTCTCGCAATTCCCTCTGGCGGAGGAGGCGGTTTCGGCGCTGGGCGTGGTGGTGTGGCCGATGATCGAGTTCGAGGCCGACGACGCCATGGCGGCGGCCGCAGCTCGACTGCGCGCACAGGCTCCAGTCGAGCAGGTCGTCCTGTGTTCGCCGGACAAGGATCTGGCACAGATGGTCTCCGGCCGGCGGGTCGTGGCCTGGGACCGCCGGCGGGATCTCATCCTGGATGAAGATGGGGTGCGGGCCAAATTCGGTGTGAGTCCGCCGTCGATTCCGGACTGGCTGGCCCTGGTGGGCGATGCGGCTGACGGTTATCCGGGTCTTCCGGGATGGGGCGCGAAATCCGCCTCGGCCGTCCTCGGCCGTTTTGGGCATCTCGAGTCGATCCCGGAGGATCGGAGTCAATGGGGCATCGCCCCCGGACGTGCGGCCCGCCTCGCCCAAAGCCTGGCGGAACATCACGATGAGGCCCTTCTATATCGGCGGCTGGCGACTCTGCGCGAAGATGTGCCCTTGAAGGAAAACCTGGGGGACTTGCAGTGGCGCGGTCCGGAACCAGGCCTGGTGCGGCTGTGCCGGGAGTGGGGCGACGAGGAACTCGCCGAGAGGGTCTCGCGGATGCCGAATGTCAGTTGAAGCGGCCCAGTTCGCTAGCCTACAATGGCGGCATCGATGAGGGACCTGCCCCGCGAGGGGCAGGTGCTCTTCTTGGGCTAGCCGGACCAAATCGGCCTGGAAGGGATAGTTCCACACCGGCGGTGACTCCCGTGCTTGCCCCTTCCGCCAAATGAGGCGCAGGGGTGACCCCTGCGCTCACCGCTCTTCCGCCAAATGAGGCGCAGGGGTGAGGGGAAAGGACCGAGCCATGGACCGAGTGCTGGCGCCCGCCGCCGACGACCTCGACCCCCGAACGGTGCGGATCCTCCAGAACGGAATCGGAGACCTGATCCAGCCTCCTGACATGGAGGCTTTTCGCGAATGGAACCGCGCCAAAAGCAAGAAGCTCGAGGACAAACGGATGTCCGAGGCCGAGGCCGTGCGTCGATTTGTGCACGATGGTGACTACATCGGCACCGAACTGTACGGCACCGTTCGCTGCCCGATGAGCCTCATCCATGAGATCGTCCGTCAGGGAGTGAAGGATCTGCGCGTCGCCGGCCAGGGCGTGCTCGAACTCGACATGCTGCTGGCGGCGGGGCTGGTGAAGGCTCTGGACCTGACCTACATCGGCCTGGAAGTCTACGGTCTCTCCAACTGTCTGCGCCGTGAGGTCGAAAGCGGCCGCGTGGAAAGATGCGTGGAGTGGTCGAACGCCTCGATCGCCTGGCGCTTCAAAGCGGCCGCCATGGGCGTGCCCTTCATTCCGGTCCGCTCCATGCTTGGCAGCGACACTTTGAAATACAGCGCCGCCAAGGTGATCGAATGTCCTTTCACCGGCAGCCCGATCGCGCTGCTCCCGGCGTTGATCCTGGACGTCGGGCTGATTCACGTCCATCGGGCCGACGCCTGCGGCAACGCCCAGATCGACGGCATCAGCGGCTTCGCTCCCGAACTGGCCCGGGCCTCCAGACGGCTGATCCTCAGCGCCGAGGAGATCGTCGATACCGAGGTGATCCGGCAGCGGCCGGACCGCACGACCATCCCCTATTACCTGGTGGACGCGGTTGTCGAGGCACCGTTCGGTTCGCACCCGGGCGAGATGTGCTATCGCTACTGCCGGGACGAGGAGCAGATACGCAACTGGATCGAGGCCTCCAAGGAAGCTGCGACCGCGGCCGAGTTCCTGCAGAGGTACATCCACGAGGTCCCCGACCACCCGTCCTATCTGGATCTTTTCGGATACGAGCGTCTGGCGAGGCTGAGGAGCGAAGCCGGGAGGGCGGGATGAACCAATCGGAGTACAAGCCCTCCGAACTTCTGATCTGCTCGGCCTCTCGATTGATGGAGGACGGCACCACAGCCTTCATCGGCACCGGCATCCCCATGCTGGCCGCCTCCCTAGCGCAGAAGATGCACGCGCCGAATCTGGTCCCCATTTTTGAGTTCGGCGGAACCGGCGCCGTCCTGGAGACTCTGCCGCTGGCGGTCGGCGGAGGATGCACTTTCCATCGCGCCGTCGCCGCTTCCGGGATTCGCGACATCGTCGAGACGGCGCAGCGGGGCTTCGTCGAGTACGGGTTTCTGGGCGGAGCTCAGATCGACGTTTACGGCAATCTGAACACGACGGTCATCGGCGATCACGATCACCCCCGGGTCCGCCTGCCGGGATCCGGAGGCGGCAATGACGTCGGCTCGCACTGCTGGCGAACGATCGCCATCATGCCCCACGACCGCCGGCGTTTTGTCGAGCGCGTGGATTTCATCACCACGCCCGGCTACCTGACCGGCTGCGGGGCGCGCGAGGCCGCCGGGCTGCCGCGCGGCACCGGCCCCTATCGCGTCGTCACCACGCTGGCGGTGCTTGGCTACCATCCCCAGACCTGCCGCATGATGCTCCTGGCGACACAACCCGGCGTGACCGTGGCGGAGATCGTGGAGAACACCGGTTTTGACCTCCACTTGCCGGAACGCATCGAGGTCAATCGACCGCCCAGCCCCGACGAGCTGCGCATCCTTCGCCAAGAGGTCGACCCGGAGGGGTTGTACATCTAGCCGCGTCGGTGGACGAGAAATACAGTCGAGGCAAATTCCTGCGGCCAGGCGAAGCATGCGTGAGGGATATTGTGCCTGCCCTTCTCCCCTCGCCCATCTCGCCCTGGCGGCTGTCGCCCTGGTGGCGGGCTCGCCGGGGGGCGGCGCGCCTTGACCCTCGATCGCTGTCCCTTCGACGGTCACCCCAACCGCAGGTTACAATAAATGCGATTCCCGGCACCTTGGAGTCTCCCGGCTGACCTACCTCCAGGCGATGGTCCTCCTTTCGCCGATGGCCTGGTCGGCGCGCCCGAGTGTGATGTTAAGATGTCGAATGCGGATGGTTTGAAGCGGAGGAAGGGCGCCTGCCGGCATCTTTGAGCATGTTGTCGTCCTGAGGTCCGCGTGTCCGTTTCCGTTCAGAATGTCACCAGGCGCTACGGCGGCCAGGCCGTCGTCAACAACGTCTCCCTCGACGTCCGCGACGGGGAGTTCTTCGTCTTGCTCGGATCGAGCGGATCCGGGAAGAGCACGCTCCTCAAGATGATTGCCGGGCTGGTCGATCCCGACGAGGGAACGATTCAGCTCCATGGGCAAGATGTGACACGCGTGCCGACCCAGGAGCGGAATGTCGGCTTCGTGTTTCAACACTACGCGCTGTTCCAACATATGACGGTTTCGGAAAACGTCGAGTTCGGGCTGCAGATCCGGCGCGTGGGCCGATCCCAGCGCCGCCGGCGGCGTGACGAGCTGCTGGAAATGGTCGGCCTGGCCGGGCTGGGGAGCCGCCTCCCGCGCCAGCTGTCCGGCGGCCAACAACAACGAGTGGCGCTCGCCCGCGCGCTGGCGATCCAACCCGACGTCCTTCTGCTCGACGAGCCGCTGGGTTCCCTCGACGCCAAGATACGCATTGATCTGCGTCGCAGCCTGCGCGCCATCCAGCGGCAGTCGGGCGTGGCGACGATCTTCGTGACCCATGATCAGGAGGAGGCTTTCGATCTCGCCGACCGGATCGGGGTGATGAGTTACGGCCGCCTGATCGAGATGGGGACGCCTCAGGATCTGTACCAGAAACCAAAGACGGAGTTCGTCGCCTCGTTTCTGGGTTCAGCGAACATCCTGCTGGGGCGCTCGGAGGGAGACCAGGCTCGCCTCGGCGAGCATGTCTTCCCGCTGACAAAGGACGCCGCTCGACTGAGCGGCGACGGCAGGGTACAGATCTTGTTCCGACCGGAGGACGTCGCCCTGGCGCGTCAGGAGGAAGATCTGGGCGCTCTGCCCCTGGGCGAAGGCCAGGTGACCGAAGTCGCTTTCAGCGGGCCGGTCGAAAACATCCGCCTCGAGCTTCCGGCAATCCCCGGCGTGCGGGCGATTTCTCCGACGGTGCCTTTCGGTGTGCGCGGCTTTCTGGTGGATGCGAGCCGCGGCCCGGACCAGAGTGTCCACTTTCCGATCGAGGTGGGTCAGAAGGTCTGGGTCGGGACGCGTCGTCTGCACACGCTCTCGCATCCCGGCTTGCGCTTTCTGCTGGTCACCGACACCACGCCGCGCAGCCAATCGGCCCTTGGAGTCGGCGGCCACCTGGCGCGCATGGCTCACGCCCGTGTGACGCTTCTCGGGGTGGGCAAGAACGAGGATCGCCTGGAGGCTCACCTTCAAGAGGCCAAGCGGGAAATCGGCAGCGGCATGGCCTCGCTGGAGGTGGAAACATCGTCGGAGCCGCCGGCCGAGGCCATCGCCAGCGCCGTCGAGAAACGCCCCGTCGATCTGGTGGTGCTGGGATGGCGCCCCACCGGTGTGGCGACGCTGCCCGAAGAGATTCTCAAGGTCGGCGAGCACCATCTGCTGCTCGCCACCCGCCCTGAGCCGAAACTGAGCCGGGCTCTGATCTGTGTGGCCAGCGGCGAACCGGGCAAAGACGACGTGATGTTCGCCGGACGCCTGCTGCGTCACGTCGGAGCCGAAGCCGCCTTGCTGAGCGTCTTGAGCTCGGCGGTGGAGAATCAGGCGGAACAGGATCAAGCCGAACGTTTCGTCGCGGGAGGGGCGCGCAGCCTGGCGCTGTTCGGCGTACCCACAACCACCATGATCCGCAGCGGGAATCCTGCGACGGTGATCCTGGAAGAGATCCGAGACGGTACATACGACCTGGTGGTGTTGGGATCACCCTTGCCCACCCGCTCGGGCAAGTCGGAATTCGGCAGCGTCATCGCGCCGGTGTTGAAATCCGCGCCGCGCGACTGTCTGTTTCTAATCGTTCGTTCCCAGGCGTACGCCGCGCGCCGGCCCCGACCGACTTGATCGGAGGCCGGGCGCCGTTTCCCACGGAGCGTGAAATGAGATCTGCCGGGATTCGCTGGTTGCTCGTCACCCTGCTGCTCCTCTCGCTTGCGGCATGCTCCAGCCGCGCGACCCAGGGTCAAGACTCGCCCAGCCTCCAACTCACGCTGGCGGCCTACACCACTCCGCGAGAAGCCTATGGAGAGATCCTTCCGCTCTTCCAGGCCTACTGGCTGGAGCGGACCGGACAGGCGATCGCCTTCGAGCAGTCCTATCTGGGATCCGGCGCCCAATCGCGGGCCGTTGTGGAAGGATTCGAGGCGGATGTCGTGGCGCTGTCCCTCCAGGCCGATGTCGCCCGCATCCAGGACGCCGGCCTGATCACGCACGATTGGACCCAGGCCCCCAACGCGGGCATGGTCTCGACCTCGATCGTGGCCTTTGCCGTGCGCGCCGGCAACCCTCTTGGAATCCGGGATTGGGCCGACCTGGTGCGGCCGGACATCGAAGTGCTCACTCCCAACCCTCAGACCAGCGGCGGCGCCATGTGGAACATCCTGGCGCTCTACGGGGCGGCCAGGCGCGGCCACGTCGAAGGCGTGCCGGGCGATGATCCGGAGGCGGCGACGGCGTTTCTGGTGGAGGTTCTGCGCCACGTCACGGTCATGGACAAGGGCGCCCGCGACAGCATGGTCACGTTCGAGAACGGCGTGGGGGACGTCGCCATCACCTACGAGAACGAAGTCCTGGTCGGCCGGCAGGCAGGTAAGGACTACGAGCTCGTGATACCCGAATCGACGCTGCTCATCCAGAATCCCGTGGCCGTCGTCGATGTGTATGCTCAGCAGCGCGGAACCCAGGAAGCAGCTCAGGCCTTTGTCGACTTCCTGTTTACGCCCGAAGCTCAGGCTGTGTTCGCGCGGCATGGGCTGCGCTCGGTCGATCCAACCGTGGCCGAGTCGACCGCGGCGCAATATCCACCCGTGGCCGATCTGTTCACGATCGAGTACTTCGGCGGCTGGCCACAGGCATCCCGCGATTTCTTCGGTGAGCAGGGCCTCTTCACCCAGGCCATCCTCGAGGCCCAGGGAGGCTAGACGTCCCCGATGTTTCATCGAGCATGGACACCATGCTGACGCAGGAAGCGGTCGCCCGGCCCAAAGCCGGGCGCAGCCAGGACTGGGGCCTGCGCGGCGCCAGCCTGCTCTACCTGCTGCTGATGATCGTCATCCCGATCCTGGTGATCGTTCAGGACGGCTTCCGCGAGGGGCTGGGCGAATTCCAGCGGCAGATCGCCCTGCCGGCCGCCCGGCATGCCATCCTCCTGACGCTGTGGACTTCCGCCCTGATGACGGTCATCAACGCGCTGGCCGGGCTGGCGACGGCGTACGTGCTGGTGCGGTATCGTTTTCCCGGCAAGAGTCTGTTGAACGCCCTGGTCGACCTGCCCCTGTCGATCCCGACGCTGGTGACCGGCGTGATGTTGGTCATCCTGTTCGGGCCGCAGGCTTCCCTCGGAGCGTTCCTCGATCAGAGACTGGGCTTTCAGGTCATCTACGCGCCTCCCGGCATCGTGCTGGCGTTGCTGTTTGTAACCTTCCCCTTCGTCGTCCGAACGCTGCAGCCGGTGCTGATGGACCTGGACCGCGAGCAAGAAGACGCGGCCGCCACGCTGGGCGCGTCGCCCTGGACCATCTTCCGCAGGGTCACGTTTCCTGCGCTGGCCCTGCCGTGGCTGGGCGGTTCTCTTCTGAGCTTCGCCCGCGCCGTGGGTGAGTTTGGATCGGTCGTGATTGTGGCGGGCAACATCCCGCTGCGGTCTCAAACGGCGGCCGTGTACGTCTGGGGCGCGGTCGAATCCGAGAACCGACTGGGCGCCAGCGCGGTTTCGATCGCGCTGCTGGCACTGGCGTTCGTGATGATGCTGATCACGAGTCGCCTTCAGCGCCGCTGGCAGAGGGCCGGATGACGGACATGGGTGTGCGGCGTACGGAAAGACTCCGCCGGCGCCCGCGTCAACCCTGGATTCTGATTCTGGGCGTGGTGGTCTACGTCTCGGTTGTGATCTTCGCGCCTATCGCCGCCCTCGTTGGACGAACCTTCCAGGAGGGCCTGGGCTCGGTCCTGCGCGCCGCCCGGGAACCGGAGTTCCTGCAGTCGCTCCAGCTCACCCTCGTCATCAGCCTGATCATTGTGGTCATCCAGTCCGTCCTGGGGACGGCCACCGCGTGGGTGTTGGAACGTCACGAATTCCGCGGAAAGTCGCTGATCAACAGCATCATCGATCTGCCCTTCGCCGTTTCACCTGTGGTGGTGGGCTACATGCTTCTGCTGCTCGTGGGGCGCAGCGGGCGGCTGGCGCCCCTTCTGGAGGTTCTCAACCTGCGCGTCGCCTTTGCCGTGCCGGGGATGATTCTGGCGACGCTGTTCGTGACGCTGCCCTTCATGATCCGGGAGATGGGGCCCGTGATCCGGAATCTGGATTTCGAGCAGGAACAGGCGGCCGCCACGCTGGGCGCCAACCGCTGGGTGACCTTTCGGCGAATTGTGGTGCCGGCTCTCAGAGTGGCCCTGGTGTACGGGATGGCCCTGACGCTGGCTCGCTCGCTGGGCGAGTTCGGGGCGGTGCTGGTGGTGGGTGGGGGTATCATCGGGAGAACGGAGACAACCACCCTGTACGTCTTCCGCGCCCTCGAAGAGCGGAACTACCTGGAGGCCTACACCGCCGCCCTGACCCTGGGCCTCTTCTCCGTCGTCATCGTCTCGCTGGCCGATCGTCTCCGTCGCCGAGAGGAATGAAGGCCGAAGCCCCAAACCCGGTTTGGCCGTATGCGGGAACCATTTTCGGTGTGGCACGCGCCGGCCAAACCCGGTTTGGCCTTTGCCGGCCAATGGCTCTTCGCGGATGAGGCCGAGACATGCACCCCTTCTTCGACGTCTATCTCGGCGGCCCGCTTACCATGCTCATCGCTGTCGCCATCCGTTTTCCTGATGGCGGTCAAGCCGGCCCTGTGGGGATGAAGCGGAGTCTGCTGCGAGGCGTGGGGGCGAAGCACCGGCGTTGGTCTGTTGAGGTGCGCATATGAGAAACCGAATCACACAATCCGGGCTGACCGTCAACGCGATCGCCGGCTCGCACGTCGTGATTCTCGGCATGGATCTGAGCGCGGCCGCCCGCGCCGGCTGCCTGGGTTTTGCCATCCAGCGCGAGGATCACATCGAGAACGAGCGCTACTGGATGCGGGGCATGAAGACCTTCCAGGCCACCGACCCGGGCCTCGGACCCGGAGGAACGATCTCGAGCCGCGAACATCCCTTCCAGTCGTTCCAGTGGATGGATTACAGCGCCAAGCCCGGCTACCGCTACACCTATACCGTCGTCCCCTTGTACGGGACGCCGGCGCAGCTCAACGAAGGCGATGAGGTCAGTGTCGACATCCTCACAGAGACGGAGACCGGGGCCGTGCACTCGGCCTGGTTCAATCGGGGCGCGGTGGCCTCGCAGGAGTACGCGCGGCGATTCCAGAACAGGCCGCCGGACGAAGTCCCCAACCAGGCGGCCTACAAGTGGCTGTCACGCGGGCTGCTGGAGGCGCTGCTGACCTTCATCGGCCGCGCCAGCGACAGCTCCTGGTCGATCCACGGCGCGGTCTACGAGTTCGAGTGGTCGCAGGTCCTGCTGGCCTTGAAAGCGGCGGCTCGCGCCGGCGCCAAAGTTCGCATTGTGTACGACGGCATCCCCGGCGGGACCGGCCCGGCGCGGAAGAACGAGAACGCCGTGAAGCTGGCCAAGATCAAGGGCCTGTCGACCAAACGCACGCAAGGCAAGCTGATGCACAACAAGTTCTTCGTCCTGTCGAAGGATGGGCAGCCGCTGGCGGTCTGGACCGGTTCGACCAACATCACGGAGAACGGACTCTTCGGCCACTCGAACCTGGGCCACCTCATCGAGGACTCGACCGTGGCGCAGGCCTACCTGGACTACTGGCATCGGCTCAAGCGGGACGCACCTGTGCCGGACATGCGATCGTGGATCGGCAGCCGCAATCCGGCTCCGCCCGAACCCTGGAACCAGTCGACGACGGCCGTGTTCTCGCCTCGCAGCGGACTGGGCGTGCTGGACTGGTACGCGGCGATCGCCAACAGTGCGCAGCAGGCCTTGTTCATGACCTTTGCCTTCGGCATGCACGACAAATTCCAGCGCGTCTACGAGCAGAATGACGGGATCCTG
Source organism: Anaerolineales bacterium (assembly GCA_035693825.1). Lineage (GTDB taxonomy): Bacteria > Chloroflexota > Anaerolineae > Anaerolineales > E44-bin32 > MGOM01. The sequence continues at coordinate 19,358 of DASSGB010000288.1, forward strand.
CGCTTCGCCCTGATGGAGAAGGAGGGGCATGCCGCGGGCCTGGAGCAGGCCAAAAAGGACATTCGGCGAATCCGGAGATTGCCGAACATCGTCGTAGCCGTCGGCAACACCATCGCCGTCAACAGTTTCGACCGCTGGCTCAAAGAGCGCTCCAAACTCTCGCATGAGGTGAACGTCCGCTTCGTTCACACCAAGTACGCCCTGATCGATCCCCTGGGCGATCACCCGGTGGTCGTCACCGGCTCGGCGAACTTCAGCCCGGCCAGTACGAACACCAACGACGAGAACATGATCGTCATCCGGGACGACAAGCGCGTGGCCGACATCTACCTGGGGGAATTCATGCGCCTGTACTCCCATTACGCCTTTCGCGAGGCGGTCAAGATCGCCAAGGAGAGAGGCGAGGATCCGGACGACTGGCAACCGAACTTCCTGATCGCGGATGACACCTGGCAGCAAGACTACTTCACCATGGGGCACCAGCGCTTCTTCCGGCGCTGCTACTTTGCGGGAGCCTAGGTTCGAACCCGGTTTCCGCAGGAAACCGGGTTCGGTGTTCGACCTATGACCGCCTCAGCCACCGAAGCCGCCGACTATCTGAAGCACTTGCTGCGCGCCATCTTCTGGGTCTCCTTCCCTTTCGGAATCCTGTCCTTCGTGCTTCCCATTTACGGCCGGGAGCTTGGTGCCAGCGCCGTCGAGATCGGCGGCCTGTTCTCCGTGTTCGCCCTCGTGCCGGTGGTCGTGCGGCCGGTGCTGGGGCGGGCGCTCGACCGATGGGGCCGCCGTCCGTTTCTGTTGCTGGGTCTCTCGGGCTACCTCGCGGCGATGGCCGTCTTTGCTCTGTCGCGCGATGTCCGCATGCTCATGCTGGGGCGGTTCATCCAGGGCATGGGACAGGCGTTCCTGTGGCTGACGGCGCTGACCATCGTCGCCGATGTCGCGCCGAGGACGGGTCGCGGGCTGAGCTTCGGCTCGGTGGACGAGGCCACCAATCGCGGCGCCATCATTGGCACGACGATCGGCTTCGCCGGACTGTTCCTGCTGCAAGGCCGGAACGGCGCTGGCTTTCGCGAGTTCTGGCCCCTGCTCTTCGCTGCCTACGCCGTGCCGGCGCTGCTGGCGCTGGTGACGGCATGGCGAGCGATACCGGAGACACGGCCGCCGGAGGCCGCCGCGCCTGTGCGCAGCCGCCCGATCTCCGGCCAGCTCGTGGCGTTGATGGGAATCGTGTTCGCGACCGGGGCTTCCTCAGCTATGGTCTGGCCCCTGCTGATGGTCTTCCTCGGCGACCACCTCGGCGCCGGAGTCACCGAACTTGTCCTGGCGTATCTGCCGGCGGCGTTGATCGGCGCGGTCCTGCCCTCGCGAACCGGCAGGCTGGCGGATCGGCTGGGCCGGCGAACGCTGATGGCCGCCGGACTGCTGATCGGCGCGGGGGCCTCGGTCCTGATCCCGCATCTGCGGACGGTGGCATTGCTGGCGGCCCTGTGGGCGGTGGAGTCGGCCGGCTATGCGGCCTCGATTCCGGCAGAGCGCGCCTTCGTCGCCGATATCGCCGGCGCCGACACACGCGGCACGAGTTACGGCCTGTACACCTTCGCCTATTTCCTGGGAGCGCTCGTTGGTCCACTGGCGGGCGGCTGGCTGTACGACACCGTCGATCCGTCCACGCCGTTCTATCTCAACGCGGCCGTGCTGGCGGTGGGCGCCATCCTGGTGTGGACGGTCCTGGGGAAGCGGGCGGGCGCGGCGGCCGTGGGGGCCGCGACCGTCGAGCCGCGGTGACGCCAACCCCAAACCCGTTTTCCGAAGGAAAACGGGTTTGGGTCTCTCCTAGTCTCGCGCCGTTCGGATCCAGTGGTGGAGCTCGTCCGAGTCCAATAATCCTCGTGCCCGGTCCCAGCGCTTCTGGCCGTACGCGCGGAAATCAACCTCCAGCCTGGAGATGCGCTCCTGGATGACGCTCCACAGGCTCCAGGCGACGTCGGACATGACGGCGTAGAGCTGCATGCGACCGAGCAAGCGCGGGCTGGCCTCTCCGAAGTACGCTGCGCAAAGCGCCTCGGCTTCCGGCCGGTCGTAAGGCGCCTCGCACACTGCGTTCCCCAACTCCGAGCAGGGATCGTTGTTGCCGCTGTAGCCGAAATCGACGATCCACAGCCTGCGGCCGTCGTCGATCAGATTCTCGGGCACCAGGTCGTTGCTGCATGGCCGAACGGGAGACGGGTGAGTCTCCGCCGCGCTGCGCATCTCCGCCAGCAGGCGCAGATAACCTTGAAACCCCTCGGGCAAGGCCAGTTTGTCCGCGGCAAGCACCTGGCGATAGGCATCCGTCAGACGGAACAGGTCGAAGGAATTGGCGAACGGGCGGGCCGTGTGCAGCTGCCGGACGGCCGAGGCCAGGCGCTCGATCATGCCGGGGGCGTGCATATCGGCCGGCGTCAGGGTCCGTCCATGAATAAACTCGACGATCATCGTGCCCGAATCCGGCAGATGCTGAAGCACCCGCGGCGAGATGCCGGTCTCGGCTGCCGCCATCGTGTTGTGGATTTCGTCGGCGCGGGGGATCGCCAGCAGCTCGCTGCGTTCACCGGGGATGGACACGAAATACGCCCGAGGCCCGACCTGAACGCGAAAGGATCGGTTGGTCAGGCCGCCGGTCACCGGTTCGGTCCGGATCGGCTGACCGGCCCATGCGGGGACGGCCTTGATGACGTCGGTGATGTCAGTCATCTGTTGTCAGGCTGAATGTCAAACCCGGTTTGTCCGACGATGCCACCGTCTGGAGGATTATTCCGTCGGCCAACGGGTTTGGTCTTTGTCACTGCCTAATCCGCGCGCCCTCGGGATCGTACAGGACATCCGGAGCGACGACGGCCGGGACGCGCTCGCCAAAGACTTCCACACTCAATTCGGTTCCGGCTTTGGCGTCATCGAGGGGCAGATACGCGTAGGCGATATTGCGCTCGACGAAATGCCCATACCCGGCGCTGCGCAGGCGGCCGACGATTTCGTCTGCGCGGTACACCGCCTCACCCCCATACAAGGGCGCGTAGTCTTCGGTGCCGACGGTCAGAATCGCCAGCCGCCGCATCGGGGACTGCCTTCGAGCTTGGACCAGCGCCTCGCGCCCGATGAATTCGCCCTTGTCGAGCTTCACGCAGAATCCGAGCCCGGCCTCGTAGGGGTTCTCCAGAGGCGTCATGTCCATGCTGTAGTATCGATACCCCTTCTCGAGGCGAAGGCTGTCGAGCGCCTTGTAGCCTCCCAGCTCCAGATCATGCGGCCGTCCGGCTTCGACCAGGGCATCCCAGACCTCGATGCCGCGCTCGACTGGAGTGTACAGCTCCCAGCCGAGCTCGCCCACATACGTCACACGCAGCGCCAGCACGGGAAAACCGGCCAGGGGCAGAGTCCTCGCCGTCATATAGGGCATGGCGGTGTTGGAGACGTCCTTATCCGTCACGGCTGCCAGGATGTCGCGCGCCTTGGGACCCCATAGGCCGAAGCAGACGAAGTCCTCGGTGACATCATGGATCTCGACCGGTGCGTCTTGCGGTAGGTGATGCATGCGGACCCAGCCCAAATCGTGGCCAATGAAGCCCGAGCCGGTGACCAGACGGAACACGTCCGGCTCGAGGCGTGTGATGGTCACATCGGCGACGATCCCTCCCCGCGTATTCAGAAACTGGGTGTAAACAACGCGGCCGGGCGGCACGTCGAGGTTGTTGTCGCTGAGGCGCTGCATCAGCGACACAGCTCCGGGGCCGCGCAGCTCCACCTTGCCGAAGGAGGACATGTCGAACAGCGCCGCTCGCTCGCGAACGGCGCGGTGCTCCCGGGAGACGCGCTCGAAATACGGCGGGCGTTTCCACTGCCATTCGGGCTGGCGCTGATCGGCGCCGGCGCGGCGCCAGGGCCGGCCGGGCTGAAAGTAGTTGACCCGTTCCCAGCCGTTCTTCTCCCCGAAGACCGCGCCCGCGTCCTGCAGCCGGTGGTGCACCGGGCTGACGCGGCGCGGGCGGGCCCATTCGTTCTCGTCCTGGGGGAAGCGAAGGTAGTAGTAGTACTTCACACCCTCGCGGGTGCGTTCGGCTGCGTAGGAGGGATCGCGGTAGTCGCGGCCGAATCGCCAGGCATGGTACGAGAAAAGATCCAGCGACGGCTCGCCCTCGACGATCCAGGTGGCCAACTCGCGGCCCATGCCGCCCGCGCCTCCGAATCCGTTGAGTGACAGCCCCGCGGCCATCCACAGACCGCGCGCTCCGGGTACCGGCCCCATCATCGGCCGGCTGTCGGGCGTATACGCCCCCGGATGGCACACCAGGGAGACGATCTCGGCCCGTTCGAGGAACGGCAGACGCCGGATGGCGCCTTCGAGGATCGGCTCGAAGCGGTCGTAGTCGGGAGGCAGGGCCTGGCCGCCGTGCTCCCACGGCACGCCGTCGATCCAGCGGGCATGCGGCTCGAGCTCGTAGCCTCCGATGACCAGCCCGCCGGCTTCCTCCTTCAAGTAGATGAGGTTGTCGGGATCGCGCACGCACGGCGTATCATGCGGCAGCTCGTGACCGGGAACCGCCTTCAGCGCCACGTGTTGGTGATCCACGGGCGTGGTCGGGATCTGCACCCCGGCCATGGCCGCCACCTGCGGCCCCCACAGGCCCGCGGCGTTGACGACGATCTCGGTGTCGATATCTCCCTGCGTCGTACGCGCCCGGCGGACCTCGCCCGAGGCGGAGAGCACGATGCCCGAAAGGCGGGTGCCGGTTCGGATGCGAACGCCCTTCTCACGCGCCCGCCGCGCCAACTCGGTCGTAGCCGAGTAGGGATCGAGGTGGCCGTCGCGCGGCAAGTAGATCGCGCCGTAAAGCTCTTTGCCGCTCATGGCCGGGAAGAGCCGGACCGCCTCGTCCGGGGAGATCAGCTCGACCTCGAGTCCGATGGCCTTGGCCTGGCTGATATTGCGTTGCAGCTCCTTGAGCTGCGGCGGGCTGGAGGCCAATCGTAGGCTGCCCACGTGGTTCATGACGCCCAACCGGCTGAACAACTCCAGGCTGTACTTGCGAATCTGCATCATCGTGGGCGAGGTGTGGAACTGTGTGAGCAAACCGGCGGCGAAAGCCGACTCGCCGGTGGCCAGTTCGGCCTTCTCGAGGAGCACGACGTCGGTCCATCCCATCTCGGCCAGGTGGTAGGCGACCGAAGCGCCCATCACTCCGCCACCTACGACGACCACACGAGCTTGATCGGGCATCAAGGGCTCCGTTTGGGCCCTCACGCATTCACCCCTCTCCCGCTACGCGGGAGAGGGGATGGGTGAGGGCCATGTTTCATTCTCGCGTCGCGAGATCCCATTGTCCAGCGCAGGGTGACACCTTCTGGAACTTCGCTCGTCACCCTATCCGACAGTCACCGAGGCGCAGAGGCCCGGTGACACCGGGACCCATCTGACCAGCGACTACTCGCCGCCGACTACATTTCGGAGGCGGAGAAACCCGGCGCCCCGTTCCGCTTCGAGGGACGCCGGGTTACCGGCCGATGCGAAACGCCGCGGATTTGGCTACTCGGGCGGCACCTCTTTGAACGCGAAGTCAACGTTGATGCCGCGCGAGCGCTGTGCGTTCTTGACCAGCAAGTACCAGACCGCCGACATCAGCAGAATGCCGAAGGCGATGATCTGGGCCCACAGACTGCTGGGCAGGTTGCTGAAATCCCAATTCCCGAGAACGCCGAGCTGAGGCGCCAGGAGAAAGGCCACGACCATGGCGAAGCCGAAGCCGGCCCCGGCGGTGCCCAGCGCGGTCACCCAAGGCATGGACTGACCGCCGAACCATCCGCCGAGCTGGCCGCGGAACATATAGCCCAGACCGAGAACCGCCAGGATGCCGAGGAGGCGCACCAGCCAGAGCAGGATGGGCGTGCCACTGAAGACGTCGGCGAAGACCCACGTCGTCCACACAAAGGCCGCAGCACCGACCAGCATCAACAGCAGCCCAAGCCAGCCATTCACCCGGTGGGCTGATCCGGGCGAGGCTTCGTAGACCTCCTTGGCTCGGAACGGCAGCACCGCGCCGGCGAGGCTCGAGGCAGCAAAGACATAGCCGCAGGCGAACGTCACCCCCAGCGTCAGGCCGATCCATCCGCCGACCTTGTTGTACGCCCAGATGACCGGAAGGCTGGCGATGAAGTAGGCCAGGTGGGCATTCACCGGCGTGTGCAGACGCTCGTGAACCCGGCTGAACCATTCCGGAAGCAGCCGGTCGAGGCTCATGGCGACCATGATGCGGGTGACGCCGATGTAGCAGTTGCACACGATCTGGAACGAGTTGAGGATGTAGCCCAAACCGATCAAGATCACGACGATCGGGCTGGCCGTCAGCGCCACGGCCAGGATGTTGGGCCACAGGTTGAAGCCGCTGATGGTCGCTTCACCGACGAGCGACCAGTAGCCGGCTCCGGCGATGTATACGAACTCGCTGCCTCCGGCGCGCTCGAAAGCCAGGGCCAGGATCGCCAGCAGCAGGCCGGTCACGATCAAGGAGCCCACCAGGATGAAAGCCTGATTCTTGAACGAGCGCGCTTCCTTGATTTCGCCGTTCTGCTCCGCCGAGTAGGTCGCCCATTGAAGCGAGGTCCAGGCGATGGGGGCGACGAGCAGTGTGGCCAGCAGACTGAACGGCGGGTTGAGGTCCACACCGGCGGCCACGACGGCGTCGCGGGCGGTCTGGTACCAGTTGCCGGCCCCGCCCGAGGCGGCGGCGAAGGCGTTGATGCGCGCCGCAAACTCCCCGGTCGGCGTGGTGAACAGGACGATGAGCGTCGTGGCGAAGGCTACCAAGATGGCATAAAACATCACGTACTGGACCTTCACATAGTTCTTGAAACCGCTGACAAGCAGTCCGGCCGAGACCGCGGCGTTGAGGATGCTGACGATGATGATGCCGTTGGCGCTCGTGAACCAGACGCCTATGCCCGACAGGGCCGGGTTCCCCAGCGTCGCCCCCAGGCCGAGGAACAGCGGGGCGAAGCCCAGGTACGCGAGCAGCCATCCGGACAGCGCGACCCACTGCAAGATCCAGATCACGAACCCGGACATCAACAGGGTGAAGCCCCAGAAGCCCCCGAAGGCCCGGCTCTGGAAAACGTAGTCGCCGCCCGAGCGAGGTAGAGCGGTCGACAGCCAGACATAGGCGAAGGCAATGGGGATCTCGAGCAGCGTGGCGAGGAGGATCCCCCACACCAGCTTCCCGCCCGGAAGCGCGCCCGGCGCCCACAGGTACGTCCACGGGAAGATCAGGCCCATGGTGAGAATGTTGTAGATGAAGGCCGAGTAGGGCGACATCACCCGCACCAGGCCGGAAGCCTTACGGGTGAAGACCTCGGCGGTAGCCGCCATTGTGGCCATAGCGCTATCCTCCTTTGGGATCGTTCGGCGAAGATCTCCGGGAGCCATCAGGTCGTGTCTCTCGGTCACCTCCTCTCACCCGCCGCGTTTACCCGCTCGTCATCTGATAGCTGTCGACCTTTCCGCCGGCTAGGTTGACGAGCGCGCCGCGCAGCACGCCTTCACCGTATTCGCTGCCGGGGTTGATACACAGCGTCCGCCCGATGCGGACCGCGCCGGCCGACTCGTGGATATGCCCGTGCAGGCCCAACACCGGCTGGTGGCGTTCGATAGCGGTGCGCACGGCTTTGGATCCGGCTGCATGCAGCACAACCTGGCCGCCGCGCACGATTTGCGACGGCGGATCGGTGGTCCAGTCGAGCATGGGGCAGGTGTCGAGGGTCGAGTCGACGGGCGGATCGTGGAAGTTGAAGACGCAGGCCGATGGGTCTTCGGCCTGCGCGACGGTCCGGTCGATCATCGCGCCGAGTTCTTCGTCGGAGACTTCGCGAGGCGTCTTCCAGGGCGTGGGAGTGCTGAAGCCGAGACTGACCATGGTGTGATGGTCGTCGAGATGGACGAGTTGGCCCTCGCAACCGAAGATCGACTCGGTTCCCGAACGCTGCAGGGCGGCCAGCACCTCGGGGTAGTCGTCGTTGCCGCCGGTCACATAGCACCGAATTCCCGTGCCTCGCAGGCGCGTTTCGGCCAGGTCGATCCACTCTTCAAGGCGTTGTCGGGCCAGCCGGTGGAACAGCTGCTCGACCGCCTCCGGGCGTGCCTGGAGTTGATGGAATTCGCCCTCGTCCATAATCTGACTGTAGAAACCGAGAACGCCGATGCGGTCGGTGAGGGCCTTGAGCTCGGCCTCGGAGGCGGGATGTTCGGTGCGTCCTTGGAGGGTGGCGCGGTAACCGCCGTTGCTTCCGCGGATGATCGGCACGGCCAGCTTGCCGATGATGTCGCCGCCCATGATCAGAATCCGTGCGCCGTAGAACTTGCCCGCGTTCAGGAACTTGCGGAAGGTTCTCTCCGAACCGTGGACGTCGGTGGCGAAAAAGAGCGTCGTGCGGGGGGCCGGGGTCTTGCCGAAGAGGGGCATCGACTCTCCGTCAGGCGGGAATGGCCAGATGGCCGTCCGGTGCCGGGGCAGGCTCGCCCAGGACAACCTGGATGCCTCGGTCTTCGAGATCCGTTCGAGCGCGGGGCGGCAAGCCCCGGTCGCTCACGAGCACGTGGATGTCGTCGATGGAAGCGATTTCGAAGTTGGACACCACGCCCCACTTGCTGTGGTCGGCGACGATGACCACCTGGCCGCGTGTGCGTTCCACCATTTGACGGGCGATATCGGCCTCGGCGCTGATGGGCGTCGTGACGCCGGCCTTGAGGCTGATGCCGTCGACGCCGATGAAGGCGCGGGCAGCGTAGATCCGGCTGAGCGAGCGGCGAGCGAAGGCGCCCACGACGGCATTCGATTGAGGCCGGAACAACCCTCCGAGCAGGATCACGTCGAAGCCCGGATGACGAGCTTCCAGTGTGCCGGTGACGTTGGTCGTCACCAACGTCAGCCGCGACAGATCCTCCCGGGCGGCCAGGCTGCGCACGACCTCCGTGGTGGTCGTGCCGCTGTTGACGAAAACCGTGTCGCCGTCGACGGCCAGCGCCGCCGCGGCGCGGCCGATGGCGCGCTTCTCGGCCCGACGGACTTCGGCGCTGAGCGAATATACCGGCTCGTGGGGAAGGCGTAGGGTCCAGATGGCGCCTCCGTGTGTCCGTTCGAGCAGGCCTCGCGCTTCGAGCGCCTCGAGATCGCGCCGCACGGTCGCTTCCGACACCCGCAGCAGGTCGCATAACTCGGTGTTGCGAGCGACTCGGTGCTCCTCCAGATACGCCTGGATGCGTTGAAATCGCTGGGCGGGAATCAGGCGCTTGGCCATCCGGCCTGCCTATGGCGCACGTCCATTATGAAGGATTCTGACGGGTTCTGCAACAACTTGTCGGTTCGTGTAGAATCAGGCCTGCTCGCTGGGGGGGCGAGCCCGGAGAAGGGCGATGGCCGAACCGGCCGTGGGGATGGGGCCTCAAGACCAGGCCGAGCGGGAACGTTTCGAGAGCGAAGTCCGGCGCATCGTCGGGGCGGCCAAGGCTGAGGGGCTCATCCTGCGCCTGCTTGGGTCCCTGGCCTTCCAACTGCACTGTCCGCGATATGGTTCGCTCCAGGCCAAGATGGGCCGGGCCTACACCGATATCGATTTTGCCTCCTACAACCAACAGGCCAAAGGCGTCCGCGACCTTCTCGGTCGACTGGGATACCTCGAGGACCGCGAGGTTTTCGTGGTGAGCGAAGGCGGGCGGGCGATCTTCGAAAACCCGAAGAATCACATGCACGTGGACGTCTTCTACGGCAAGCTCGACTTCAGTCATGTCATTCCCTGGGACGGACGGCTGGAGGCCGACGAGCCCACCATCCCCTTGGCCGAGATGCTGCTGGAGAAGATGCAGATCGTGCAGATCAACGAGAAGGACGTGATCGACACGATCATGTTGTTCCTCGAGCATCCCCTCGGCGACAACGATGCCGAAACCATCCACATGGGCCGTGTCGCCGCGTTGTGCGCCGCGGATTGGGGCCTGTGGCGCACGGTGACCATGAATCTCGGAAAGGTCGGGCTGTTGGCCCAGGGATACTCGCAGCTCGAGCCGCCTCAGAAGAGCCATGTGACCCGGCAGGTGGAGCAGGCGCTGGCCCGTATCGAGTCCGAGCCCAAGCCGCTCTCCTGGCGCCTGCGAGCGCGCGTCGGAGACCGGGTGAAGTGGTACAAAGACGTCGAAGAGGTCCAGTGATGCCAAGGAGAGGTCGATGACCAAGCCCGTGGGCGAGTTGATGCATCCCGACCTGATCACTTGTCCCCGGGATACCCCTCTGGGCCAGGTGGCAAAGTTGCTGATGCAGCATCGGGTGCACGCCCTGGTCGTGACCGAGGCCGACGGCCGGGCGGTCGGGCTGATCTCAGACTTCGACCTGCTGGCGGGTGAATGGTTGTCGACCGACCGGGAAAGCCTGGAGACGATGCGGCGGATGACCGCAGGCGAGCTGATGTCCGTGCCCCTCAATACGATCGACGCCGGATCGCCGGCCAGCGAGGCGGCCCAGCGGATGCGCCGTGAAGGTTTCCATCGGCTGATCGTGACCCAGGATGGACAGCCCCGCGGCGTCCTGTCGATCTCCGACCTGGTGGCCTACCTGGCGACGCAGGAACCCGCCTCCCGCCAGACGGTGGCCGACGTCATGTCGCACGCGATCCTGGTCTGCCGCAAAGAAACTCCGGTGAGAGAGGTCGCGCGGACGATGACCGAAGCCCGCTATCGCTCGGTGCTGGTTCTCGAGGCCGACGGACGACCGCAAGGCGTCGTCAGCGGCTGGGACTTGCTCAGCTGCCTCGGCGGCAAGGGCTGCACCGATCAAACGGCGGCGGACGTGATGCATCCGGCGCTGACCATCCGGCCCGACGCCTCGCTGCGCGAGGCCTCCAACCTCATGATCGAGAACCACTACCACCGGCTGGTGGTCGTCGATCCTGCGCGTCCCGAGGCGGTGCCGCTGGGGATACTGTCTTCCTATGACATTGTCAACGAGATGGCCCGTCCGGACTCGGTTTGGCAGGGGTAAGGGCATGTCGACCGCGCCCCTTGGGCCTCACCCCCTGCCCCCTCTTCGCGACGGCGCCCCCACGCACTTGGCCGTGATCGGCGGAGAGGGTGTCGACTGGCAGCCGAGTCCTGCGAGACGACGATCGACATGCCCGCGTCTGTAGGCGCCATCATCGCCCGCGTTCCAGGCTGGAAGGACGACCCTGATCTGCGTGTCACCCCGCTCGGCGGCGGGATCACCAACCGCAACTTCCGCATTGACACGCGAGGCCAATCGTTCGTCTTGCGCCTGGCAGGGGAACGCACCGAGAAGCTCGGGATCGACCGGCGCGTCGAGCGCGCCGCCAACGAGGCGGCGGCGGCCATCGGCCTCGCGCCGGAGGTGGTTCACTTCCTCGAGCCGGAAGGTTACCTGGTGACGCGTTTCGTCGACGGTCGTCCCTTATCGGCCGAGGAGCTCGGTCGGCCGGACATGATCCGTCGCGTGGCAGCCGCGCTGCGAGCCTTCCATGCACTTTCGGCCATCCCGGGGGCGTTCTCAGCCTTCCACGTCGTCCGCGATTATGCCGCCGCGGCCCGGCGCCTGGGTGTGGTCTTGCCTGAGACGTTCGACCATCTGAAGCAGCATCTCGACGAGGTGGAAAGGCGCCTGCCGACAACCGCAGCCTGCCCCTGCCACAACGACTTGCTCAACGCCAACTTCCTCGAAGCCGAGGGACGCCTGTACATTCTGGACTGGGAATACGCCGGCATGGGAGACGCCTTCTTCGACCTGGCCAACTTCTCCCGCAATCACAACTTCTCCCTGGAGCAGGACGAGCTGCTGTTGGCGGCCCTCGACGGGAGCGTAGCTCCGGCGCGCCTGGCTCGCCTGCGCTTGATGCGCTTTGCCTCAGACATGCGCGAAGCGATGTGGGGCGTGCTGCAAAGCGGCCTCTCCTCATTGGACTTCGATTTCCGCGGGTACGCCGAACAGCATTTCCAACGGGCGGCGGAGGGGATCGGCGACCCTCAGTGGAGCACCTGGCTCAAGGAGGCCGTCCATGGCATCTAGCCTTCCATCCCACGCCCAGGTCGTCATCATCGGAGGCGGCGTGGGAGGCTGCAGCATCGCCTACCATCTCACCCAGATGGGGTGGAAAGACGTCGTGGTGCTGGAGCGCGGCGAGTTGACCTGCGGCTCGACCTGGCATTCGGCGGGCCTGGTCGGGCAACTGCGCTCGGATTTCAATCTGACGCGCATGATGAAGTACAGCACCGATCTCTACCGCCGCTTGAAAGAAGAAACCGGCGTCGACACAGGCTGGCGCGAGGTGGGCGGCCTTCGCCTGGCCTCCTCGCCCGAACGCATGGAGGAACTCAAGCGCCAGGTGGGCTACGCGCGGTCTTTCGGCATGCCGCTGGAAATGGTCAGCACCCAGGAGGCCCACCGCATGTGGCCCCTGATGAACCCCGAAGGGGTCTTGGGCGCCGTCTATACGCCGACCGATGGCAGCATCGACCCGACAGGGCTGACGAATGCGCTCGCGGCGGGCGCCAAGAAGGGCGGCGCCCAACTGTTCACGGAGACGACGGTGACCGCCATCCGCCTCCAGAAGGGGCGCGTGGAGGAGGTCGTCACCGATCAAGGAACGGTCAAGACCGAGGTCGTGGTCAATGCCGCCGGGCAGTGGGGCAACGAGATTGCCCGGATGGTGGGGGTGGTCCTGCCCATCATTCCCTTCGCCCACCTGTACCTGATCACCAAGCCCGTCGACGGCCTGGATCACAACGTCCCGACGATGCGCGATCCGGACCTCTTGGTCTATTGGCGGGAGGAAGTCGGCGGCTTCGTCACCGGCGGATACGAGCGAAACCCCAAGCCGTTCGGGCTCGATGGAATTCCGGCCGACTTCAAGTACAAGCTTCTACCTCCGGACTGGGAACGTTTCACTCCGCTGATGGAAAACTCCATTCGACGCGTGCCGGCGGTGGAGAAGGCCGAAATCATCCAGTTGCTGAACGGCCCGGAGGGCTTCACGCCGGACGGGGAATTCCTTTTGGGCCCGACGGACGTCAAAGGCTTCTGGGTGGCTTGCGCTTTCTGCGCCCACGGTTTGGCCGGCGCGGGCGGGCTGGGGAAAGCCATGGCCGAATGGATCGTCGAAGGTACGCCGGAGTGGAACTGCTGGCGTCTGGACGTGCGGCGCTTTGGCCCGCACTACATCGGCCAGCAGTTCACCCTCAACCGGACGATCGAGAGCAACTCCCGCTACTACGACATTCACCTTCCCGGCGAAGAGCGGCAAACGGAGCGCAACTTTCGCATTGGCCCCGCCTACGCGCGGGAAAAGGAACTGGGCGCGTCTTTCGGGGAGAAATTCGGATGGGAGCGCCCCAACTGGTACACGCCGTACGAGGCCAAAGCCGATCATGGCTACAAACCTCGCGGTTGGGCCGGCGTGCACTGGTCGCCGGCCATCGGATTCGAGCACCTGCAGACGCGGGCCGCGGCCGGCCTTTTCGACGAGTCGTCGTTCAGCAAGATCGAGGTCCGCGGGCCGGGGGCGCCGGCGTTCCTGCAGTACATGAGCTCCAACGACGTCGACAAGCCGGTGGGGAGCGTGGTCTACACCTCGATGCTGAACGACCGGGGCGGGATCGAGTGCGATTTCACCGTCACCCGGTTGAGCGAGGATCGCTTTTTGATCGTCACCGGCACGGCCTTCGGCGTCCACGACATCAACTGGATCCGGCTGCACATGCCCGACGACGGATCGGTGTCGGTGGAAGACGTCACGGGTGGGTACGCGTGTTTCGGGCTGTGGGGCCCCAAGGCGCGCACGATCTTGCAGAGCCTCACCCGGCACGACGTGTCGAACGCCGGTTTCGCGTACATGAGCGCTCGCCGCATCACCGTGGGCAACGTGCCGGCCCTGGCCATGCGCGTGACGTACGTCGGCGAGCTAGGATGGGAGTTCTACGTCGGGATGGAGTACGGCCTCAAGCTGTGGGACACGCTGTGGGAGGCCGGTCAGCGACAAGGCCTGGTGTCCGCCGGCTACAAGGCGATCGACTCCTTGCGTCTGGAAAAGGGATATCGCTACTGGAGCGCCGACATCACGCCCGACTACACGCCCTTCGAAACGGGCATGAGCTCTTTCGTCCGACTCGACAAGGGCGATTTCCGAGGCAAGAAAGCGCTGCAGGCGCAGAAGCGGGAAGGTATTCGCCAGAGACTGTGCTGCATGACGCTCGCCGATGCGACCGCCGTCGCCCTCGGCAATGAGCCGATCTTCCAGGACGGGAAAGTCATCGGATGGGTCACCTCGGGCGGTTACGGCTACTCCGTGCGCAAGAGCATCGCCTACGGTTACCTGCCCCTCGACCTGGCCCGGCCGGGAACGCGTCTCGAAGTCGAGCTGTTCGGCGAGCGAATCGGGCTGACGGTCGAGAAGGAGCCGCTCTTCGACCCGAAGGGAGACAGAATTAAGGCGTGAGGGGCCGGCTCCAAATGCCAACCCCGGTTTCCCTAGGAAACCGGGTTGGGTTTTCAAGTCAGACACCATCTGACACAAACCTGCTCCCGTCGCCTCTGGAGGCCCGGCAGGCGCGGCGCGAGGGTTGAGGCTGGAGAAAACTCAGGAGGCACCCATGGCTACTGCCCGGCAGATCGCTGCTGCGCGGAAGAACATTCGCAAGGCCTCGGCACGCTGGAAGGCGATGTCCCCTCGTCAGCGCGCCCGAGCCCAGCCGCAAGGACGCACGCGCGCCAGGCCGGGCTCGACGGGAAAAGGCAAGTATTACCGGATCATGGTCCGTCCCAAGGGTGAATTCGTGAGTTTTCGGACGCAGGATGTGGGCCGAGCGGGCCATGTTCAGCGCGTAGCCGGTCGAAGGGCCAGCGGTTCGTGGGGCACCGTCACTTGGCTGATCAGTAAGGACGACGCGCACCTCGAGCGCGGTCGGCTGGTGGCGGATACGCCTTCGGCGCGAAAGATCCTGCGGCAATTGGGATCGCCGCCGGTGCGCGTATCCGGCGATCGTTTCAAGGCCAGTGATCGGCCCAACGTTCCGGAGCGTTCGAAGCCCACGGCGGCACAGAAACGAGCGCGCGCGCGCAACATCAAGAAAGCGCAGGCGGCCTCCCGAAGACGGCGGCGCTAGGCGACAAGAAACCCGGCTTGCGCAGCAAGCCGGGTTTCGGTCTGACGGTCCAGGACCGACTTCAGGCGAACAGGCGCGCCACTTGGGCAACGTGAACCACGCCCTCTCGGACGATCTCGGCCGGTCCCTTCTTTAGGACGGCTTTCTGCCCGGCCGGGTCCCCCAGACACGAGACGATAATGTCGGCCGGGCTGAGGTCTTCCTGCTCGGTGTAGACATTCGTGGTGGCCAATACGCGCATACCGGCGGCTTTGCCGGCCAGGACGCCGTTGCGCGAATCCTCGACCACCAGGCACTCTTCCGGCCGCAAGCCGGTTTTCTCCAGAGCCAGTTTGTAGATTTCCGGATCGGGCTTCTTCTTGCTCACGACGTCGCCCGCCAGGACGACCTTGAAGGGGATGTCCTTCAAGACCTGGTAGGCGATGGCGTGGGCAGCCGTTTCGCTCGAAGTGGTGCACACACCCAGCTGAATGCGGGCAGCGACGGCCTCGCGCATGAAACGGTGAATGCCGGGACGCAGAGGCAGCTTGCCGCCTTCGACCATCTCGATGAACATCGCCGTCTTGCGTTTGTGCATGCGCGCAATGAGATCGTCGGCCTCCTCCGGTGGGACCGGTTTGCCGAAGCCTTTCGTCTGCAGGTAGTGCTTCATACGCTCCTTGCCGCCGGAGATCTGCAGCAGCTCGTGATACTCCTCGACCCCCCACGTGAAGGGGAAGCCGAATTCCTTGAACGTCTCGTTGAAGGACACGCGATGGCCGTCGCGCTCGGTGTCGATGATCACCCCGTCCTGATCGAAGAAGATTCCCTTGAGGGCCGGCATGGTGTGGTCTCCTGCTAGGCGTGGAAGAAGTCGCGAATGGCGGCGATGGCCAGGCGGTTCTCCTCCTGGCTGCCGATGGTGATGCGGAACCAGCCGTCGCTGCCGTACATGTCGGACTGGCCGCGGAAGATCAGGCCCCGCTGCAAAGCGAAGTCGATCATGTCCTTGCCCCTGCGTCCGGCGCCCTTCCCGTCGAACAGAATGTAGTTGCCGTAGGAGTGGTGGATGGTGAGCCCGGGGATGTCGCTGAGCGACTCCTCGATGAACATGATCTCGCTGTTGTTGAACTGCACCCGCTCGCGCAGGCCCTCCTGGTCTTCGAGCGCCGCCAGGCCGGCCCACATGACGATCGTGCCCACGTTCCAGGGGATGAGCATGGCCGAGATCGGGCCGGCCGTGTCGGCGTCGGCCATCAGATACCCGAAGCGCAGCCCGGCCAGACCGTAGGCCTTCGACAACGTCCGGGTGACGATCACGTTCTGGTACTTCTTGGTCAGTGCGACCTGGGATCTTCCCAATCCGGCGTATTCGACGTAGGCCTCGTCGACCACGAAGGGCACGCCGGACTCGGCGATCTTGACGAAGCCTTCGGGCTCCATGAAGTTGCCGGTCGGGTTGTTGGGGTTAGCAATGACGATGACCTTGGTCTTGGGCGTGATGGCGCGCAGAATGGCGTCCGGGTCGAACAGGAGCTGACCGTCACGATGTTGCATCGGGACGGAGACCAACTGCCCGCCGACCGCCGCGCATCGAAGCTTGTAGATCCCGAAGCACGGCGTGTGCTGGATGACCTCTTCGCCCGGGGCCACCAGGCTGCGCCAGATGAGATCGTAGATTTCGGACGAGCCGTTGCCCAGGACGACATTGGCCGGCCCCGCCAGGCCGTTGAGTTCGGCGATCTTGCTGCGCACCACCAGGCCCTGATCCGGATAGCGGTGCGCGATCTGGCCGTAGGTGCGGATGGCCTCGAGCACCTTGGGCGAAGGAGGATTGGGGTTTTCGTTGGACATCATGCGGTGCAGCTTGGGGTCGCGCCAGGCCATCTCGATGTGCGACGATACGTACATCTTCTGGCCCTTGAGCCACGGCACGAAGTACTCCTGCATCGGTTTCATGCGGTTTCTCCCAGTGGTCAGTGGTGAGTGGTCAGTGGTCAGCAGGTGCAGGGTCAGGTTGGCGACTGACCACTGACCACCGACCACTGGCCACTGTTCCTAGGCTTTGCCGGCGCTCTTGAGCATGTCGATCCAGTGCATGATCGCCTTGCGCGTGGCATCCTTGGCGGCGACGTCGATCTTTCCCGGGTCATATTCGTCGCGGTGATCGCTGATGTACTGGAAAGTGGAGTCGATCAGCGTGTACTTCAGCTCGGTGGAGACATTGAACTTCGACCCGCCGACGGCGATCAGCCGATCGATGTAGTCCGGTGGCAGGCCGGTGCCGCCGTGGACCACCAGCGGGACTCGCACGTCCTTCCCGTTGAGGAGGTGATGGATCTCCTCGAGTCGCTGGAAATGGACCTTGGGGTTCTTGGTCTTGTAAACGCCATGGGCCGTGCCGATCGCCGGGGCGAAGAGATCCAGTCCGGTGCGCTCGACGAAATCGACTGCCTGTTTCGGATTGGCGAGCTGCGCCTCGTCTTCGGTGACTTGGATCTGGTCCTCGACTCCCGACACCGTGCCGAGTTCACCTTCGGTGCTGATGTCTCCCAGGCGATGGCAGTGGTCGACGACCTCCTTGGTCTGACGGATGTTCTCCTCGAAGGTCTGCTTGGAGGCGTCGATCATGATGTTGGTGTAACCGGCATCGGCGCACTTCTTGCAGTAATCGACCTCGGTGCAGTGGTCGAGGTGAAGGCAGACAGGCACCGGAGCCTGCGAAGCCAAGGTGCGATAGATGGCGACCAGGACGTCCGGGCGCAGGAACTTCGACGGCTTGACCGAGGTCTGGATGATGACCGGGGACTTCTTTTCGACGGCGGCCTCAACCACCGCCTCGAGCTGAATCAGGCTGGTGATGTTGAAGGCGCCCACGGCGTATTTGCCCCTGGTCGCCTCTATCAACATTTCCTTGGCGCTTGCGACGGACATCGGGACCTCCTGTCAGGCGTAGGCTTCGAGCGGCTGCGCTTCGTGGCGATAGCGGCCGGATTCGACGCGGAAGGTGTAGCGGTCCCCGCGGTAGTAGGCCTGGAGCAGTTCGAGGGGACGATGGTGAGCGGTGTAGGCGATGCTTTCCAGGAACATGCAAGGTGTGTCGGCGCGCAGGCGAAGCCTGCGGGCGATGTGGCGCGGGGCGCGCACCGCCCGCAGCGTTTGCACCGAGTGATGCAGATCGGCCTGGAACTCTCGGATCAGCAACTGGTACATGGAGCCCTGAATGTCTATGTCCAGCAAGCGACCGAAAAGGCCATGATCGTAGTACTGGCGCTCGAAGACGAAAGGCGTGTGGTCGGCCAGGCGCAGTCGTTCGATGCGAACCAGCAGGCTCGCCGGCTCGACATTCAGCTTGCTCGCCAGATCGGCCGTCGCCCGGAACCGGCCCTTGGCCAGGATGGCGTCCTCGACCTCGGCCCTGTCCAGGTCGAAGTCATCCACGAAACTGGTCATGCGATCCAGACGATGGACGGGCGCCAGCACTCTGGTGCGCCGAACGAAGGTGCCGACGCCCTTCTCCGTTCGGACCACCCCCCTGTGGACAAGCAGCGCCAGGGCATGGCGAACCGTGTTGCGGTTCAGTTCGTACTGCCTTGCCAGCGACTCTTCCGGGGGCAGCTTCGAGCCGACCGGGTAGGTCCCCTCGGAGATCAACCGCTCCAGGCGGCCGGCGAGCTGAGCGTACAGGGGAACGGGGCTCGACTTGTCGAGAACGGTCGTGGCGAACATGTCTACCTGTCTAACTATATATACAGGTCCGGATGAATTGTCAACGGCGTCTCGCAGGCAGGGATGTGGACAAAAGTCACCCTGCACGGCTGGAGCGGACGGCCAGGGCGCGGGGCAGGCTCCCGATCGGGCCGGGCCGGGATAGAATCCTGGCGCCTTCCCAGAGCGGACTTCTTGCGCGCGAATTCCCGTCGACCGCTGCATCGGTATCGGAGCTTCCCATGAGTGACACCGCTGATCCGGCCGCCCTCTTGCGCCAACTCTTCCAGGAGGAGTGGCAGACCCATCTGCGCAATGACCCCCTTTTCGCTACGATCACCGGTGACACGCGCTACAACGACCGGCTGCCGGAAGCGACCGAACAGAGCCACGCTCGCCAGGCGGACGAGCTGCGCGGCTTCCTGGTGCGCCTGGATCGTATTCCCCTGGATCGCCTGACTGCGATCGACCGGCTGAACGCCGACATCTTCCGCCGGCTCAAGCAGGATGCGCTGCACGAACTCGAATTCGGCGTGTACCGCATGCCTCTGGATCGCATGGGGGGCTACTACTCGTTCTTCGCTGAGCTGCCGACGTTCACGCGCTTTGCCGCACGCAAGGATTACGAGGACTACCTGGCCCGCCTGGCCGCCTTTCCCGACTACAACCAGGGTCAGATGGGGCTGATGCGCGAGGGCCTGCGCCTGGGCATGACCCAGCCGCGGATCGCGCTGGAGGGCGTTCTCGAAGGCATCGAGCGTCTGGCGAATGTCGAGCCTGAGGAAAGCGTGTTCTTCGAACCCTTCAAGCAGTTCCCGGAGAATCTCTCCGGCTCGGATCGGGACGGATTGCAGACCCAGGCCCTGCGTGTCCTTCAGGGGTCGGTCCTGCCAGGCTATCGCTCGTTAGTGGAATTCATGCGCGACACCTACCTGCCGGGCGCCCGCACGACAACGGCCGCATCCGACCTTCCCGATGGCGCACGTTTCTATGAGCATCGGGTGCAGATGTTCCTCTCGATGGCGATCTCGCCCCGGCTTGTGCATGAGACGGGGGTGGCCGAGGTCCAGCGCATTCGGGATGAGATGGAAGGCATACGCCGGAAGCTGGGTTTCACCGGCGATCACGCCGCGTTCGGCGAGTTCCTGCGGGCCGAGCCGCGCTTCTTTGCGCCGACCCCCGATCAACTCATGAAGGAAGTCGCCTTCATCCTGAAGCGCATGGACGGAGAGCTGCCGCGCCTGTTCCGCAGGCTGCCCCGCCTGCCGTACGGCATCAAGCCCGTGCCGGAGTTCGTGGCGCCCCAAACGACGACCGCCTATTACTGGGAAGGCGCCGGCGACGGATCACGCGCCGGCTTCTACTACGTGAATACCTACGACTTGAAGAGCCGCCCGCTGTACGAGCTGGAGGCGCTGTCGCTTCACGAGGCGGTGCCCGGACACCACCTGCAGATCGCTTTGCAGCAGGAGCTGACCGACCTGCCGGAATTCCGCCGCTTCGAGGCCTTCACCGCCTTTGTCGAAGGCTGGGGGCTGTACGCCGAGCGGCTCGGGCTGGAAGTGGGCTTCTATACCGATCCCTACAGCGACTACGGGCGGCTGACCTACGAGATGTGGCGCGCCTGCCGTCTGGTCGTCGACACGGGCATGCACGCCTTCGGATGGTCGCGCCGGCGCGCGATCGAGTTCATGATGGAGAACACGGCCCTGACCGAGCTCAACGTCCGCAACGAAATCGACCGCTACCTGACCATGCCCGGCCAGGCGCTGGCTTACAAGATGGGCGAGCTCAAGATCCGCGAGCTGCGCCGGCGGGCCGAGCAGCGCCTGGGCGATCGCTTCGATGTGCGCGCCTTCCACGAGGTGGTTCTCCGGCAGGGAGGCATCCCTCTGGATGTGCTCGAGGCCGAAATCGAGGCGTGGCTGACTCAGGCGGAGAAAACCTAGGGAGCGAATCGGCCGAGATGTGACCCGGCGGCGGGCAGCTAATCCGTCATGTGGCGGATGACGGCATCCCCAAACTCGGAGCACTTGACTCGGGTGGCGCCTTCCATGAGCCGATGGAAGTCATAGGTCACGGTTCGGGCTCGGATGGCGCCTTCCATGCCCTTGAGGATCAGGTCGGCCGCTTCGTCCCAGCCCATGTAACGCATCATCATCTCGCCCGACAGGATGACCGAGCCCGGGTTGACGACGTCCTGGTTGGCGTACTTCGGCGCCGTGCCGTGGGTCGCCTCGAAGACGGCGGCTCCGGTTTCGAAATTGATGTTCCCGCCGGGCGCAATGCCGATGCCGCCGACCTGAGCCGCCAGCGCGTCCGATAGATAGTCGCCGTTGAGGTTCATCGTGGCGATGACGTCGAACTCGCGGGCGCGAGTGATCGTCTGCTGGAAGGCGATATCGGCGATGACGTCCTTGACCAATAGACGCCCATCGGCCAGTGCGGCTTCCTGAGCGGCATTGGCCGACTCTTCGCCCTGTTCGGCCTTGGTCCGATCCCACTGGCGCCAGGTATACACGCGGCCGCCGAACTCGCGTTCCGCCAGGTCGTAGCCCCAGTTGCGGAACGCGCCCTCGGTGAACTTCATGATGTTGCCTTTGTGGACCAGGGTGACCGAGCGGCGCCGGTTGTCGAGCGCCCATTGCAGCGCAGCCCGCACCAGCCGCTCCGTCCCTTCGCGGGAGATCGGTTTCACGCCGAAGCCGGACGAATCAGGGAAGCGGATCTTGGCGAATTCCTCCGGCAGAGCCGTCTTCAGCCAATCGCGCAGCCCGGCCGCCGGCGGGCTGCCGGCCTCGAACTCGATGCCGGTGTACAGATCCTCGGTGTTCTCGCGGAAGATCACCATGTCCACGTCCTGCGGACGGCGCACGGGCGAAGGCACACCCTCGAAATAGCGCACCGGCCGCAGACAGACGTACAGGTCGAGGGCTTTCCGCAGCGCGACGTTGAGCGAGCGGATTCCGCCGCCGACGGGAGTGGTCAGCGGTCCTTTGATGCCGACGACGAACTCGTGAAACGCGGCGATCGTTTCGTCCGGCAGCCATGTCTGAAATCGGCGAAAGGACTCCTCGCCGGCGAACACCTGCATCCATGCGATACGCCGCTTTCCCGGATAGGCCTTTTCGACCGCGGCGTCGAAGACACGCACCGACGCCCGCCAGATGTCGGGGCCGGTGCCGTCGCCCTCGATGTACGGAAGAATGGGTCGATCGGGAACGTTCAGGCGGTCGCCGGCGTGGCGGATCGGCTCGCCGTCGGGCGGCACCTGGGCGTGCTGATAGGGCATGGAGGCTCCTCTGCGCCGAGCGGGGAGGCCGACGCGGCCGGAGGCGATTATAACGAAGAGGCCGGGTTCTACTCTGCAGAACCCGGCCTCCGAACCTCCGGGTGGCCTTCGATCAGGCGGAACGCACGGACATGTTCCTGTTGTCCAGCGCCAAGCCCGCCGCGATGGTGGTGATCGGAATGATCAGGCAGGTAAGGCCGATGTCTTTGAGATACTCGGCCAGACCCTTCTGCATCAGACGATTGCCGTGCCGGACTCACGCCTGTTGGGGCCTCTGAGGCGCGTTAGGCCTTCTCGACCGGCTGTTGGATCTCGGTGATGTACGACGGGTCTTCCGGATCCTGGCCTCCCTCGAGGTAGATCTCTCGATCCGGCCCGGCCAGGCGGTAGCCGTTGGCTTCGATCCAGCCCATCAAGGCCGCGTAGGCCTGATCGATCGAGCTGTAGGCCCCGCGATGGATCAGCGAGGCGACGGTGGCCGCAGGCAGCTCGTACACGCGGATGCGGCCGGCCTCGGGGACGGGACGAGTCAAGAACGAGATGGCCTCGCCGTCGACGTCGCTCTCTTTGAACTCGCCGTCGTGCCACAGCGAGCCTCCGAGGCCGACCGCGCCCAGCGGTCCGAGGTAGCCGTACAACTCGCCGAACAGCCGCCCGATCTCGCCGTAGGATCCGAGTCGATCGCGAACACCGGCCACGAGTTGGGGTTCGACCTTCTTGATGACGACTTCGTACTCGGGCATTTTGCCCTCCTGTTCGATCTGTTTCAGCCGGGCCTCGACTCGAGCCAGACGCTCCCGGCCGGCGTCCAGCTCCCGGACGAGATCGGCTCGGCGCAGGCGCAGCATCCCGCGGAGCTGCTCGGGGGTAACGCCTTCGTCGAGCATCTGCCGGATTTGCTCCAATGTGAACCCCAGGTCGCGCAGAGCCAGGATCCGGTTGAGCCGCGGCAGCTGCTCGTGGCCGTAGAACCGGTATGCCGTGAAGGGGTCCACCCGGATCGGTGGCAACAGGCCGATCTCGTCGTACAGGCGCAGGGTTTTCACCGAAGCCCGGCTGAGCTTGGAGAATTCGCCGATCTTGAGCATGCTTCCTCGCGTGTTGTTTGAAGGCCTTCGCTGCCCAGACTACAGCCTCCCCCAGGGGGAGAGTCAAGAGGCAATCGGGCCGCGCGATTCAAGCGGCCAGGACTGCGAAATGCCGATTGGAGACCGGAAACAGGAAACTGGGAACTGAAAGCCTGCTGGCGTAAGGCGTCTTGTCAGGCCTCCGCGCAGCAGTTGACGCGCGGCCGATAGTCGATGATGTGCCGGTCCCGATCGAGCTCGAAGGCGCAGCAGTCGTTGAGCATCTGATGCAGCATGCGGCGGCCACGCTGCACCCGCGACTTGGCCCCGCTGACCGAAAGGCCGAGATGCTGCGCGACCTGCGCCTGCGGCCATCCTTCCAGCTCCGACAGGCGCACCGCCAGGCGATAGGGTTCGGGAAGGACGTCCACCAGATGCCCCAGGCCGCTGGCGATCTGGGAGGCGGCGTCGTCCTCCGGGGGCTCGTCGGCGGGAAGGTCCTCCGCCAGATCCGCTACGGGAACACGACGCCGCACGTGGTCGACCACCGCCGATCGGGCGATGCGATACAGCCAGGGCAAGACGCGTTCGGGATTGCGCACCTCTTCCAGGTGAGTGTGCACCCGAAGGAAGATGTCCTGCATGACGTCCTCGGCCGCGTCCGGATCGGCGATGCGCTTGCGGACGTAGTTGCGCAGGTGGTGGGCGAACGATTCCCAGACCTCGAGCGACGTCAGCGTCACCGTTTCCATCCGCGAACCGTCACGCTCAGGAAGGCGTAGCCGTCCTCGGCCGAGTCGTAGGCTCTACTCTCGAGAACCTGCACCTCGTCGAAGCCGGCCTTTCGCAGTCCCGAGAGGTAAGCCTCCTGGTCGATCGCCCCCGCCAGGCAGCCCGCCCACAAGGTGAGATCCGTGCGCAACGAATCGGGGACTTCACCACGGCTGACGATATCCGAGACGACAAATCGTCCACCGGGCTTGAGCACGCGGAACATCTCGGCGAAGGCCCGCCCCTTGTCGGGCACGAGATTCAGGACGCAGTTCGAAAGGATCACATCGACGCTCGCGTCCTTGACGGGCAGGGCTTCGATGTCCCCCAGTCGAAACTCGACGTTGGCGAAGCCTCTCTCGCCCGCCAGGCGCCGGGCGCGATTGATCATTTCGGGCGTGAGGTCGACGCCGATGACTTTGCCTTCGGGCCCGACGGCCTGCGCCGCAGGGAAGACGTCAACCCCGGCTCCGCTTCCCAGATCGAGCACCGTCTCGCCGGGGCGGAACTCGGCCAATCGGGTGGGTGTGCCACAGCTGAGCCCCAGGTCGGCTTCCGAAGGGATTCCGGGCGCGCGCTCCCGGATATCCTCGAGACGCACGAGGTCGCCGGGTTCCGAGCAGCAGGATCCGCAACCGCACCCGCCTTGCTCGGCGCTGGTCGCGTAACGTCGGCGTACGTTGTCCTTGATGGTCTGAGCGTCCACTCTTGCCTCCATTCTATCCTCACCCTGTATAGACGCATGTCAGACGAAAAGGACGCAAAGATCCCCGGCCAGAACCGGGCTCCTGCGTTCGGGGAACGAGATCAAGGCGTATCCGGATAGCCGTCCGGATGGGCCCGGTGCCACTCCCAGGCGCTGGAGAGAATGTCGTCGAGGCTCGGGTGTTTCGGCCGCCATCCCAGGTCGTGCCGGATCCTCTCCGAGGAGGCCACCAGGCGGGCCGGGTCGCCCGGGCGCCGCGGGCGGATGTCGGCAGGGATTGCATGTCCGCTGACCCGTCGGGCCGCCTCGACCACCTGCAGGACCGAGTAGCCGGCTCCGTTGCCGATGTTGTAGACCTGGCGCGGCCGATCGTCGAGGGCGGCCAGCGCCAGAAGATGTGCACTGACCAGGTCGGCGATGTGGATGTAATCGCGAATGCAGGTGCCGTCCGGAGTGGGGTAGTCATCACCGAAGATGTGAGCCCGCGGCTGCTGCCCGAGAGCCACCTGAAGCACGCGCGGGATGAGGTGACTTTCGGGACGATGGGCCTCGCCGCGTCCGCCGGAAGCCCCCGCGGCGTTGAAATACCGCAAGGCGGCGAATCGAAGCCCGTGGACGCGGTGGTACCACTCCAGAATCTGCTCCAGCATCCATTTCGTCTGGCCGTAGACACTGGCCGGGCCGATGGGCGAGTCTTCCGTCAGGGGCTCGTCGCTCGTCTGATACACCGCCGCCGTCGAGGAAAGGACGAAGCGCCGGACGCCCGCCTGAAAGGCGGCCTCGATCAAGTCCTGGCCCAGGGCCAGATTGTTGCGAAAGTACTTCCCCGGATCGGCCATGCTTTCGCCGGCCTCGATGAAAGCGGCGAAATGCATGACGGCGTCGAAAGACTGACGGGAGAGCGCCCGGCGAACGAACGCCGCATCGCCGAGTTCGCCCTGGATGAATTCGGCCTCCTTGGGAACGGCCGCCGCGTGACCGGTGACCAGCGAGTCGTAGACGGCGACCTTGTGGCCCGCGGCGATCAGTTCGGCCGCGGCCGCCGAGCCGATGTAGCCCGCCCCGCCGGTGAGGAAGATGTTCATCGCAGGCCGCGTCTGCGCGCGTCAACCATCGAGCACCTCCAGACGCGCCAGCGACGCCGCCAGGCGCTTCACGCCGGCGCGGGCGAAGGCGATGGTGACGGTCTCGTCTTCGCGATCGATGACGGATTCCATCACGATGCCGTCGCCGAAAGCCGGATGCTGGACTCGCATGCCGGCGTGGAAGCGCGGTTCGGGCATGGGAGCGACCCACGACTCCCAGCGTGTCTGCCGCTCGTAGGCCGCCTGGGCGCGCGTCGGGCCGCGGCCGCTCTCATCGCCCGCCAGGAGATCGGTCGGGATGTCCTGCAGGAACCGCGACGGCTCGCACATGCCGCCGGTGCCAAACGTGTGGCGGCGGAATGCACGCACAAGGTACAGGAAATCCTTGGCGCGGGTGATCCCGACGTAGAACAGTCGCCGTTCCTCAGCCATCGACTCACGATCATCAAACGACCGCTGATGAGGCAGCAGGCCGTCGTCAAGCCCGGCGACCAACACGGCCCGGAACTCGAGTCCCTTGGCGGCGTGAAGGGTCAACAGCACCGGGGCGTTCATGGTTTCGGTGAGCGTGTCCTGATCGGACACCAGAGCCACCTGCTGGAGGAACTCACTCAGCCCGAGGTCGGTGTAATCCTGGGCCAGGCCGCGCAGTTCGAGGACGTTGGCCCAGCGGTCTTCGCCGGCCTCGGTGCCGTCGTCGATGAAGGCTCGGTAACGCACATCGGCCAGAAGGCGATCGATCAACTCGGCCAGGGGCAGCTCGGAGACCCTGGCGCGCCAATCGGCCAGTTGGCGTCCGAAGGTTGTCAGGGCGAGAGCCGCGCGCCCCGACAGGCCGGCAGGAGCTTCGACGGTCCCTTCGCCGAGGGCCAGGAGGTACGCGCCCGGCCCGAGCGAGGCTCGCGCCGCCGCTTGAAGCAGGGACTCGATCGACTTCGCCCCCAGTCCGCGCGGAGGCGTGTTCAGGATGCGCACGAGGCTGACCTGGTCGGCCGGGTTGTGCACCAGCCGCAAATAGGCGATCAGGTCTTTGACCTCGCGTCGCCCGTAGAAACGCTGGGCGCCCACCAGGCGGTACGGCAGGTTGGCGCGCAGGAAGGCCTCTTCGATGGCGCGCGACTGAGCGTTGGTGCGATACATGACGGCGCAATCGCGCGGCTCGAGATGTCGATGCAGGGTTAGCGCGGCGATCGTCTCGACGATGTAGGCCGCCTCTCCCTCCTCGTCGTAGGCCTCGTGCAGCACGATCTCGGAGCCCTGGCCGCGGTCGGTGAACAGGCGTTTCTTCTGGCGATCGGGGTGGCGATCGATGACGACCATGGCCGCGTCGAGAATTCGCTGGGTGGAACGGTAATTCTGCT
>DASSGB010000289.1:0-4816 GCA_035693825.1 Anaerolineales bacterium
CAGCCTGGCCGACGACACCATCACCCTGCAATGGGCGTCGGTCGGACCGTTGCGGGCCGATGAGGCCTACCAGGTGGTGGTCGAAGACATCACCGAGGGCTCCGGAACGGTGCGGTTGGTGGCCCAGGTGACGGACACGAAGTTCGTCATCCCGGTGAGCTTCCGACCAGCGGACAGCCTGCCCCACATCATGCGTTGGTATGTCGAGACTGTCAGGGCCGCGGGCACTTCCCCCGGCGGGGAAGTTCGTTACGTGATCGCCGGAGCGGCCAGCGTCAAACGCGACTTCACCTGGTCCGGCGCGGCACCGGCGGCCACACCCACGCCCTAGGCTCCCGTCAGCCCTCCGCCCACGCCGGCTGACTCGCGACAGCCTGCATTCCTGAGCCGACCAAAACGCACGCGCTGAGCCCGTCGAAGCACGTGGAGGTGGCGGCCTCCCCCAGGCCAATGCAGTAGGGGCGTTCCATTGAGCGCCCCCACCAGTTCTTGGCGAAGGCTGAAGGCTGATGGCTGACGGCTGACGGCCGATGGCCGACGGCTGACAGCTAGATCTTCAGCGCTTGAATCGCCTCGCGCACTTTGCCAGCCGAAACCTCTAGCGCGCGGCGCTCCTCGTCGTTGAGATCGTACTCGAGCACTTTCTCCAACCCACCCCGCCCGAGCTGAGCCGGCACGCCGAAGAATATGTCCCTCAGGCCGTACTCACCCTCGAGATGGGCTGAAGCCGGCACCACCAGGTGTCGATCGAGCAGGATCGCCTCGACCATCTGCGCCAGAGCGGCCGCCGGCGCGTAGAACGCGCTGCCGGTTTTCAACAGGCTGACGATCTCGCCGCCTCCCTTGCGCGTCCGGTCCACGATGGCCGCCAATCGATCGGCAGGCAGAGCTTTCTCCAGAGGCACGCCCGCAACATTGGAGTGTCGAGTCAGAGGAACCATCTCATCGCCGTGTCCCCCGAGGACGTAGCAATGCACATTCTGGACGCTGACGTTCAGCTCGGCCGCCACGAAGGCCCGCATGCGGGCGGAGTCGAGAATGCCGGCCTGCCCGATCACCCTCTCACGAGGCAGCCCGCCTACCTTCATCGCCAGGTAGGCCATCGGATCGAGGGGGTTGGTCAGGACGACGAGGATCGCATCCGGCGAAGCCGCCAGCGAGCGCTCCACGGCCTCTCGCACGATCTTGCTGTTGGCTTCGAGCAAATCGTCCCGGCTCATGCCCGGCTTTCGCGGCAGCCCTGCGGTCAATACGACGATGTCCGAGTCGGCCGTGTCGTCGTAGCTGTTCGAGCCGAAGACGCGCGCATCCGAGCCGATGATCGGCATCGCCTCCAGCAGGTCGAGTCCCTTTCCCTGCGGCATACCCTCGATCACGTCGACCAGGACGATATCCGCCAGCTCGCGCTCCGCCAGCCAGTGGGCGGTGGTGGCCCCCGTCTGGCCGGATCCGATGATCGTGACTTTCGGCATGAAGTCCTCCGAATCCTGAGAAGAGAGATTTGCGACGGTGGTCGCCCCTGAGGCCTCAGGCCGAGGCCGATCCGGCCGGCCAAGGTCCGGCATTGACATGAACGCCGGACCCCCTCTCGACCCGACCCACCGGCCACAAGTCGACGCCGGCCAGGTCGGCGTGGGTCAGCACCGCCGGAAGATCCGCGTACGGGAGCCCGAACAGAAGTCCGCCGGAGGTCTGCGCGTCGAAAAGCAGCATACGGACGGTTTCCGGCACACCGGTCGATATCGTCACCATCGGTTCGAAATAGGCGCGGTTGTCCTGGGTGCCACCGGCAATGAAGCCCTCTTCGGCGTAGCGCGCCGCGCCGGCCAGGAAAGGGAAGGCATCTGCGTAGAACTCGAGACGCACGTTGGATGCCTTGGCCGATTCCACGGCATGCCCGAGAAACCCGAATCCGGTGATGTCGGTCGCGCCCCTGGCGCCGTGCTCCAGCGCCAGAGTCGCGGCGTTCGCATTGAGACTCTTCATCCAGTCCACGGCTTCAGCCACATGTTCGGCGTCGGCCCGGCCCTGTTTGAGCGCTGTAGCCGTGACACCCGTCCCGAGGGGTTTTGTCAGGAAGAGGATATCTCCCGGCTGGAAACCGGCTTTCGTCAGCAGACGATCGACCGAAGCCATCCCAACCGCCACCAGACCGAATTTGGGCTCGTCGTCCTGGACCGTGTGGCCGCCGGCGACGACCGCGCCGGCCTCAAGGACCTTTTCGGCTCCACCGCGAATGATGGCCTCGACGACCTCCGACGGAAGCGAGGTCGGCAACGCGGCCACGTTGAGGGCGAAAAGCGGCGTTGCGCCCATCGCGTACAGGTCCGACAGCGCGTTGGCGGCGGCGATGGCGCCGTAGTCGTAGGGGTCGTCGACGATGGGCGTGAAGAAGTCGGTCGTGACGACCAACGCGCGCGCATCGTCCAAGCGCCACACGGCGGCATCATCCGGCGCGCCAAGGCCGACCAGCAGGTTGGGGTACGCTTCTGGCCTGAAGATGGCCTGCAGGGGGCGCAGAACCTGCGCCAGCGCGGCTGCGCTGAGCTTAGAGGCTCAACCTGCGCAGGAAGAGAGGCTGGTCAGCCTGACTTCCCGGCCGCTTGCGGCGCGCACTTCGCTCATTCGATCGGCTCCTGAGCGAGCATTGTAGGCGGTCGAGAGAGGGTCGTCAAACCGGGTTCAGCCGCAGACTCACGCCTGCGCCAGCGCCCATCCGTGTCCACGCGCTGAGGCCCGTCCGCCTGCGCCGCAACAAGCGCAGCGCAGGCCGTCTCGCCCCGGCGGGCCCAAGCCCTCCGAACAGACTATGGGTCTCGCGGCCCGCCTGCGCCGCAACAAGCGCAGCGCAGGTGCAGGCGAACGGGGTGCAGGCGGGTCGGCGCCCTGCGGGCTCCGGTCCGCGGGGCGAACGGCCGGTCGAAGCGCGTGGACCCTGCGGTGCGCGCTGCCGTTGGCACACCCGCTGCGTCGTGTTAGATTCGGGCCTTGTGATCGGCACCCGTCACACGCGAGTTGACGACGGAGCAGCACCGGGCTCCGTCGTCTCCACTCCCCGCCTTCGATTCGATCGGAACGAGTTCGCCGGAGCGTTCGGCGATCTGGGGACGGACCTTCCCCTCATCGTCGGCGTGACCCTGGCGGCCGGGCTGGACGCCACCAGCGTCCTGGTGATGTTCGGCGTCATGCAGATCCTGACGGGTTTGCGCTACAAGATCCCGATGCCCGTCCAGCCGCTCAAAGCGATGGCGGCCATCGTGATCGCACAGGGCATCTCCGGTCCCGTCCTCTACGGAGCGGGGCTGGCCGTCGGGCTGACGATGCTCGTCCTGTCGATCTCGGGCGGCCTGGATTGGCTGGCGCGAGCGATCCCCAAGGTGGTGGTGCGGGGGATCCAATTTGGCCTTGGCCTTCAGCTTTCGCTCCTGGCTCTCGGCCGCTACGTCCAAACCGACGGTCTGGCAGGCTATGCGCTGGCGGTCGTGGCCTTCCTTATCGCGCTGGCGTTGCTGGGCAATCGACGCTATCCGGCCGCGCTTCTGATCGTCGGCCTCGGTGTGGTTTATGCCCTGCTCTTCGAAGTCGATCTGCCGAAGCTCGCCAGCGGGGTTGGCTTCGGGCTGCCGATCGTCCACCTGCCGCGTTGGCAGGACGTCGTCACCGGCTTCGTCGTCCTGGCCCTGCCCCAAATCCCGCTTTCGCTCGGGAACTCGATCCTGGCCACGCGCCAGATCGCCGAGGACCTCTTTCCCACCCGCCGTCTCACGACCCGGCAGATCGGCTTGACCTACGCGCTGATGAACCTGGTGAACCCATTCTTCGGGGGAGTTCCGACCTGCCACGGGTCCGGCGGCATGGCCGGGCATTACGCCTTCGGCGCCCGCACCGGCGGCTCGGTGATCATCGAGGGCGGCGTCTATGTCGCCATGGGCCTGTTCTTCGGCCGTGGTTTCGAGTCGATCGTAGCCGTCTTCCCGATGCCGATCCTGGGTGTCATCCTGCTCTTCGAAGGGCTGGCGCTGATGCGCCTGATTCGCGACTCAGCCTCCGTACCCGCCGATCTGACGATCGTCCTGCTGGTCGGTCTGATCGCGGCCGCGCTGCCGTACGGCTATCTTCTTGGCATGGTCGTCGGCGCCGGGATGTGGTTTCTCGCCAGGCGGAGGGCGCGTCAACTGGGAGAAGATGCAGGAGAAGACCTCGAGTCCAGGTAGCCGGTCTCGAGGCAGCGATCAGGAGGAAGGACGGCCCTCATCCTTTGAGGGCGCTTCCATCCGGTACTCGATTCAAGATTCCGGCAGCAACCCGTACCCGATCGCCATCCCAAATGCGGCGCCGATGGCCGCGCTGATCCCCACCCACAGCAGGTAGTTCTCAGCCATAGAGCCGATCAGAAGTCCGAACGCGGCCCCGCCGATGGCGCAGACGACGATGGCAGCAAGAACTTTGGCGAAACCAGCGAACATCACGAGTCTCCGTTGGCGAGGATGTGAATTCTAGGCAGAGGCGCGGGCTTCGTCAAGATCAGCTATCAGCCGTCAGCCGTCGGCCATCAGCCGTCGGCCATCGGCCATCAGCCATCAGGTCCCCAGGGCCTTGGTGCCCCGGTGCCGTTGTGCCCACGAATCACTAATCACTAACCACGAATCACCCATTGCCCGTCATTCTTTGCTCACCACTGGCAACTGGCCACTGCCTACTGCTTGACCGGTTGGAGCAGGCTTGGGAGTTCGGCCAGGGCCCGGGCCAAACGCGTCCCGTGCCAGGTGAGCAGGCTTCCATCGACAGCGATCACTCGACCGTCGCGCACCGCCCG
>DASSGB010000290.1:0-13276 GCA_035693825.1 Anaerolineales bacterium
GGCACGTAGAAATCGGCGGCATGCAGAGCGTCTACACTCACGATTTCATGCGGATGAAAGACGTTCTGCCGGAGCGGGACGGGTTGATCCACCTCGCCAACGGCGTGCCCTACGCTCCTTATGCCTTCGGCTTCTACCTGCCCGGCCATTTCCTGGCGCCCCAGGCCACGGCTGACTATGTGATTTCAGCCGATCCCAGCTTCCTTCCGGCGAACCTCACACCCCGGAACGAGCGGCTCTTCCTGTTCGACGCTTCGCCCTGAGGGCTCGTCCTCTTGTGACAGAAAACCTCCCGCGATCTTGCGGGAGGTTTTGCAGCCGATCGGCCCGGACTGTCGCGCCTCAGAAATCGGGGTCGTCGCACGTGTCGGGCATCGAATACCTGGCCAACTCGACCTGGTCCATATGACTGGCATTGTCGTAGGCCCTGGCATACAGAATGACCTCGTACGATGACGGACCGGTGTTGGCAGGCGGATCTCCTGCCCATCCGTCCTTGATCTCAACCCACGCCGAGGTCCCGTCGTAGCACGCGTCCCAGCTCCCGTCGCCCTGGATGCCGCCGCAATCCAATGAGATCGGACTCAGATACGAGACGCCCAGGTAGCCTGTAACCGCGTACTTGAACTCCACCCTGTCGATGCCGCTGGAAGGCGACGGATCGATTACCTGCAGATCATTCACCGTCCAGGAGGCCTTGCACGACCCTGAGTCATTGCGCGAGATCGACTCGAAACCGACGATCACGGGAGGCGCCGTGTCACTCGGGGCGGAAGTGTTCGTCGGCCGAGGCGTCTTGGTTTTCGTGGGTGTGGGCGTACGCGTGCGTGTCGGGGTATTCGTGCCGGTATTCGTGGCGGTGCTCGTGGCGGTGTTCGTTGGGGTTCGGGTGTTGGTCGGCGTGGCCGAGGCGGTGGGCGTGGCCGTGAGGGGAGGATCGCCCTGGAAGTTGAGTGCAGTCGCTGTCGGTACAGGCTGATTCAGCGTCAGTTCGTACAGGGCCCAACGCTCCGCCGCTTCCTCGTCCGTGAGCCCAAGAGCGCGCATCGCCGGCAGCAAGATGGTCAGCCGAATGGATGCCAGCGCGCGCGGCAATCGGTCGGGGCCGTAGTCCGCGTCCAAGTTCGAAAAGAGGTAGCGAGCGTAGGGCAATGGGCCGACCGAGGCGTCGCTGAGCTGCAACGCCAGCGCCACCCAGCCCACAAGAAGCACGAGGAAGACCGCAATCGCACCGACGAGCCAACGCCGACCAGGTCGAGGCGCCACAATGGCCTCCGCATCAATGCCCGGCCCCCGGCCCATCGTTGGACTTCGCTACAAACGCACGAGCACG
Source organism: Anaerolineales bacterium (assembly GCA_035693825.1). Classification (GTDB taxonomy): domain Bacteria; phylum Chloroflexota; class Anaerolineae; order Anaerolineales; family E44-bin32; genus MGOM01. The sequence continues at coordinate 1,334 of DASSGB010000290.1, forward strand.
CCTCTCGCCGAGGCGTGCTCCCCGCTCCTCAGCAGATTAGGCCCGAGGCGCTCCGGCCTCAAGCGGCCCATTCTTCCTACTCGTTTTCTCGGATGACCCTGGTGGGCTTACCCTGACTCTCGCCATCGCGCTCGAAGAGCCGCACCGATCGGCCGCTGACTTCATACACCACCAGGGGTGTCCCCTTGCCCTTCGGTTGCACCTTGCCCTGCCGACCGAAGATGAAGTGCTCGCGCGTCTGGCCCAACGCCTGATGCGTTGCCTCGCCGATGAGCAAGCGATTCTCTCCCAGGTCCCGGGCGATTTCCTGAAGCTGTTGGGCGTCGGCGACCGCCTCCCCGAGCACGGCAAACTGCGTGCGCTCCTTGGTTCCCAGGCTGGAGGCCAGGACGCGCCCGGTGGCCACCCCCAGGCTCAGCTCCAAGGGCTGTCCACTGGCGTTCGCCAGGGTCTGGTTGAGATGGCGCGTCATCTCCAGCAGATCGAGGCCGGCGTGCGTCGCCTGCATGGCGCTCACCGCCGGGGGCAGCGCGCGCGGCAGGATCCCGAAAAGAGCCAGCAGTTCTTCTCCGTCGAAGTGATAAACCACCCCGCCGTACTGGCCGATCCTGGGCAGAGCCCCGCGGAGGAATTCGTTCAGCACGTTCAGCGCGGTTTCGGCCTGCGAGTCGTTCTCCAAACGGGTGAAGCCTCGCATGCTGCCGGACAAGATCGTCGCCCGCTGGACCTGCGGGCGACCGGTCTCCCCGGTCGACGATCGTTTGAGCTGCTCGCGGACCTCCGGCGCCACCGCCCGACCGAGAAGGTCGTGATACGCGAGACCTTCGCGCATGCCCTCGACCATCCGGTTGAACGTCCGCGACAGGACGCCGATCTCGTCGTTGCCGCCTTCCGGCACGCGCGTCTCCAGGTTCCCCCTCGCCACCTCCCCCGAGGCGGCGGCCATGCGCACCAGTGGACGTGTGATCGAATTCGAGATGAGCAACCCGATGACGACGGTCAACATCAGGGCCAGGGCCGCAAAGGCGACGACCGTCGTCGTGTCCGTCGCGGTCGCGAACCCCGATTCGAGCAACGACACGCCCATGATCCCCAGGCGTTGGGCTCCGTCGTGGGCCACGAAAGGCACCAACACCTCCCCGTACGGCTGACCGGCGACCTGGATGCGGCGGACAGGACTCTGGTCGGGCTCGGCTGCCGCCACTTCCTGCACGACCTCCGGGCGCAGCCCGAGGTACTCCGAAGGCTCGAGCTCGAGAGTCGTGCCCAACAACTCGCCGGAGGTGTTGTAGAGGGAGACGTTCGCCGCCGCGGCCGCGGTCTCGCTCAAGACGTCCGCCAGCGTCGAGGCATACAGTCCGACGAGCACCGCCCCCGCCGGGCGCGCATCCGATTGGAGCAGCGGCCCCCCGACGAAGAACACGGCCAGGGTCGTGCCTCCGGCCCGGATCCATTCCACGCCGGCGGTCTTTTCCCCCGCGTCACCGGCGCCGCCCGCAAGCAGCCTTTGAGCCGCGGGCCAGCCGGCGTAGAAGTTTTCGCCCCGCAAGGTTTCATACTCGCCGGGTGCAGCTCCCGGGATCTGACGCACCGTCAGCAGGCTCGTTCCGCCGGGATCGAGCACCACGAGCATGTCCACTCGGGCGTTGACCACCACCGGCAGGATCAAGACGCGCAGCTGCTCGGCGTCGGAAGCGACGGCAGCCTCGAGCACGCCCTGGGTGTTGGCCGCCACACGCTCCACCTCGAGCAGGTCGCGCTCGACGCGCACGACCGCGTCCGTTGCCTGCTGACCGCTGTCGGCCAGCAGCAAGGTAAATCGATCGCGGGCGCGCTCGGCGGCCAGCCGGTTGATCAGCAGAATGGCGATCAGGCCCAGCCCGAGCGCCAGGAACATGTACGGAAGGGTGATCTTCCAGCGAAGACTGAGGCCAACGCGCGGCGATTGCACCGCGGAACCTGCGAAATCGGCTAACGCACGAAGAACGAGGCGACGATCAGGATGACGACAAACCCGCCGGCCAGAAACGCGATCCGCCGCAGGTCCGACCGAATATGGGAGTAGTCGGGATCGAATTCCGCCGCGTAGCCGGGACGCAAGACAGAGGGCGATGGGGTTGGGCGGGTTCGCTTGCTCACGTGTGCTCCTTCCAGAATCGCAAGGGGGTCTACCCGGCGTCCAATTCGCCGGTGACCACGATGCGTTGATCGTCCACGAGGTACGGGTAGCAGGAAATCAGGGTGATGGTCGGCCGCGTCGTCGGCGCCATGACCTCCACATCGGTCGGCTCGACGATCTGAGTGCCGGTCACGCGATAGACGAATTCGCGGGTCGCCGTGGTCAGTCGAATTTCATCGCCGGGCTGGAGCTGGTCGAGATCCCGGAACAACTCGCCGAAGATGTCGTTGTGCGCGGAGACGACCATGTTCCCCGGCTGGCCGGGGTTGACCGTTCCCGGATGTTGGCCCACGCCTTTCTTCAACTGCTCCCAGCCGTCGCCTTGCACGACGGGCGCCGGCGAGTTCCACAGGGCCGGGATGAAGATGCTGCGGGCTTGCTCGGGTCCCTGGGTCGGAAGGGCGACGGCGGGAAGAGACTGAACCAGGGGCCGCAGGTTGGCGGGGATTTCGTCCTCATTGGGACGGGCCCCGCCCGGCGACGTCGGGGGCGTGTGGCCGGAGGGAAGGACGACGGCGGTGATGAGCGCCGTGGGCATCGGGGTGGGTCCTTCAAGGGCGGCTGCCACCTCTCGGTTGAGCTCGCGAAGCGCGCCCAGGCCGTTGACGACGATGAGGGCCAGGCCGACGACGGCGGCGATTTCCACGCCGAGGAGCATGCGGTTGAGCGCCATCTGCCTGCGAGGCGTCTCAACGGTTTCTCGTTCAGGAACCTCTGCGATGGCCTCGGAAGCCGTGGGGACGTCGATCGGCATCGAGCGCAAGGCACGGCCGCTCGCCCGGAATTGAGCCAGGCGCGTGCGCCGCGCCTCGATTCGCTTCCGCGCCAGCAGCGCTTCCAACTCTCGAATGGAGAGATCGCTTGCTCGCCGGCGGTCCGTCGCCATGACTGGCCTGCGTACAACCCGGGAAGGTCATCCGGGTCGAACGGCTGGCGATTATACTCGAACGGATATCTCACGCTTCGCAGCCAGCCGTGGCTATAATCCCGCGCATGCCATCCCGTGTGAGCCAGAGCGCCCTGGAAGAGGCGTATGCCGCTGCGACGGAAGGCAGCCTCCTGGTTTCCGTCCCCCCTTCAGGGATCCTGAAGGTCTCCGGTGGCACACGGCTCGATCTCCTTCAAAGACTCTCGACCAACGATGTGGCCGGAATCGGCGAGCGGGAGGTGCGTCCAACCATCCTCACGACCGCCATTGGCCGGCTGGTCGATCGGCTGGAGGTGGTCTCCTTTGCCGACCATCTGATCTTGAGGACCTCGCCGGGCCGAGGCCCGGTCGTTCAGGACTGGCTTCAGCGGCACGTGTTCTTCCAGGACGACGTCTCCGTTGCACCGGCGTTTGATCCTGTCCGGGAGTGGCTCATCGCCGGGCCCCTGGCGGCGGATCGCGTGCGCGGTGCAGCCGGCATCGAGGGCAGCCCCGGCCCCGGAGAGGCGCTCGAAGTCGCCGGCGGCCTGGTGTGGGGCGCGCAGCCACCCGAGCCGCCAGGCATCCATCTGGCGTTCGAGGCCTCCGCCGCCCCGGCATCCCTCCGGTCGTCAGGCGAGAGCGATCACGAAGAGGCTTCGTTCCTCGCGTTCGACGCCCTTCGTATCGAGTCTGGGCTGCCTCTATACGGCAGAGAATTCACCGAGGGAGACCTACCTCTCGAGGTCGGCCTCACCTATGCCGTGAGTTTCACCAAAGGCTGCTATCTGGGTCAGGAGATCATTGCCCGGATGGAGAGCCGGGCGCGGATTCCGCGCCGGCTGATGGGTGCCTTCCTCGACGCACCGCTGGCCGCGCCGGCGGATGTCTCCACCGACACCGGCCTGGCGGCGCGAGTCACCAGCGTGGCGTTCTCTCCGCGACGCGGATGGATCGGCCTGGCTGTCGTCCGCACCGAAATGTCCGGGCGGCCCGCGGCGAAAGATCCGGACGCGCCGCGCGTCCGCCTCGCCGATCTCCCGTTCCCGGATTAGCTTCCATCAGCCGACGGTTATAATCCTCGCCGTGGACAAACCCACGCGTGTGCTTTTCGTTTGCATGGGGAACATTATCCGCAGTCCACTGGCGGAGAGTCTTTTTCGCCACCTGGTTCACGAAGCCGGACTGGACGGCAAGTACGAGGCCGATTCGGCCGGCACCGGCGGCTGGCACGCCGGCGAAACACCCGACGCGCGCATGCGGCGCACCGCCTCGCGGCACGGGTTGACCTACGACGGCGCCGCCCGCCAGGTTCTCTTGAGCGACCTGGAGGCCTTCGACCTGATCGTGGCCATGGACACCGACAACCGGCGCCACCTGCGCGATATGGCCCGGACCAGACAACAGCTTCGCAAGATCCGCCTCCTGCGCGATTTCGATCCAACGGCCGGGACGAACGCCGAAGTCCCCGATCCGTATTACGGCGGAGACGCCGATTTCGAGGAGACTTATCGCGTGATCGAGGCAGGCGTGCGCGGGCTCCTGCGCACGTTGGAGTACGGCAGCCCGTGAGGCCGGAAGCCAACGCCCCCGTCCAGGGAGCGAGCCGCGATGACGTTCTTGCTCCCGGGCATGGGCACCCTCGGCATCTCCAATCAACAAATCGCCTTCAGCTATCGGCGGTTGAGGTTTGTCCGTGACCGTTCCGGCCGCGGTGCGCGACTGGTGCCAGAAACAGGGGCATGGCGAAATCCTCCAAGAGGAACCGATCGGCGGAGGCTGCATCAACAACGGGGCGCGAGTTCACACACGGGATGGGGCTGCGTTCTTCCTCAAGACCAACGCCAGTGCTCCCGCCGAAATGTTCGCCCGCGAGGCCGAAGGCCTGCTGGCGCTGCGAACAGACGACGGCCCGCGGTTTCCCGAACCGTTCCTATGGTCGCAGGATTTCCTTCTGATGGAGGATCTCCCGCCCGCCCCGCCGGGCCCGGATTTCTGGCCGGGGCTGGGTCGCCGCCTGGCGGCGCTTCATCGTCACGAGTCTACGCGCTTCGGATTCGATCACGACAATTTCATCGGCAGCACGCCGCAACCCAATCCGTGGACCGAGGATGGCTTCGAGTTCTTCGCCACGCACCGGCTTGTCTTCCAGGCCGGACTGGCCCACGAGAGCGACCGGCTGTCGTCCAGCGATCTCCATCGCGTCGAAATCCTGGCCGCCAGGCTGAACGAGCTCGTGCCGAGGCAGCCCGCCAGCCTGCTGCACGGTGACTTGTGGTCCGGGAACGTCATCCCCGGCCCGAAGGGCGAAGCCTGCCTGATCGATCCGGCCTGCCACTTCGGATGGGCGGAGGCTGAGCTGGGGATGACCGAGCTCTTCGGCGCGCTGGATCCGTCGTTCTACGATGCCTACACCGATGCCCGGCCCCTGCCTGCCGGCTGGCGGGACCGGCTGCCTGTATACAACCTGTATCACCTGTTGAATCACCTCAACCTCTTCGGCAGCAGCTATCTGCCGTCCGTGCGACGCGTGCTCGATCGTTTCGCCTGAGAGATTGAGCGCCTTCATCACGCCTTCTGGGAGACGACACCATGCCCTATCGCTATGCCGTTCTCGGTTCGGGCCGCCAGGGGACAGCCGCTGCCTACGATCTCGGCCGCTTCGGCGAGGCGGAGGTCATCTTCATGGCCGACAGCGATCGGGGCCAGGCCGAACGCTCCGCCGCTCGCGTCAATCAGCTGCTCCAGTCCGACATCGCCCGGGTAACCGAGGTCGACGCCTCCGATCCGCATTCGGTGGCCGGCTGGCTGCGCAGGGAGAAGATCGCCGCCTTCCTGAGCGCCGTGCCGTACTTCTACAACCTGGGGCTGACCCACGCCGCCATCGAGGCCGGCGCAGGCATGACGGATCTGGGAGGCAACAGCGACGTCGTATTCCAGCAGCTCGCCTTGAAGGCGGAAGCCGCCAACGCCGGCGTGTCCATCGTCCCCGACTGCGGCCAGGTTCCGGGGATGGGGACGTCGCTGATCTTGTACGCCATGGAGGCCCTGGATGAACCGAAAGACGTGTTCATGTGGGATTGCGGCCTGCCCCAAGACCCCGAGCCGCCGTGGATGTACAAGCTCACCTTCAGCATCGAGGGCCTGACGAACGAGTATCACGGTGACTGTGTGTTCATTCGCGGCGGCAAGACGATCCGCGTGCCCGCCCTGGAGGAGCTGGAAGTCGTCGAGTTCCCGGCGCCGATCGGGCCCCTGGAAGCCTTCACCACCGCCGGCGGTCTGACGAGCGCCGCGCGGACTCTCGCCGGAAGACTTCGAACGTTGCAAAACAAGACGCTGCGCTATCCCGGCCACTACGCGCAGCTCAAAGTCATGCAGCAATTGGGATTGTTCGACACAAAGCCGTTTCTGGTCGGCGGGCAGCCGGTTATTCCGCGTCAGGTCCTTCACACTTTGTGGGAACACCAGATTCGCGCCGGCGCCGACACGCGCGATCTCATTCTCATCCGCATTCTGGCGCAGGGTATCAAAGACGGAGCGCCGACCGACGTGTGGGTCGACCTGATGCATGTCTACGACGATGTGACCGGCTTCACCGCGATGGAGCAGGGAACCGGCTGGCACGCGGCCATCCTGACCGAGGCCATCGCCCGGCGCGCCGTGCCGTCGGGTGTGATCGCCGTCGAGGAGGCGATGACCGGCGAGGCTTTTGTCCGTCAGGCCGCCGAGCGGGGATTTGATATTCGCCGCGAGGTGCGCACCACCCCGCGCCCGGCACCGAGATGAGGCCGCGCGCGGTTCCACGCACGGCCTTCGCGTGCGCCGTCGCCACCCCGATGTATACTGATGCGATGCGCTGGCCGGGTACCGCTCGATAACCAGCCGCGCTGTCCACCCAGACCTGCACCGGGAGCCACCCATGTCCTCCGCCAGGCGATTCCGCCTCGGCCGCTGGTTTCCCTTCCTGACTCCGGTCATCGCCGTTGTCGCCGCCTTGCTGGTCGGTGCGGCGATGCTGTGGCTGTTGCGCGTCAGCCCGATCGAGGCCTACCGGGCCATGGCCCAGGGCGCCTTCGGCAGCCCCAACTCGATCGCCGACTCGGTCGTCAAAGCCACGCCGCTGCTTTTCGTGGGGGTCGGAATCTGCATCGCCTTCCGCGGCGGGATGACCAACATCGGAGGCGAAGGTCAGCTGGTGGTCGGTGCCCTCGCCGCCACCCTGGCCGCCCTGGCCTTCCCCGAGTGGCCGAGCTGGGCGATCATCCCCGCGGGTTTGATACTCGGATTCCTGGCCGGTGCCGTCTGGGGCGGTATCCCGGGACTCCTCAAGGCGTACCTGAACGTCAATGAGATCCTTTCGACCATCATGATGAACGCCATCGCCGTTCAGGGGATGAACTTCCTTCTGCGCGGACCGATCATGGATCCGGTGCAGGTCGAGCAGGGATCGTTCATCCCTCAGACGGCGCGTTTCTCGATCGCCACGGACCTGCCGCGCCTGGTGCCGACCCGTCTTCACGCCGGGGTCATCCTCGGCGTGCTGGTGGCCATTCTCGCCTGGCTTCTGCTGTGGCGGACGACCATCGGCTACCGCATCCGCGCCGTGGGCCTCAACCCGTATGCCTCACGCCGCGCCGGCATCCACGTGGAGCGGTATGCGATGCTGGCGATGCTGCTCAGCGGAGCGCTGGCCGGCCTGGGCGGCGCCACACAAGTCTTCGGCGTGAACCACCGCATGTTTACCGACGGATCCGCCGCAGGTTTCACCGGCTCGGCCGGTTTCAACGGCATCGTCGCCGCGCTTTTTGGACAGCTCCATCCGCTGGGCACGATCCCGGCCTCATTCTTCTTCGGGGCGCTGATCGTCGGGGCCAACAGCATGCAGCGCGCCGTGCAGATTCCTTCGGCCCTGATCACCGCGCTGAACGGGCTGCTGGTCGTCTTTGTGGTGTCGAGCGAGTTATGGCGCCGCAAGATGATGCAACGTGAGCAGATGGCCGCTTCGCGTGAGGCGCTGCCGGCGCCGCCGGTGGAGTCCACCGCTTGATCAACGACCTGCCGCTGGCCACGGTCTTGATCGGAATCGCCTCCAACGGCATCCGCCTGGCGACGCCGTATTTGTACGCGACCATCGGGGAAACGATCGGTCAGCTGAGCGGCGTCCTCAATCTCGGCGTCGAGGGCATGATGCTGCTGGGCGCCTATGCCGGTTTCTACACCACGTTGCGCACCGGGAATCCGTGGCTCGGACTGCTGACGGCCATCGCCGTCGGCCTTGTCCTGGGCCTGATCAACGCCTTCGTCAGCGTGACGCTCAAGGCCGAACAAGGCATCAGCGGTATCGGCTTCTATCTCTTCGGCCTGGGCATGAGCGAGCTTCTCTTCCAGGTGACGCTCGGCACCGTCGAGACCGTCAGCGGATTTCCGCCGTTGCGCCTGCCCCTTCTGGGCGACCTGCCCGTGGTCGGCGAAGTCTTCTTCAATCACAACGTGCTGGTGTACGCCGCCTATGCCCTCGTACCGGCGGCCTGGTTCGTGCTGAACAAGACCACCTGGGGCTTGAAGGTGCGCGCCGCCGGTCAGAATCCGGCCGCCGCCGATTCGCTCGGGGTCAACATCGCCGGCGTGCGCTACGCGACCGTGACCCTGGGCGGGGTGCTGTCGAGCATTGCCGGCGCCTCGCTCTCGATCGCGCTGCTGAACGTCTTCCAGCAGAATCTGACCTCGGGCATGGGCTTCATCGCCGTGGCGTTGGTCTATTTCGGCGGATGGACGCCCGCCGGCGCGCTGGCAGGCTCCCTTCTATTCAGCACGGTCAACTCGCTGCAGAATTGGGTCCAGCGACTCGGCCTGCCGATCGCGCCGGATTTCGCCCTGATGCTCCCGTACGTCCTGACGATCCTGGCCCTGGTCTTGACCGTCCGCAAAGTGCGCGCGCCGGCCGCGCTGACCAAGGCCTTCGAGCGCGGCGAGGGATGAGCGAAACCATCGCCGACGTCGAGCGTACCCGACCCACAGGAGGTGCGTCGAGAAGACACACGCGACCTGAGCCGCTTACTTCATTCACTTCTGGAGGAGGAAGGAAGATGAGAAAGCTGTCCGTCTTGATGACCTTGCTACTGGCCGCGGGCCTGGCTCTGGCCGCATGCCAGCCGCAGGCGACGCCGGAAGCCACACAGCCCGCGGAGCCTGAGCCGACGCAAGAGGCCCCGGCCGACACTGCCGCACCGCCCGCCGAACCCTTCCGCGTGGCGGTGGTCATGCCGAGCGCCATCAACGACCTGGCGTTCAGCCAATCGATGTACGACGCCCTGGTCCGGATCCAGGACGAGATGGGCGCCGAGAACTTCGAGATCGCCTACTCGGAGAGCATGTTCGTGATCGAGGACGCGGCCGCGGCCATCCGCGACTACGCCTCCCAGGGCTTCGACCTGGTCATCGCTCACGGCTCCCAGTACGGCAGCTCGCTGGTGGAAATCGCCCCCGATTTCCCGGACACGAGCTTCGCCTGGGGCACGACCGTCGATACTTTCACCGATCAGGGGATCACGAACGTGTTCGCCTATGAGGCCCGTTCCGAACAGGGCGGTTACCTCAACGGCGTGATCGCCGCCTCCCTGTCGGAGAGCGGGATCATCGGCGTGATCGGCCCGATCGAGACCGGCGACGCCAAGTTGTACGTCGACGGCTTCACCGCCGGCGTCCAGGCCACCGACCCCGAGGCCACGGTGACCGCTATCTGGACCGGCTCCTTCAGCGACACGGCCCTGGCCTCGCAGGCCGCCCAGACTCACATCGACGCCGGTGCCGACGTCCTGACCGGCACCGCCCAGATGGTCACGGGCGCCATCGGCGTGGCCCAGGAGCAAGGTGTGCTGTGGTTCGGCACCCAGTCGAACCAGACTACGCTCGCGCCGGCGATCGTCGTCGCCAGCCAGGTCTACCACTTCGAAGTGGTGCTGAGTGAGATCGTGAACCTGGTGATGGGCGGCACGCTCGGGGGCCAGTCCTTCGCCATCGATCTGGCCAATGGGGGCGAGGTCATCGAGTACAACCCCGCCTTCACCTTCCCGGCCGAGGTGGGAGCTCTCGCCGAAGAGGCCATGCAAGGGATCATCGACGGCTCGATCGTGATCGAGCCGCCCGCCGAATAGACTGCTCAGTGCCGGGGCCGGGCCGCAACGGCCCGGCCCCGGCCGGAGTCGCACGTGGCGCATCGCCTGACCAGCATCGAGCTCCGCGGCATCGTCAAGCGTTTTCCCGGCGTGGTGGCCAACGACCGCGTCACCTTCCAGGTGCACGCCGGCGAGGTGCATGCCCTCCTGGGAGAGAACGGCGCCGGCAAGACGACGCTGATGCGCATCCTGTACGGGCTGTACCAGCCGGACGAAGGCGAAATCCGTATCGACGGTCGGCCGGTCAGCATCCATTCGCCGGCGGATTCGATCCGCCTCGGCATCGGCATGATCCACCAGCACTTCATGCTGGTGCCCACGCTGAGCGTCGCCGAAAACGTGGCGCTGGGCCTGCCCTCCAGCCGCGGCCTCCTGCTCGACACCGATCGCGTCGCCGAGCGAATTCGGGAGCTGGGGAAAGCCTACGGCCTGCGCGTGGACCCTCGGGCGATGGTGTGGCAGCTCTCCGTGGGCGAGCAACAACGTGTCGAGATACTCAAGGCGCTCTACCGGGGCGCGGCGGCTCTCATTCTGGACGAACCAACGGCCGTGCTGACGCCTCAGGAAGTGGATGAGCTCTTCACCACCTTGCGCCGCATGGCGGCCGAAGGCCACGCGCTGATCTTCATCAGCCACAAGCTGCACGAGGTCCTGTCGATCAGCGACCGCGTCACCGTGCTGCGCGACGGCCGCGTGATGCAGACCCTGTTGACCAAGAACACGAACCGCCAGGAGCTGGCCCGCATGATGGTCGGCCGCGAAGTCCTGCTGCGAGTCGACCGGCCGGCGGTGGAGGTGGGAGCGACCCGCCTTCGATTGGAAGACGTGAGCGCGGTCGGGGACCGCGGACTTCCGGCGGTGCAAGGCGTTGACCTGGAAATCCGCGGCGGGGAGGTGCTGGGAATTGCCGGCGTCTCCGGCAACGGTCAACGCGAGCTGGCCGAGGTTGTCGCCGGACTACGCCGCACTTCCTCCGGCCGCATCCTCATCGACGGCGTGGACGTCAGCAGCTGGTCACCCGAGCGGCGCATCCGCACCGGCCTGGCCTACATCCCGGAAGAGCGCATGCGCGACGGCGTGATCAAAGAGCTGAGTGTCGAGGAGAACCTGATGGCCGAGGACCACGGCCGCCCGCCTTTCGCCCGCGGCATCTTCCTCGACTTCCCGCGCATCGCCCGCCACTGCGACGATCTCATCCAGGGCTACGAGATCAAGACTCCGGGCAGGAGCACGCCCCTGCGGAATCTCTCCGGCGGCAACATCCAGAAGCTCATCCTGGCCCGCGAGCTTTCGCGCCGGCCCGGCGTGCTGATCGCCGCCCAGCCGACGCGCGGCGTCGACATCGGCAGCACCGAGTACATCCACCGGCGCATCATCGCTCAGCGCGGCGCCGGCACCGCCACCTTGCTCATCTCGGAGGATCTCGACGAGATCCGCAACCTGTCCGACCGCATCGCCGTGATGTACGAGGGCCGCATCATGGGCATCGTCGATCGCGACCGGGCCAGCGTGGAGCAGCTCGGCCTGATGATGGCCGGCGTGCCGATGCAGGACGCCCTGGCAGCCTGAGGACAGTCGCCAGTCATCTGTCGTCAGAAATGGTAGGGGCCGCTCGCGAGCGGCCCCTACCATTTCTGACGACAGATGACTGGCGACTGTCCTCAGGCTGCCAGGGCGTC
>DASSGB010000291.1:0-2697 GCA_035693825.1 Anaerolineales bacterium
ATTCCGGGCCGGCAGCGCGGGAATCCTGGTGGCGACGAACATCGCCGCCCGCGGCCTGGATATCGAGGGCATTTCGCACGTGGTCAACTTCGACGTGCCCGACGAGGCCGAAGACTACGTGCACCGCATCGGCCGCACCGCCCGGGTGCACGCGGAGGGCGTGGCCTGGACGCTGGTGACGGCTGAAGATGAGTCGGCCGTTGCCGCCATCGAGTATCTTCTTAAGAAGAAGATCGAGCGCGTCTGGCTGCCCGGGTTCGACTACACCGTCCCGGCGCCCGATTGGGCCAAACCCTCGGTGAAGGCCATGATGCGCAGCGCCAGCAAGGGGCAGGGTGCGATCGCCCGCTGGAAGACGCTGACCCGATAGCCGAGCTCAGCCTCGACCGTTGAGCTGAAGAAACGAACGAGCCCCCGGTCTTCCGGGGGCTCGTCCTTTGTCGTCAGGTCAGAGCAGGCTTAGAGGATGGTGACCGAGGCGGCCTGCAGGCCCTTAGGGCCCTGGACGACCTCGAACTCCACCCGTTGGCCTTCGTCAAGGTTGCGGTAGCCCTCGGCGAGGATCGCCGAGTGATGGACGAAGACGTCTTCGCCGCCCTCGCGGGCGATGAAGCCGTAGCCCTTGCTACCGTTGAACCACTTGACGGTACCCTGGATACGTTCGGACATTGTGTTTGCCTCCTAGGCAAGAGATGGTAGTTGCCTGTTCCTAGGAGGTCCGGTTCTCTTGCGAACCAATTCGGCCTGAGCTAGTGCAGCCCAGGCCGAGGTCTTTCGACATCCAGTCAGAACTTGCATGCTACCTTGCACGAAAGCATACCACACTCCTCGAGATTCTGCAAGGGCGGCAATACCCGTCCGTGGCACTTGGGTCAGGCGGGGTACAATGAGCGTTCTGTCTTTGCGCTGTCCGGCTTTCGTCTCATGAGAGGAATCCATGAATGCGGTTTCGTGTAAGCGTGAGTTTGACCACGCTGCTGCTCTTCGCAGCTGCGTGCTCCTCTGGGGGTAGCTCGGGCAACTCCTCGTCCGGCAGCGTTTCCGAAGCGCTCGATCCAAAAACCGAACCCATTGCGATTACGACGACCGTGGATGAGGGCGCGGCGGCTTCGGCGCGCATCGGTCCCGACGGCGGCCGTCTGGCCGCCACGGGCGCCGACGGTTCGCAGTACTCGCTCGACATCCCGGCCGGAGCGCTGGTCGAGGAGGTCGAGGTGCGAATGATCCCGATCGCCTCGATGGAAGGGCTTCCGCTGGCCGAGGGGCTGGCGGCGGGTGTGCGGCTCGAGCCGGAAGGCATGAGCTTCTATGATTTCGTCACCCTGACCATCGACCCGGCGGAGGCCATCGCCGCTGATCAGCTGCTGCCCGTGGGGAGCGCGGGCGAGACGGGGGCGCTGTACATGCCCTTGATCGACCTCGACCCCGACACCATTCGCCTCCGTCTGCTGCACTTCAGTTCGGCGGGCGTTTCCAAAGGCCTGCTGGCCGACATCGAGCCTGTGCGTCAGCGTCTGGGTGGAGACGCCGAAACACGCATCCTGAGCCTGGCCTCGGCCGAGATGGCGCGCGCCCGGCAGGCCGGAGAATCGGGCCCAGATATGGAGACGCTCGAGAATCTGTTCCAGCTGTACCGCGAACAGGTCCTGAAGCCCCGGTTGGCGGCGGCTGGTGAGAGCTGCGCCGCCGGCCGTCTGGCGATCGAAACCGTCCTCTCGTACGGCAGGCAGCGTCAGCTCCTGGGCCTGCCGGACGACAGCATGACGGAAGCGGTGGACCTCATGCCGACCATGGCCCGCGTGTGCCTCCAGGAGGAATACGAGCTGTGCCGGGATGAGCACATCGTGCACCGCATGATTCCGTCCATCCTCAGCATCGAGCGGCAGCGCCAGCTTCTGGGGATCACCTCACCCGAGATGAACCAGGTCATGGACGAAGCCGAGAATCTGGCGGTCAAGTGCCTGCGATTCGAGTTGGAATTCGACTCCTCGGCCGACGTGCCAACTCCTGATGGCGGCGGCGTGACCTCGGTGGTGGAGTCGAACGTCACCCTTCCATACGAGGCGGGCTCCCTGGCGCCGCCGAGTGGAAGCTCGGCGCTGGAAAACACCTCCTACAAGGTCGTGATCCCGCCCGGCGGCTGCACGGCGACCGGAGTCACCGGCGGCGGGACCTTCTCGGTCATCTCCCTGAACTGGCTTGTGACTTCGACCGGCCTCGCCGATGAGGTCGGCCAGGTCGAAGACATCCTCCTGCGATACGACCCGGGCCAGACGACCGAGATCGCAGACATCACCTGTCCCCAGGCGACCATGATGGGGCAGGGGCTCGTCATGGGACAGTGGCATACCTTCTTCTTGGGGACGCACATCGAGGAAATCTACATGGCCGAAAGCGGAGCCGAGAGCGGGCTCCATATGGCCAATCCCGTCAGCATGCTGGGCTTCTCCTTCCTCGCCACAGGGTGGGACGTCTCCGGCGGTGAATTGTTCGCCGAGCTGGAATGGGACAAGAGCGTCGGGGGAATCAACGAGGAAGGGTCCTTCAAGCTCTACCACCGTCCGCAGTAGCAGCTCGCTGCCCGGTCAGGATAAGGTCTACTCGAAGACCAACGCCGGCCCCGAAAGGGGCCGGCGCTCGTCGGTGTCCCGGCTGGCATACCAGGGCGGAATAGAGTACAATGAGGGCAAGTCATCC
>DASSGB010000292.1:0-2756 GCA_035693825.1 Anaerolineales bacterium
CCTTGCCCGCCTTCTCCCGCGACACGATCGTCGCTCAGGATCCGGCCGAGGTCGGTCCCGATCAGGCTTTCTCCACTCGTCTCGATGCCTCCCTGCCCATCATCGTCGAGCGCGCCATGTATTTCCCCGGCGGGGGGCACGATTCCATAGGCGTTCCAGGAAGCTAGTCTGGACAAGCTTGCCCAGCGGGTACGCGCGGGTGACCAATGGAACGGTTGTCCGGGGCATGTTTCTTGCTATAGGATGTTTCGGAGCCCGGGAAGAATGCTCTTCGCGGGCGAGTTCTTCGGAGGGAGCGGGCAGGGGTCGGCCGAAGTCGGCCTCTCAACCATTTCCGACACATGCGCAGAGTGCTGATCGTCGCCGTGCTGGCTTGGCTCGGTGCCATGGAGGCTTTGCCTCCGGCTGGCGGGCGCTTGCCCGCTGACGGTCTGGCCGCCGCTATAGACGCGCCCCCCGCGATCCAGGGTTCGGGCGCGTCTTTCGCAGAAGGAGCGCATCCAGAAGTCGCGCCGCTGTTGACGCTTGCCGGCGCATTGACATGGCTCGAATCCTCGGCATCACTGGTCTACTCGTCCCTGGCGGGCTTCCTGCCTTCGCGGACGCTCCAGGTGGATATGCCTGTGCCCCTTGTTTCTGACGGCGAGTTCGTTTGGGGGCCGAACGTCGGCGATTTCGACGTGACCGCGTTCCTGCGAAGCAGGCGATCTCCGCTGGCGCCGTATGCTTCCGAGGTCGCCTTGTGGGCGAGCTACAGCAGCGTCAATCCGAAGCTGCTGCTGGCCACCCTCGAATACCGTTACGGCCTGGTCAGCCGAATCCCTTCAGGAACTGCGGACCGCGAGGTCCGGGCCATGATCGAAGACACGGCTGTGAGCATGGCCACCGCCTTCTATGACCACCTCTACGCGCGGGGGCAACGCAAGCCCGCCTTGCGTCCCTTGCCCGGCGGCGCGCCGGTCATCTTGCTCGAGGACGGAACGACGGCCCTCCTCGAACGGGATGTGACTTCGGGAAGTTACGGCTTGGCGACGGTCCTGGGGCGCAGCCTGAACTCGCGCGAGTTCGTCGCCGCCGTGACGCCGTCCGACCCTGTCAGCTTCGAGCGCGTCTTTGGGTCGATGTTTCCGGATGGCGACTTGCAGGCGACGACGAACACCATCACTCCGGCCGACCTGCCGGTCCCGACCCTGCTCCAGTTCCCCTTCCCGTTGGGCGCGACCTGGACGTTCGGCGGTCCACACAGCTGGAACGGCAACAGCACACCCCCCTTCTCCTCGATGGACTTCTTCACTGGCGGAAGCACATGCGCCGCGCCGGCGTACCTCTACAGTGTGTCGGCCGCGGCGGGAACGGCGTCTCGCATCGGCTCCTACGACTGCTGGCTGGAAATCAACCATGGCGCCGGCTGGACGACCAGCTACTACCATCTGCAGAACCTCGGGCTTTCGGGCACCGTCGGGCGAAACGCCGCGCTGGGCACGATCGGGTGCGAGATCTGCGCTGGCGGCTACGCCACGGGTCCGCATGTCCACTTCAGCCTGAAATACAACGGGGCCTACATCGGCCTGGAGGGCGTCCAACTTTCCGGCTGGACAGTGCACGAAGGCACCGTCGCTTACACCAGTGGATCCATCGAACGCGGCGCCGTAATTTTGAATCCGTACACCCAGGTCCTCAACGACTACCACCTCTACTACGGAACGGGAGCCAACGCCTCGTTCGAGTACTTTGGGAATGACTCCCCGACCGTCGATCGTGTGCGGTTTCCCGTCGACAATCCGCTCAACCCCGACCAGGAACCGCCGGTGGACGGGCTGGGCTCGGACGATATCACCATCGACTTCTGGATTCGCGCCATGCCGGGCGACAACGCCGCCGGCGCCATCAATTGCGGGGCCAACGCGAATTGGACCCAGGGCAACATCGTGTTCGACCGTCGGCGTTCGGGACAAGGGAGAGAATTCGGAATCTCGCTCGCCAACGGACGGTTGGTTTTCGGAGTCACGGGCGCCACAGGGACAAGCCTCACTCTGTGCGGCACGACCGACGTGGCCGACGGTCAATGGCACCACATCAGCGTCCAGCACAACCGATGGGATGGCGTCTCTCCGGACGGGTTCATGTGGCTGTTTGTCGACGGACGGCTGGAGGCCTCGGGCGCAGGACCGGGCGGAGATATCGACTACCCCAACAACGTGACGCCCGTAACGCCGGTCGATCCTTACCTCTACCTCGGCGGCGACAAATACGGCGCCGGCTCGTCTTTCAAAGGTTGGATCGACGAGCTGCGCGTGTCCAATGTTCTTCGCACGCGTGTCGACTTCCTGCCTCCGACCGCGCCCTACATCACCGACGGCAACACCGGCGCTCTTTTCCATTTCGACGAAGCCGGCGGTGAAGTGTTGTACGACACCTCAGGCTTCGGCGCCGGCCCAAGCTCGGGCGAGCGTCTGTTGGGCGGAGTGCCCATGGGGCCTGCATGGTCGGCGGCGAATCCTTTCGAGACCGATCCCGGGACGTCCACACCGATGCCCAGCGACACCCCTTCCCCGACGGGGACATTGCCGACTGCGACGGTCTCGCCCACAGCCACCTCCTCACCCACGGCGATCCCGACGGCGACGCCCACCCTCACGCCCACACCACCCCCGCCTTCGACGGCCACACCTACATCCAGCACACCCATCATTGTCGACCACACGTCGGTGGCCCTGTTCGAAAGCATCCCGGAGCCTTACCTCCAGGCCGCCTCG
>DASSGB010000293.1:0-11833 GCA_035693825.1 Anaerolineales bacterium
TGAACGGGTGATCGATGAGATTCTCGACCTGCGCTCCGCGCAGCAGATGATCGGGAAGCAGCCCCAGGGCGGCGTAGTCGAGGAAGGGCGCGAAGGGTTCGGGCAGTTGGAACTGAACCGTGCGCTCATCGAGCCGAATGATGTTGATCGCTTGCCAGAGCTCGTGAAGATCCGGCGGACCCGGGTAGTCCGGATCCTGGAGCTCGGAGAAGGTGAAGATCACGTCGTCGGACGACACAGCCACACCGTCGTGCCAGACCGCGTCCTCCCGAAGGGTAAAGGTGTACAGCGTGGCGTCGGCGGAGACCGTCCACGTTTCGGCCAGATCTGGCTTGGCCAGACCTTGCGAATCGAATTGAACCAGGCCCCGGTACAGAAGCCTGTCGATATCGCGATCGGTCTGGTTGGCGAAGTCCAACAGAGGGTTGAGACGGACGATTCGTCCGACGAGGGCCTCGACGTAGGCTCCGCCCTGGGCCGGCTGGGCGGCGGAGGGTTGGCCGCCCGGCGACTGGCCGAGGAGCAGGCCCAGGATCAGGACGAGCCCGCCAACGGCGATCAGAATTTGCCAGCGAAGGGTCCGCACGGATGGGGGCCCGGCAGCGCGAGGGCTAATGGACCTCAGCCGCCGAAAATGGAGGCGAGCAGCGCCAGGGCGAAGAAGACGACGCTCAGCCCGATGGTGACGTTGAACAGGACGCGTTCGAGGCCGCGCCGGACGTGGTACCCGGCGCCCCCGTATTCGCCGCCTGTGAGACCGCCCAGGCCCGCGCCTCGGCTCTGCAACACGATCACAGCCACGAGGGCCAGGGCGACAAGGATCAAGGCCACGCTGAAATACAAGCTCACGCTAATCCCTCCGTCGATGCGGCCGGAGATTATAACAGAGCGGCCCTGCCGGCCTAGACGCCTCCGGCCACGGCCGGGCTGGTCCGCAGGTACGCTTCCATGAAAGCGTCGAGATCGCCGTCGAGGACGGCGGTGGTGTTGCCGGTCTCCTGGCCCGTGCGGTGGTCTTTCACCATCTGATAGGGGTGCAGGACGTACGAACGGATCTGGCTGCCCCACTCGGCCTTGACGTGGTCACCCTTGAGCCGGGCCAGCTCCTCTTCCTGCTTCTGCCGCTTCAGGTCGAGCAGGCGCGCCTTGAGCACGCGCAGCGCGTTCTCGCGATTCTGAGTCTGCGAGCGCTCGTTCTGGCACGTCACCACGATTCCCGTCGGCAGGTGGGTGATGCGGATGGCGGTTTCATTCTTCTGAACGTTCTGGCCGCCAGCTCCGGCAGAACGGAACGTGTCGATCTTGAGCTCCGCAGGTTGCAGGACAAGGTCCTCTTCGGTCTCGACCTGAGGATAGACTTCCACCAGCGCGAAGGAAGTGTGGCGGCGGTGGGCGGAGTCGAACGGCGAGAGCCTCACCAGGCGATGTACGCCGCGTTCCGAGCGAAGATAGCCGTAACTGAAGGTGCCCTCGATGGCCAGCGTCACGCTCTTGATGCCGGCCTCCTCGCCTTCGCTGCGATCCAGGACCTGAGTGCGAAAGCCGCGGGACTCGGCCCAGCGAAGATACATGCGCTCCAGCATCTGCGCCCAGTCTTGAGAATCGGTGCCTCCGGCGCCGGCATGAACGTTGAGAATGGCGTCATCGCGATCGTACGGGCCGGAGAGCATGGCCTGCAGCTCGCGCTCGGCCAGCTCCGATTGAATCTGGCCGAGTTCGGCCTCCATATCCGCACGTAAGCTTTCATCCCCCAGGGACGCCAGCTCCAAGGCATCCTTCACACGCTGCCGAAGGCCGCTCCATTCCTCCACCTCTTGGCGGAGGCGGGCGAGCCGCTGCATTGTTTGTTGGGCGTTCTCGGGATTGTCCCAGAGGTTGGGCGCCTGAGAGGCGTGCTCGAGCTCCTTCAGGCGTTGTTCCTTCGCAGTCAGGTCAAAGACGCACCAGGAGCGCCTGAAGGCGTTCCGAGGCATCGGCAAGTGCGCCGGCGATATCCTCCATGTGATCCTTCTCCCTCGATCTTGGCCAGTGGTGGATTATAGCACCCGGGCAGGCGCCGGCACCCAGGGACGGTTGACAGGCAGATGTCAGACACTTCGCAGGGTGGGTGAAACAGGGTTGCGTAGTATTCTGACAAGTGGCGGGGTGCCGCGCGACCGGGCGCGGCTCCGGCTCACGCACTTCTACTACATTTCGGAGGAACTATGGACCAAAGGACCCGCAGCGGGCTGGTCGCCGGGATATTGCTCGTCCTGGTCGGCCTGGCCTTCCTGGCCGTGCAGCTCGTGCCCGGCCTGGAGGAGGCGTTGCGCCTCGATTTCTCGTGGCCGCTGATCGTCGTCGCCGTCGGTGTGGGCCTGTTGCTCATGGGCCTGCTGACGTCCGCTCCCGGCATGGCGGTGCCGGCGTTCATCGTGGCGGGGATCGGCGGCATCCTGTACTGGCAGAACGCGACCGGGCAATGGACGTCCTGGTCGTACGCCTGGGCGCTGATTCCGGGATTCGCCGGGCTGGGAACCATCGTGGCGGCGATCCTGGGAGAAGGGGGTTGGCGAGCTGCTAGCCGCGGGGCGGAAGCAATCCTGGTCAGCCTGGTGATGTTTGCAGTGTTCGGATCGCTGTTCGGCGGATGGGCGATCTTCGGGCCGTTCTGGCCGGTGCTGCTGATCGTGCTCGGCCTGGTCATGCTGATTCGGGCCTTCGTCCGAAGGAGCACGCCCGCATGATGCACCGGGGCGCATTCTTCTGGGGCGCGGTCCTGATCCTTGCCGGCGCCCTTTTGTTCCTCAATAACATGGGCTGGCTGGACGTCGATGTCTGGAAGGTCCTTCTGCCGTCGATCGTGATCCTGGCGGGCCTGATGACGCTCTGGGGCGCCACGCGGCCGAAGCCGCCTCGGACGCAGCAGGCAGTGCAGGTGCCGATGGATGGCGCACGTCGCGCCAACGTCCGTGTGCGATTCGGCGCCGGCCGCCTGAGCGTGGAGGGCGGTGCGGACGCCGGCCAGGCGCTGGTCGGCACGTTCCGCGGCGGCGTAGAGCAAGCGCATCGTCTGTCCGGTGAGAGCCTCGGAATGGACTTCAGTGTTCCATCGGATTTCTTCCTGCAGTTCGTGTCGCCGTGGACGTGGTGGGGAGGCGAGAGGCTGGAATGGAACATGCGCGTGACGGAGACGATCCCCGTATCGATGGACGTCGAATCCGGCGCCAGCGAGGTGCGGATGGACCTCTCGCGCCTCCAGCTCGACAAGCTTCGCCTGGCGGCGGGGGCGAGCTCGATCGAGATGGTGATGCCCGCGTCGGCTGTGCACACCGAAGCCCGCATCGAGTCCGGAGCGGCCTCGCTGATGCTCGATATCCCTGAGGGCGTGGCGGCGCGGATCGAAGTCGAAGGCGGACTGGCCGACGTGCGGGTCAACCCATCGCGATTTCCTAAGGTCGGCTCGATCCACCAGTCGCCCGACTATGAGACGGCGGCCCATCGTCTCGATCTGCATATCGAGGCCGGAGCGGCATCGGTCAACGTCCGCTAGCGGACGCGACCCTTGGTTGGAGGATACGTAGACATGGATGAATCCAGAATGACGCCGACCCATCCGGAGGATTCGGGTGGTCAGGGAGGGCGGATGCGTTCGTCGATCGATCTCAGACTCGTCTGGGGATTGGGTCTGGTGGTCCTGGGGGGCCTGCTGCTTCTCCAGAACCTCGACATCCTGCGGGGCGGCGGGATTCTGTGGGCCGTCCTCGTCGGGCTGTTGGGAGCGGCGTTGCTGATCGGGTTGATCCAAGACCGCTCTCGCTGGTGGCTGGCAATTCCCGGCATCACGCTGCTCGGCCTGAGTGCGACGATTGCGCTGGGCGACCTGCTGCCGACCGTTGCCAGTGTTTTCGGCGGCGGCCTCTTCCTGGCGTCGATCGGCCTCAGCTTCGTTGTGGTCTACCTGCTTCGCCAAGACTTCTGGTGGGCGATCATCCCCGCCGGGACGTTGATCTCGCTGGCGATGGTGACGGCGGTCGGGGACCGTCTTGGCGGTTTCGACTCCGGCGCCATCTTGTTCCTGGGTTTGGCGGTGACCTTTCTGATCCTGGCGCTGCTTCCGGAAGGTCGCGGCCGCCAAGCGTGGGCCGTCTTCCCGGCCGCGGGGCTGGGGATCGTGGCCCTTCTCGCGGGCGCAGCTTTCGGGTCGGCGGCGCGCATCTTCTGGCCCGCGGCCCTCATCGCGCTCGGACTCGTCTTCATCTTGCGCACGATCCGACGCCGGCCCGCCGGCTGAGCCTCAAGGACGGGAACATCATGCAACCACGTCTCTACCGCAGTCGGACCGACGTCATGCTGGGCGGTGTGTGTGGCGGTCTGGGCGCCTACCTTGGCCTCGATCCGACCCTCATCCGCCTGTTCTTCGTCGTCCTGGCCCTCGGGACGGGCATCGGTGTGTTCCTGTACCTGCTGTTGTGGATTGTCGTGCCGGTCGAGGGCGCGCCGCAGCGGAGTGTGGAGGAGAGCGCGCAGGCTGCGGCGGGCGAGATGGCCGACCGGGCGAGGACTCTGGGTCAGGAATTCGCCGGCGCTGTGGCGCGTCCCAATCCGCGCATGGGCATCTTCGTCGGCGTGGCCCTGGTCGCGGTGGGCCTGATCTGGATGATCCAGAATCTCGATCTGCCCTGGCTGCGCTGGCTCGATTTCGATTTCCTCTGGCCCACACTGCTCATCATCGGCGGGATCGTTCTGATCCTTCGCCGGCTTCGAGGAGAATGACATGACACCGTCCGTTCGCCGCGGCGGCTTCGCCGGACCCATCCTGCTCATCGGATTGGGTGTCTTGCTGCTGCTGAGCAACCTGGGGGTGATCTCCGAGTCCATTTGGCCGACCCTCCTGCAGATGTGGCCGGTCGTGCTGATCGTGTTCGGCCTGGACATTCTGATCGGCCGGCGATCCATCTGGGGCTCGCTGCTGTTGGCGGTGCTTATACTGGCCGTGCTGGCCGGCGGATACTGGCTGTCGACGGTCTCCACCGCGCGGGCGGGACCGGAGTCGGTGGAGCGCGTGACCGTGCCCTCGGAAGGTGCAACTCAGGCCGATGTGTCGATCAGGCCCGCCGTCGGCGCCTTGCGGGTCGAGGCGGGATCGTCGGGGGGGCCTTATCTGGAAGCAAGCGTACCGTTGTTGCCGGGTGAGAAGCTCGGCCAGAAGGTCGCCGAATCGGGCTCGTCGGTGAGCATCGATCTCCAAACCGAAGGGATCGTCGTCCTTCCCGTGGTCTCCGTGCGCGGGCAGGCCTGGATCGTCAGATTGAATCCGGACCTCGAGACCGAACTGACCCTGGGGATGGGCGCGGGCGAAATCCGCGTGGATGGAGCCGACCTGCGGCTCACGGCTCTGGACGCCGATCTTGGCGTCGGTCAGATCATCCTTGAGCTCGGGCCCGAGGTCCGACGGGTCGATGTGGAATCGGGGATCGGCCGGATTGTGATTGTCGTTCCGGCCGGCGCCCTGGCCCGCATCGACGCCGAGGTCGCCCTGGGCGACGTCGACGTTCCCGACGGGTATCGCAAATCCGGAGACGCCTACGTTTCGCCTGGGTGGACTTCGTCCTCGACGGCGATCGAGATCTCGGCCAACCAAGCCATCGGCCAGATCCTCATCCAGCAGGCGCCCTGAGCTGCCCCACGATCCAAATCAGCCGCCCGGCCATTGGCCGGGCGGTTGATTTTCTGGCGCCACGGCCGCTCAAGCCGACATAAGGCTCGAACTTCTCGCTGCGGGCGCCCTTGCGGCGACCGGAGAGGACCAGAGTCCATTGACAGGCAGCCCTAATATGCCTATGATGGTCCGCGTAGTCTGGAAGATGCTATGCATCACCACACCTCGTCGGCGGCGGCAACGCTGACTCTCTGGCGGTCGTAAACTCAGTTTGATTCTGTCGAGAACCGGCACACGTGCCGGTTCTTTCGTGATGGGGCGGCGGATCCGCCCGGGAGGGGAAGGGCGAGCCGACCACACACCGTTGGACCATGAAACGCGTGATCCGAATTTCAGCCAAAGGAGCATACGGAATGAGTGGCAGCAGGCGTAGGCGTTTGGCGATTGTGGTTGGGGTCGCGGCGATCGCCCTGGTGGTCTTCCCGACGGTGGCCGGGGCCTTCCATCCATGGAACGGCTACCACTGGGCGCGCACCAACAACCCGTTCACCCTGAAACTTGGCGACAACGTGTCGGGGCTGTGGGACTCGATGCTGGTGACAGCCTCCGGAGACTGGAGCCAGTCGACCGTGCTGGACACGACGGTGGTGGCCGGGGGAACCAGGCCCAAGTCCTGCCGGCCAACGACGGGCCGGGTCGAGGTGTGCAGTGCGCGTTACGGTCCCACTGGCTGGCTGGGGCTGGCTCAGATCTGGATCAGCGGCTCGCACATCACGCAAGGCATCGTGAAGAACAACGACTACTACTTCGGCAACTCGACCTACACCTACAACAACAAGGCCGAGATGCAGCACGTCATCTGCCAGGAAGTCGGCCACACGCTGGGCCTGGCTCATCAAAGCGAGGACGGCTCGTCGCAGAACTCGTGCATGGACTACTACCACAACACGAGCGATTCCGACCTGACGAGCACGCACCCCAACGCGCACGACTACGAGCAGCTGGAGGCCATCTACGCGCACCTGGACGGCGCGACCACGGTCGGCAGCATGCCGGCCAATGTGGCCAGGGGCGACTTCAGCGATCGAGGCGAATGGGGCGAGCTGGTCAGCAACTCCCGCGACGGGCGGGAGTCGGTCTTCGTGCGTGACTTCGGCAGGGGTTTCCTACTCGTGACTCACGTGATCTGGGTTACGGAGTAGCCTCCGGCCGTCGTCGGACCGGATCGCGGGCGCGGTGAGCCGCGATCCAATCGACCAAAACAGGCGGGCGCACCTGTTTCTCGAAGGTGCGCCCGCTTTGTTTTGGCTGGGGGTCGAGGATTCGAACCTCGGCATACGGATCCAGAGTCCGCTGTCCTACCACTAGACGAACCCCCAGTGGACCGAGCGGGATTTTACCACGCCGGTCGGAGGGCCGTCGGGCATCAGCCATCAGCTATCAGCTATCAGCCTCCAGCCATTTGTGGTCACGTGATTAGTGACTCGTGATTGGTGACTGGTGAAGCGCGACTACTCATGACTGACCACTGACCACTCACCACTGACCACTGCCTATTGCGCGAGCAACTCGGCTGCGCGGCGGAGACGGGCCAGGACGGTTTCCTTGCCAACGAATTCCATGGTCTCGAACAGCGGGGGGCTGACGGGCTGGCCGGTGACCGCCATTCGCAGCAGGCCGAAGAGCTGGCCGGGCTCCAGTCCGAGCTCGGCGGCCAAGGATCTCAACTCCTGCTCCAAATCCTTGCCTCCGACATCGGTGGCGGACGCAATTCGCGCCTCGGCTGCCAGGAGGGCAGCGCGAGAGGCCTCGGCGGTCATGTTCCGGCCGATCAGCGCCTCGGCCGAAGGCTCCACCTTGTCGCGGAAGAAGAAGCCGGCGATCTCGACCGCCTCGTCGAGCGTGCGGATGCGTTCGCGGATCGAAGGGGCAATCCGGACCAGCGCCTCGCGGTCGGCCTTCAAACCGGCCTGAGCGAACACCGGCCCCAGTCGCGCCGCCAGGTCTTCGTTCGAGAGGGCGCGGGTGTAGATGCCATTGAAATGATCGAGCTTGGTGAAGTTGACCGCGGCCGGGCTCGCGTTCAACTTCTCCAGAGAGAATTTCTGGATGAGATCGTCCATGGCGAACATCTCGGTCCGGTCATCGTAGGACCACCCCATGAGAGCCAGCCAGTTGACGACAGCCTCCGGCAAGTAGCCGAGATCGCGCAGGTCGAGGGCGTAGATCGACTTGGCTCCGCCTTTGGTGTCGACCGCCTGACGCTTGCTCATCTTGCCCTTGCCCGTGGGGCTGAGGAACACCGACAGGTGAACCCATGTCGGCTCGGTCCACCCCAGGGCGCGCACCACCAACACGTGCAACGGGAAGGTGGGCAGCCACTCCGAGCTTCGCAGTACGTGGGTGATGCCCATCAGGTGATCGTCGACCATCGCGGCCAGGTGGTAGACAGGCAGACCGTCCGACTTGAGCAGGACGTAGTCGTCGATCGTGGAGTTCTCGACGGTGATCGGGCCTCGCAGCAAATCGACGGCCGTGGTCGTCCCGTCCTCGGGCGATCGAAAGCGAATGACGTGCTTCTCGCCGCGATCGATGCGGGCTTGAGACTCACTCGGGGCCAGGCGCCGGCACAGGCCGTCGTAGTGCGGCGGCTCCTTGCGCTTCTGCTGCTCCTGGCGCATCTGGGCCAGGCGCTCGGGCGAGCAAAAGCACGGATAGGCGGCGCCGAGCTGGACCAGTCGGCGAGCGTGTTCCTGATAGATGGCGGCTCGTTCCGACTGGCGGTAAGGACCGGCCGCTCCGCCAACGTCCGGCCCTTCGTCCCAATCGAGTCCCAGCCAGCGCAGGCTCTCCATGATCTCGGCCTCGGCGCCCGGGACAAGGCGTTTGACGTCCGTGTCCTCGATCCGCAGAATGAATTGCCCGCCGGTCTGCCGGGCAAGCAGAAAGTCGTACAACGCCGTCCGCACGCCGCCGATGTGCGTGCGGCCGGTTGGGGAGGGGGCGTAGCGGACACGGGCGGGCGCCGTCGGAGTCATAGGAGTGTGAGAGTGGGTCCGGTCGCGTTAGAGGTCGATCGGTTTGTGTCTGAGGATGACGCTCTCGACCAGGCCGATGCCGAACAGGCTGGCCACGAGCGACGACCCGCCGTACGACACGAAGGGCAATGGCACGCCGGACACGGGGATGAGGCTGAGGTTCATGCCGATGTTGAACATCGATGAAAACAACAGCAGGCTGGCCACCCCGTAGGCGACATACGACCCGAAGGGATCGCGGGCCATGCGCGCCGCTCGCAGGCAGCGCAGCAGCACGATCGATATCATCACCAGAAAGACCAGCGCCCCGATCATGCCGAACTCTTCGGACACGACGGCGAAGATGAAATCGGTATGACGCACTTTGAGAAAGCGAAGCTGGGCCTGAGTGCCGTGGAGGTACCCCTTGCCGAAGATGCCGCCTGATCCGATGGCGATGAGCGCCTGGGTGACGTTGTAGGACTCGCCGTAGCGCGCTGCGGGGTTGGGAAAGAGAAACGAAACGACGCGCGACTGCTGGTATTCGGCCAGGAAGGGCCAGGCGAGCACGGCCAGCAATCCGGCCACCGCCGCCAGAACGGCCAGCCGTCGCAGGGGCACGCCCGAAGCCCAGACCAGGGTGAGCCAGATGATTCCCAGGTCGACCACGGTGCTCAGGTCGGGTTGAAGAAAGACAAGCACGGCCGGAAGGCTGACGAGGGCCAGGCTGCGAAGAATGACGCGCGTGCGATGGACTTCGTGCCGGTGGCGGGCGAAGAAATCGGCCAGCACAATGATCATCACCACTTTGGCCAGCTCGGTGGGCTGGACGAAGGCGATGCCGACGTTGAACCAGCGCGCCGCTCCGAATCCGACGAATCCGCTGACCAGGACCAAGCCCAAGAAGGCACAGGCGAGCAGATACAGGGGCCGGACGAGCGCCGTCCAGAATCGATAATCGAGAGCGGCCGTGACCAGAACCACCGCCAGGCCGATGACGGCGTAGATCGCCTGCCGCGGCACGAGCTCGGCCAGGTTTTCGTTGCCGCCGATGGCGGAACGGATCATGGCCACGCCGGCGATGGTCAACACCGCCACCGAAGCCAAGAGCCAGACGTCGAAGTGACGCCAGATACGAGTCGAAGCTTGCATGCTGTCAGCCGATGGGCCGCCGGCGAGCGCGGGCTGAGGCCAGAGGAATATCCGCCACCAGGCGCTGCTGATCGCGGTCGTGGGTCAGGGTGATGTGAACCGACCTCGAGTCAATCTCGACATGCCGCGAGAGAACGGCGATCAACTCGTCCTTGAGGGCCTCCAGCTTGGCGGCGGGGAAGTCGGCCCGGTCGTGGACCAGCACGAGCTGCAGGCGTTCCTTGGCGGCACGCGCGCTGCGCGTTTCCCCGCGCAGGCGGTCGAACCATTTCATGAGCCGCCTCCCGGCCGAACGAGCCTGGAGATGCGGCCGAGGAAGCCGTCGCGCGCCGCCAGATCTTCGAAAGGCACCTGCTCGCCGTTGAGGCGGCGGGCGATGTCGCGAAACGCCTTGCCGGCGCGGCTCTTGGGGTCGAGCGCCGCCGGCAGACCCTGATTGGAGGACACGAGCACCTGCTCGTCTTCCGGGACGACCCCGATCAACTCGATGGCCAGCACCTCGAGCACGTCTTCGGTGCTCAGCATGTCGCCGCGGCGGACCATCTCGGGTTTGACCCGGTTGATGACGAGTTTGGGCGGGCCCTTCTCTTCGGCCTCCACCAGCCCGATGATTCGGTCGGCGTCGCGTACAGCCGAGACCTCAGGGTTGGTGACGATCAAGACCAGATCGGCGGGCGCCACGGCGTTGCGGAAGCCGCGCTCGATGCCGGCCGGAGAGTCGATCACCACCCAGTCGAAGTCGGGTCGAATCTCATCCGCCAGGCGCTGCATGTCTTTGGGGGAGACGGCGGTCTTATCGCGCGTCTGCGCCGCGGGGATCAAGTGTAGGTCGGGCAGCCGCTTGTCTTTGATCATGGCCTGGCGCAGCTTGCAGCGGCCCTCGACGATGTCCACCAGGTCGTAGACGATGCGATTCTCGAGGCCCATGACCACGTCGAGGTTGCGCAGGCCGATATCGGCATCGATGCACACCACGCGCTGGCCGGAGGAGGCAAGGGCCACGCCGATGTTGGCGGCGGCGGTCGTCTTGCCTACGCCTCCCTTGCCGGATGTGATGGTGACCACCGTCGCCGTCATCGTCCGTCTTCGCCTCTACGCATGCCGCCGCTCGTCATCCCAGGGTTGCGCAACGAGCTGTCCTTCGCGCAAGAGAGCCATCTCCGGGCGGACCGCGCCGCGGCGCTTGGGCGACACGGCGATCCGTCCTGCGATTCGGAGCTGGGTAGGCGCCAGATCCAGCGCCGAAACACTCGCCGTCTCGTCGCCCCCGGCGCCTGCGTGCACCACGCCGCGCAGGTGCCCCCAGACAATGATGTTGCCTCCGGCCACGATCTCCGCGCCCGGGTTGACATCTCCCAGGACGATCACATGCCCGGGATGTCGAATGACCTGTCCGGATCGAAGGGTCCGCTGTAGGAAGAGCGCCGGCTCGGCGGGGAGCTCTTCATCGAGGGCTCCTTCGTCGGACTCGGCGTCCTCCTCCGACGTTCGTTCCGGCCGGGCGAGCTCGGTTTGCAGTCCGAGGTTGGCCGCCGCCGCCAGGGTCACGGGCGAGGTGGACAGGACGGCGAACAGGCTCGCGTCTCGCGAGGCCAGCGCATCTCTGAGTTCGCCGAGATCCGCGGCGCCCAGCTCGCGGTCGTCGAACTGCAGCGCCAATCGCGCCCCTCGGAAGAAATCGCCGCCGTCGTCGATGGTCGCCAGCAGGGAAGCGCGCAGGTCATCCCACTCCCCAGATGGGACGGAGATGAGCAATCCATCCCGTACCCCTTTGATCGGCAGTGCAGCAGCCATCGGCACCCGGGTCGGCAGATTATAGCACGCAGGGGAAAGCAAGTGGTCAGACACGACCGTGATTGGTGATAAGTGATTCGTGAGCGGTCGGGAGCGGAGGGCTGACGGCTGATGGCTGACAGGTGACAGCGGGTGGCTAATTGCTGGCTTGCGCGGTGTCGATCGCCTTGAGGTCGAAGTACGCCTCGAGTACCTGCTTGACCACGGGTCCTGAGGTGACGGCGCCTTC
>DASSGB010000294.1:0-15526 GCA_035693825.1 Anaerolineales bacterium
GGATCGCCCAGGCGCGCCAACAACGTGCGGACACGCGCCAGGTCGAAGACTTCGGCCGAATAACGGTAGCTGCGCTCGAGACTGTAGTCGACAAAACTGTATAGGTAATCGAGCGCTTCGGGGTACGTCAGGGACGTCATAGGAGGACCGATTCTAACCGTGCGAGTGCCGCGAGGCAAGGCGGGCGAATAGTACAGTTGTCATCGGCCGGGGGTCGACAAAGTCCAAACCCGGTTTGGCCGAGAGTGCCGACGGTTCAAGGGCTCCCCTCCGGGCCAAATCGGGTTTGGGGTCTCGTCTGTCGGCTGATGGCTGATGGCTGCCGTCTCGCACCCCGTTCGCCTGCGCCGCACCGAGCGCAGCGCAGGTGCAGGCGGGCCGCGAGCCCCATGATCCGTTCGGAGGGCATGGGCCCGCCGGGGCGAGACGGCCGGCGTGCCGCCGGTGCTTGCGGCACCAACGGTGACGGCTCCCTTGCTCCGCTCGCCATTTCGCGCTATGATGCCGATATTCCCCGAACGCTTCGAAAGGAGGTCGACTGCCCCAGGAGAGGTGTTCAAGGGTTTTCCCCTTCCAGCACGTCGAACGTATCCCGTGAGGAGGAAGTAGAAGCATGCGTAAGCAGACCGCTTTTCTGACGACGGCGATTCTTGTGATCGCCTCCCTGGTCTTGGGTGCCTGCGCCACGGCCACCCCGACCGCAGCCCCGACCGAACCGGCGCCTGAACCCACCGCCTTCCCGCCGACCGCAGAACCCCCGCCCGCCGTCGGCTCGCCCGAGCATCCGATCAAGGTTCTCTTCGTCCCTTCGGTGGATGCCCAGACGATCGTTGCGGGCGGCGAGATCATGGCCGCCGCGTTGAACGAGGCCACCGGCCTGACGTTCGAAGTCAGTGTGCCGACCTCCTACGCCGCGACCATCGAAGAGATGTGCGCCTCGCCGACCGACACCATGGGTTTCATCCCCGGCCTCGGCTACGCGCTGGCCAGCCAGCTGTGCGGAGTGGACGTCGCTTTCAAGGCCGTGCGCTTCGGCTATGACGTCTACTGGGCGCAGATCCTGGTGCCGCGCGAGAGCGACATCGACAGCATCGAGGATCTCGAAGGCCTGAAGTGGGGCTATCCCGACCCGGGCTCGACCTCGGGCTACATGGTCCCGCTGGTGATGTTCCAGGAAGCCGGCGTCACGCCCGGTGAGCAGGTCCAGACCGGCGGTCACCCGCAGGCCTCGCAGGCGCTGTACAACGGCGAGGTGGACTTCGCCACGAACTTCTACAGCCCGCCGACCGACATCAACACCGGCGAGGCCGTCTTCGACCCGGCGAATCCCGACATCCCGGCTGACCTGGTGGCAAGCTGCGGCCTGAATGCCGACGGCAACCTGGTGTGCGGGACCCTGCGCGTGCGCGACGCGCGGGCCAATATCCGCGAAGCCGCCCCGGATGTCATCCAGAATCAGCGCATCCTCGCCATCTCGCCGGAAATCCCCAATGACACTCTGTCCTTCAGTCCAGACTTCCCGGCGGATGTTCGGGCCCAGATCGAAGAGGCCCTGATCGCCTTCGCCGAGACCGAGGAATGGAGCGCCTCGATCGGCAGCCAGGACTTCTACAACTGGACCGGCCTGAGCCCCGCCACGGATGAGGAGTACGACTTCATCCGCTCGATGGTGGCGGCCGCCGGCATCACGTTGGAGAGCCTCGGCCAGTAACTTTGATCCGCAACCGAGTGGCCCCGGGCAGGTTCGCCTCCCGGGGCCACTTGCGCCCCGCGGTGACCCAACCCCATGCTGAGCGTGCGCAACCTGACCAAGGTCTATGAAGGCGGGGTCGTCGCCTTGCGCGACGTGTCCTTCGACGTCCCCGACGGGCAGTTCCTGGCCATCATCGGGCTGAGCGGCTCCGGCAAGTCGACGCTCCTGAGGTGCATCAACCGGCTGATCGAGCCCACCTCGGGCCAGGTGTTGTGGAACGACATCGACGTCACCGCCGCCCCGCAAGACGAGCTGCGCCAGATCCGCCGCCGCATCGGCATGGTGTTTCAACACTTCAACCTGGTTCACCGCTCGAGCGTGCTGACCAACGTCCTGGCCGGTCGGCTGGGGTACGTCAGTCCGGCCTGGAGCCTGCTCAACCGCTTTCCGCGCGAAGACATCGACAAGGCGATGAAAGAGCTGGATCGAGTCGGAATCGCCGACAAGGCTCGCATGCGCGCCGACGAGCTGAGCGGGGGTCAGCAGCAGCGCGTCGGAGTCGCCCGCGCCATGATGCAGGATCCCGACCTGATCCTGGCCGACGAGCCTGTCGCCAGCCTCGATCCCGTCCTGGCTCACAGCATCATGCAGTACCTGGAAAAGATCAACCAGGAGGATCACGTCAGCGTCTTGTGCAGCCTGCACTTCCTGGACCTCGTGCATCGCTACGCCGATCGGGCGATCGCCCTGAACGAAGGCCGGGTGGTGTTCGACGGGTTGCCGCAGGAGATCGATGACGCACGCTTCAAAGAGATCTACGGGAAGGAAGCGGAGCGTGTGGGATGAAGCCTTCGACGGGCAACCCCTGGCGCCGGCTGGCACGGTCGATTGGACTGGTCGCCGCCTTGCTGCTGGCGCTGGTGATCTATGCCTATGGTTTCGAGGTCACCCAGGTCGATCTGGAAGAGACCCGCTCCGAAACCCGCCAGACTCAACTCGTTCGTATCCTTCGGGCCATCGCCCAACCCGAGATCATCGAGTTCCCTCAGTCGCAACAGTCTATCGACGCGCCGTTCTTCATGCCGTGTCCGCCCACCCCGTGGCAGCTGCATGAGCCCAACCCGCGCCAGCCCTACCTCCTGGTGACGCCGAACTGCACAGAGCCCGGCGGGAGGGCGGAGGTCCGAGGTTTCAATTTCGAGCCCGGCAGCAGGGGCAACGTCTTCCTGATCCCGCCGAGCCAGGTGACCCTGCGCCTGAGCGAGATGAGCGTCGACCGGGAAGGAAACTTCTCGGTCAACGTCCAGCTTCCCGAGCGGTCGAGCGATCAGGTCCAGACCATCCGGGCCATCGTGCAGCAGAACACCGGCACCCCACGCTTCACCCGCACGGCGCACGACACGTGGGACAAGATCATCGAGACCGTCTTTCTGGCGCTTCTGGCGACGACGCTCAGCACGATCATCGCCGTTCCGCTCAGCTTCCTTGCCGCCCGCAACCTGATGAAGGGAATTCGCTCGTCGCTCCTGGCGATCTCCGTTTCGCTGCTGGCCATCCCCGTCGGAGTCGTTCTCGGCAACGCCGTGGCGCGGTTCGCCGGGCTATGGGGGCCGCGCCTCGCGACCAGCATGCCGATGAATGTGGCCGGGGTGGTCGTCGCGCCGTTCGTCGTGTGGGCGGCCGCGCGCTGGGCGCTGCCGGCGGTCGAGCCCTCACGTCCACCGCTTGCCGTTCGTCTGGCGCGCCCGGCGGCTTTGGCGGCTGCCGCGGTGGTTGGGATTTTTGGAATCGTCTTCCTGGCGAAGCTCCTCCTCGAAGCCGGCACCCGCATGGCGGCCTCCATGGGCGACCTGGCCTTCCTGGGTCACTTCATCTTCAACCTCGGGGAAATCCTCGAGATCGGCCTGGGGCTCGGCACCGCTCTGGCCGGCGCCGGCATCGCCAGCAGCCTCAGCGGCCGGCTGGTGCGAACCCTCACGCCTCGCCTTCCGGCAGGCGCGCTGCGGCTGGTCGAGATCCTCGCCGCGGCGGCGGCCGGAGCGTTGCTCCTGGTGGGGATAGGCGCGACGGTCGAATGGCTCTATCGCATCGGCAATCCCGTCGCCACCCTGTATGTCCCGGCCGCGGTCGGGGCGCTCATCGGCCTGGCGATGGGCGTCCGATTTGGCGGCCGCGACACCTTGCCGGTGGGCCTGGTGATCTATGCCATCGCCCGCACCGTGTTCAACGGTCTGCGATCGATCGAAGCCCTGATCATGGTCATCGTCTTTGCCGTATGGGTCGGCATCGGGCCGTTCGCCGGCGTTCTGGCGCTGTCGTTGCACAGCGTCGCCGCCCTGGCGAAGCTGTATTCAGAACAGGTGGAGAGCATCTTGCCCGGCCCATTGGAAGCGATCACGGCCACCGGCGCCACCCGAATGCAGACGATCGTGTACGCGGTCGTACCGCAAATCATCCCTCCCTACATCTCCTTCACCATGTACCGTTGGGACATCAACGTCCGCATGTCCACGATCATCGGTTTCGCCGGCGGGGGCGGCATCGGGTTCTTGCTGCAGCAGAACATCAACCTTCTCAACTACCGCGCCGCCAGCGCCCAGATGCTGGCCATCGCCATCGTCGTGGCGGCCATGGACTACATCAGCTCAGCACTACGCGAGCGTGTTGTCTGAGAATTCCAGACAGCCGCTGACAATCGAGTCTTCAGGCAGTTGTAGGGGCGGGCGTTTCCCGCGCCGACGGCTGATGGCTGATTGCTGATGGCCGGGTGTGATATACTCCCGCCCAATTTCGAGCCAAGCACCATGAACGAGCCGGTTCTCGTCATCAACGCGAACTACGAGCCGCTGAATGTGTGCACGACTCGGCGCGCTCTGGGCCTCCTTCTGGCCGGCAAGGCGGAGATGCTGGCCAATGGACGCGGATACGTCCGAACGGTCCGCCTGACCGTGCCTCGGCCTTCCGTGATCCGGCTCGGGGCCATGGTGAAGCGGCCGACCCCGCGAGTCCGCCTCACGAAACGAGAGCTCTTCCGCCGCGACTCACACACCTGCCAGTACTGTGGTCAGCGCCTGGGGCGATTGACCATCGATCACGTCGTTCCCCGGCACCGCGGCGGCGAGCACATCTGGTCCAACCTGGTGACGGCGTGTCCCACCTGCAATCTGCGCAAAGGCGGCAGGACGCTGCAGGAAGCCCACATGCACCTCCTGCGCGCTCCCAGGGAACCCCGGGCCACGGCAGGCTATCTGTTCGGACCGCTGCTTGAATCCAACGTGGATTGGACGCCGTTCATCGAGGGCTGGTAGGAACTACAAGTGGTCAGTGGTGAGACCCTGCGCTCACCTTTCTTCCGCCAGACGAAGCGCAGGGATGAGTGGCCAGTGGTCAGCGGAGCACGGTCTGGCCACCCGCCAATGGCCACGGGCCACTTGTGTCGATCGTCTCCAGCACCGCCAACAATCCCCCCGCCACCACACCGTGCCCGCCGGTAATCACCGGAATCGCAGCTTCGGCGACGGCCGCGGTCAGCTCGCGCAGGGCGAGGTCCTCGATCTCGTCCGTATGTCCCAGGTCGGAGGCGAAGCGGTCGGCGGGCGACGGCCACGCCCCATGCGTGGACATCCACACGCGCGTGTCCCACAGCACACCGTCGGTCATGGAGGCCAGGCGTTGCAGGAAGGCGCGCGGCCCGATCTCATCCAACAGGCCCCCCACCAGAGATTTGACCTCGCCGCGGGCGGCGCGTCCGCTGGCCAGCAGCCCGCGTTCCTCGGAGAACACTCGCACCCAGATCTGCGTTCGTTCCTCCACCGAGCGCCATACGCCGGATGACACCCTTCCCATCAGGGTCAGGTTTCGGCCGGGTGTTGTGAGCAGCTCGCGCAGATGCGCCATACGATCCACAACGGCCTGAGGCAAATCCTGACTTACGCGTCTCATTTCGAGACCGAGGCCGGGATGGGAAGCGGTCATGGCTACATCCGACGGCGTGTCCAGGTCGGCCCGGCTGGCGGCCGAGGCCGGCATGGCCTCCACTGGCAGCCCGGCCTCGTGCGCCAGAACCCACCCCAAAGCGTTGTCGGATACGAGGCGCTCGGCCACGTCGATAAGCTTCTCGGCCGGAGACACGATGGCCCAATCGGTCGAGTGATAGTTGTTGACCAACACCCGGTCTCCGCCCATCGCTCTCTCGAAAATACCTCGAAGGGTGTCCACGGTGGCCAGAGGCGCACTCGCACCGCCGAAGTAGGCCACACGCGGGACGCTCAGGCTCTGGACGATGGAGGCGAGTGTGCGGCCAAAATGGAAGGGGCCGGAGTCGCCGGGCAGCGGGGTGGCGCCGCGCTCCACCAGGTCCTTCTGGTCGTCGGGATTTCCTGCGAGGACGAAGACCTGGCCGGCCGCGGGGACCTCGAGCAGCCGCGCCAGCAGATCGCGGCTGGCGGCGAGGCGGGCGCGGGCCATCCAGGCTTCGGCCGGCGTCCGGCCTCCCGGCGAAAGAAGCAGAACGACGGGGATCGGCCCTTGCCCGCCGGACATGCGCAAACGGCGGCCTAGCGGATCTCGGGCTCGATCAGGCCGTAGCCTCCGTCGCGACGACGGTACAAGACGTTGACCTGGTTGGTGGCCGTATTCAGGAAGAGGAAGAAGTCCTCGTGGCCGAGCAGGCTCATTTGCTCGAGGGCTTCGGTCTCGTCCATCGGGCTGAGGGGAAACTGTTTTCGCCGGACAATCTCGCGCGCCTCATCCGGCGTTGCGCCTTCGTCCGGAAGGTCAGGACCGGCCTGGGCCGCGCTGCGGCCATCTCCCCGATTGCGCCAGTGTTTGCCCTTGAAGCGCGCCGCCTGCCGTTCGATCTTGTCCAGCACCTGATCGAACGAGGCGTAGATGTCTTCGGAACGTTCCTCGGCGCGCAGCAGCACGCCTTTGCCTCGAGCTGTCATCTGCGCCACCTGCCGGTCGGCGGCGCTGCGCGCCGACTTCAGGTACGCCAGCTCCACCTGTACCGAGTCGATGGCGTCGAGATAGCGATCGAGGCGTGAGGCCTTCTTGGTGACGTACTCTCGCAGGCGGTCGTTCAATTCCAGGTTGCGGACCTTGATGGCCACTTCGATCGTCATGTGTGACTCCTGATCGATGTCGCTGCCGGGGTTTAGGCGCGGGCCACCGTCAGACCGAAGGCCCGATCGGCCCCGGCCTGTCGGAGAGCCGCGCCGCACGCCGCCAGCGTGGCGCCGGTGGTGAACACGTCGTCCAGGACAAGCGGCGTGTGATCCCGTACCTGCTCCGCGTCCGCGGCGAAGGCGGCTCGGACGTTGTGCTCTCGTTCGGCGGGGGTCAAACCGACTTGAGAGGCGGTCTCCCGGACGCGGAGGAGTGCGTTTGCGAGGACGGGCATGTGCAGTTGTGCGCCCAATGCGAGTGCGATGAGCGCGACCTGATTATACCCTCGCTGCCGCTGGCGCCCCGGAGAGAGAGGCACAGGCAGGATGCAGGTTGCCGCCCAGCCGGTCTGGCGGTAGGTGTCGGCCAGCCAGCCGGCGAAGACGCCCGCCAGGTCGCGGTCGGGCCGATACTTGAGATGAGTCAGAGCCCGGTCGAGCGGAAAGGCGTAGCCTCCAAACGCGGTGCACGGGAGTCTGTGAGAAGCGGAAGCACATGAGGAGCACGTTCGGCGGCGGAGAAATCGTGAGCCGCATCGGCTGCAGGTCCGAGGCGGCAGTCGCCGGAGGCTGTGATCACACGCCGCGCACCAGACGATTCCGGGTGCGCCGCAGCCGGCGCAACGCGGCGGGAACAGGAGATCGAGCAGGAATCGTCGGGCGCCCGCGAGCCCGCGGTCCATGGCGGAGCTTGCCCCCTTTCCGCCCGGGCGGGTCAGCGTCCCTGAAGAATGGCTCCCAGGGGCGACCGCAGCAAGAGCATGGCGGCCGGGCCGAGCAGCAGGATCAGAATCGACGGGAAGATCAGCAGGCCGATCGGGAAGATCATCTTGATCGGCGCCCGGTGCGCCTCTTCTTCAGCCATCTGGCGCCGGCGCACGCGCATCTGATCCGACTGGATGCGCAGCACCTTCGCCATGCTGACGCCTAGCTGTTCGGACTGGATCACCGCGGCGACGAAACTGGTCATCTCGGGAACGCCCAGGCGCTCCGACATATCGCGCAGAGCATCTCGCCTCAGCTTCCCCAGGCGAATCTCCTGGATCACCCTCCCCAGCTCCAACGCCAGCTCGTTGTCCCATTTCTCGTGGACTTTGGACATCGCCCCGTCGAACCCCAGCCCCGCTTCGACGCAGATCGTCAGCAGGTCGAGCGAATCGGGCATGGCGCGAAAGACCGCTTTCTGGCGGCGCCGCACTCGGCTCGAAAGCCACATGTCGGGAAACATGAAACCGATGACCAGGAACAGCGTCGTGAGTCCCAGGCCCTGCAGCCAGTTGCGCCGGGTGATGGCGAAGACGAGGAAGATCAGGCCGCCGAAGACCAGCGCCAGGACGAAGCGCATCGCCAGGAAGAACGCCGGATCCATCTGCATCGGGTTGCCGGCCATCTCCAGGCGCCTGCGCGCATTCTCCAGAGTCGCCTGGGGCGTGAAGCGCGACGCCAGCTTCCCGATGCGGTTGAAGAACGGCAGGATGATGCGTTCGTAGAAATGCTGCGAGAGCTCGATCTCTTCCAGCGTCAGCGGCTCGTCGCGCACGCCGAATTCCGCCAGGCGTTCCTGAATCGGATCTTTGGCCTCCGGCGCGCGCAGGCCGACGATCACCAGAATGACCGCCAGGATCAGAGCGATGCCGATCACCGCCAGGATGGCTACGGTATTCATACCGACCTCGCCTCGTCGAGCCTAGATGTCGATGGCGACGATCTTCTGGACGGCATAGAAGCCGCTCAGAACCATGAGGCTCGCCACCACCAGCATCGGAATGCCGCAGCCGCGAGTCTCCGGGTTGAAGAACTGCATGATGTACTCGCGGTTGAGCAAGAAGAGCAGCAACACCAGGACCACGGGCAGGAGCGAAATGACCCAGGCGGTCGCGCGGCCCTGGGCGGTCAGGGCGGCGATCTCACCCTTGATCCGCACGCGTTCTCGGATGGTGAAGGAGATGGTGTCCAGGATTTCCGCCAGGTTGCCGCCGACCTCGCGCTGGACGTTGACGGCGGTGATCACCAGGTCCAGGTCATCGCTGTTGATACGCCGCAGCAGGTGG
Source organism: Anaerolineales bacterium (assembly GCA_035693825.1). Taxonomy (GTDB): domain Bacteria; phylum Chloroflexota; class Anaerolineae; order Anaerolineales; family E44-bin32; genus MGOM01. The sequence goes on from DASSGB010000294.1 coordinate 8,910, forward strand.
TCGAGGGCCTCTTCCATGGCGATGCCCAGCTGCATTTCCTGGACGACACGCCGGAATTCATCGCAGATGGGCGAGGGCAGCTCGCGGCTGACGGCCTCCATGGCCTGCAAGGTGGAGAAACCCGCCCTCAGTCCGTTGACCATGAGGTTCAGCATGTCGCCGAGCTGGCTGTCGAACAGCTTCAGGCGTCGCGCCTGCGCGCGGCGCACGTAGATCTGGGGAAGGAAGGCGCCGAATACTCCGGTGAGAACGCCGAAGAGGATCGACCGGCCAACGATCGTGCCGACCAGCCAGGCCACGATCGCCGAGATGATGATCAGGCCCATATACTCGGCCGGCCGAAGCTTGATGTCGGCCCGGGCGAGATTCTTCGACACCGAGTCGAACAGATTGGTGCCTTCGCCCAGGCGGCTGACGAAATCGCCCAGGATGGCCCGCCGTTCGGCCTTCTCCTTCACCGCTCCGGTCGTCACCATTCCGCCGGACTCGGCATATCGGCCGAGGCGTTCTTCCACGACCGTCTGTCCACCCAGGACATTCACGGCGACGCCAGCCAGAAGCAGGAGGACTCCCAGGGCGCCGCCGATCAGGAGAACGGTATTGGGATCGGGCATGGCTCAGTACCGCATCCGCTCGCCCACACCGAAGACCGACGCCGGAAGATGGATGCCGGAGGCCTCCAGCTTGTCCATGAACTTCGGGCGCAGACCCGTCGGGCGCAGGCGGCCGATCACGCGGCCTCCCTCGAATCCGGTTTGCTCGTAGATGAAGATGTCCGTCATGGTGATGACGTCACCTTCCATGCCCTGGATCTCGGCCACATGCGTCACTTTGCGCGTGCCGTCGCGCAATCGCTCCAGGTGGACCACCAGCTCCAGCGCCGAGGCGATCTGTTCACGGATGGCCCGAACCGGAAGTTCCATGCCCGCCATCAGCGTCATGGTCTCGATACGCGACAGGGTATCGCGCGGGCTGTTGGAGTGGGCCGTGGTCATCGAGCCGTCGTGGCCGGTGTTCATGGCCTGGAGCATGTCCAGGGCGGCTTCGTCGCGGATCTCGCCGACGATGATGCGGTCGGGCCGCATTCGCAACGAGTTGACGACCAGGTTTTGAATGGTGACTTCCCCCCGGCCCTCGATGTTGGGCGGGCGGGATTCGAGCGTCACCACGTGCTCCTGGCGAAGCTGCAGCTCGGCGGCGTTCTCGATGGTGATGATGCGCTCGTCGGGCGGAATGTATTGCGAGATCACGTTGAGCAGCGTCGTCTTGCCCGAGCCCGTGCCGCCGGAAATGATCATGTTGATGCGGGAGATCACACACGCCTTCAGGAACTCGATGGCCTCCGGCGTGATCGTCCCGAACTCGATCAACTGGTCGACGGTAATGGGGTTGCGGGCGAACTTTCGGATGGTCAGCGTCGGGCCCACCAGGGAAATGGGCGGGATGACGGCGTTGACGCGCGAGCCGTCGGGCAGACGGGCGTCGACGTAGGGACTCGATTCGTCGATGCGGCGGCCGAGCGGCGCCACGATGCGGTCGATAATCCGCATCAGATGGTCGTCGCTCTCGAAGGAGGCCGGCTCACGCGTGATCTTGCCTTTGCGCTCGATGTAGATGTTCTTGGCGCCGTTGCACATGATCTCGGTGATGGTCTCGTCCGCCAGCAGCGGTTCGATCGGGCCCAGGCCGAGGATCTCGGCCACGATTTGCTCGAACAGGCGCCGCCGTTCCGGCCGCGACAGGACGATCTTCTCTTCGGCCAGAATGCTCTCGAACAGCTCCTCGATCGTCCGCCGCACTTCCATAGTCTGGCTGACATCCATCGAGGGATCGAGCTCGGAGAGCAGCTTGTTCTGCACGCGCGTCTTGAGATCGTAATAGGTGTCGCGCTGGGCGCTGCCGGGCGGGTTGACCCGCTGGCGCGCCAGACCGGTGAGGCGCGTGGTGTTGGCGGCCGGGTTCGGGGCGGCGGTGGACAGGGCCGGCGTCTGCCCTTCACGCGTCCCGGCGTTCGTCGGCTGGGCTTGACCTTGTTCTATTCGCTTCAACAGCGACACGGCATTTCCTCCTGCGGCCTCCGCCCCACCCCCGTCTGGGCCGACGCCCTGCGGGCGCCCGCCCGGGGGGCGAACGGCTTACCGACTCAGCGGCTGAACAGCCGCGGCCGCTCCGGCTCGCGCGCCTCGGCCTCCTCAGGCTGAGACGCCAACAACCTCTGCTTCAAGGCCGCCACCAGATCCAGGATATTGCGGGCGGGAGGCCGACTCCGGTCACCCATCAGCAACGGCACCCCCCGGTTGACGGAGGCCGTCACCGTCTTTTCGTCGACGGGAATCTCTCCGTCCACCGGGCGCTTGAGGTTCTCCGACACGGCTTCGGCCGTGATGCCGGACTTGCGGTCCATCTTGTTCAAGACGAAGAAGACCCGATCGCGCGGGAATTCCAGAGCCAGCAGCACGTCGAACAGCAAGCGGGCATCCTTGATCGCCGGGATTTCCGGCGTGGCCACGACCACCATCACGTCGGCCACGTCGAGCACCGCCAGGGTCACGTCGTCCAAGGCGCGGCTGGTGTCGACGACGACGTAGGCGAAACTGCGCTTCAGATACTGAAGGACCTTGCGCACCTGCTCGGCGTGAATCTCTTCGGCCATCTCCGGGCGCGGCGGCGCGGCCAGGACGCGCAGGCCCGACTCGTGCCGCATCAGAATCTCCTCGACCAGCTCGGGCTCGATCTCCTCCGCCCGCGAGGCCAGGTCGACGAAGGAGTTCTTCACCTGCAGGTTGAGGAAGACCGACACGTCGCCGAACTGCATGTTGGCATCGACCAGGACGGTCGGCGTTTCCTCGGCGTTGAGGCCGAGCGCCAGGTTGGTCGCCAGCGTGGTGCAACCCACGCCGCCCTTGGCGCTGTACACCACGATGGCCTTGCCCTCGGGCCGGTGGGAGCCCGGGAAGCCCGGCGTACCCTGCGTGGGACCGACCGGCTGGACCGGCCGGGCGAGTTTGCTCCGCATTTCCCGCGCGTGCTCAGACACCTGACGCACGGTCGAGATGAGCTCGTCGCCGGATGGCGGCTTGGCGATGAAGCCGCGGGCGCCGGCCAGCATCGCCCGGCGCAGGTAGTCGGCGTCGTTCTGGATCGAGACGATGACGATCTGGGCGAAGGGGACATCTTCCAGGAGAGTCTTGGTCGCCGAGATGCCGTCCATGTCGGGCAGGTTGATGTCCATCAGGACGACGTCGGGCTGCGTGTCGCGCGCCAGCTGCAGCGCTTCCTCGCCGGTGCGCGCCGCGCCGACGACCTCGATGTCGGACTCGAACTGGAGCAGTTTGCGCAGGTTCTCGCGCGTCTCGGCGATGTCGTCGACGATCAGAAGGCGAATAGTATCAGCCGAGGCCGGCGGCATGCGCGTCCCTTCACGGCCCGCTTATTGCGGTGCGGGCGCGGCCACCGGCGTGTCGTTGGGCAGCACCGGAGGCACGATTTTGTCGATCCGCGGCTCAACGCCGTACGACAGTTTCGACGGAATGGCGATGTCATAGTTGTCGACCAGGTACTGCAACGTCACGCTGGTCGTATCTTCCACGGTGGTGTCGCCGGGAGACCTCAAGGTCAACTCCAGATCGACGCCCGACTTCACGGCCCAGTTCAGGGCTAGGGCATCTTGCGGCGTGACGATCAGGGTGACGATGTCCGGCGGGCGGATGGTGACCGTCGTGGTCTGCTGCGGCGGGGCCCCCGGCGCGCCCACGCCCTGGGCGGGCACCGGCACAGCCGAGGCCGCCTGTTCCTCTTCTTCCAGCGTGAAGGTGCCGATGTGCAGGACGGTGGCGTAGTCGATCAGGCGCTGGGTTACCAGTCGAGGTCGTTGGCTTTCTCGCGGCTTGGCGAACAGGGGCTGCTGGCTCTCGGCCTCGACGTCCAGGCGACCGAAGGGTGGCGGCGCGGGGTTGATGCATTCGAGGCCGCGCTCGCCGGCTTTCACCTCGGTGCACAGGAAGGCCGTCAGGTTGACCCCGTCGGCGCCGATGAGGGCCAGGGTTTCGTTCGGCAGAATCGTCTGGAAATCGGGATCCAGGTCGACAATCAGGAAGCTCGCCAGCACGTCCACCTGGTCCCCGTCGCGCAGGGCGTAGCCGACGGACGACAGGCGCGAGATGGGAATGGAAATCGCCGTCATGCCTGGCGGAATGACCAGGGCCGCATCCGACCCGGTGGCGAGAACATCGCCGGGCGTCAGGGTGATCATGTTCTGGGTGACCGGGAGACCGCGCGCGATGTCCATGCGGGCGCGATAGCCGACGGCCTGTCCGGTATCGGTCAGCATGGTTTCCACGACCGAATCGGCCGGGAACGGCGCGGTGATGACCGCGTCCGGAGGAATCACCGACCCGCGCGAGATGTCCTGGGCGGCGATCACGATGAAGGCGACGTCGGGGGCCACTGGCGTGCCTTCCCCGGTGGTCGTGGGAGGCGCAGACAGCCGGCGGAGCACGAGGTAAACCGCCGCCACCCCCATGAGAAGGATGAAGGCCAACATGATCAGCAATCGCCCACGGCGCATGCTTCCTCCTTCGTGCCGGTCGCTAAGAGCGGGCCGGGCCGGCTGGCGCGGGTATCATACCCCTTCGTCAATAATTGTCAAGCGGATGGCCTTCCCGCACCCCGCCTGGCTCCCGAACAGGACGAACGGAGCCCTATCCTGGATAGGGCTCCCGTCGTCGGTGGCTGGACTTTCGATCCCGGCCGCCCGCTAGATCGAGCTGACAATGTTGCTGAAGACGTTGCCGATGGCCGGGCCGAGCAGCGCCAAAATGACGATCACAACGACAGCGACCAAAACAAGGATCAGAGCGTACTCGACAAGACCTTGGCCTTTCTCCTTCGGGGCGTACAGCATCACGTTCACCTCCTTTCTGTGTCAGAATCGCCCTGGTTCCGCTCCAGGGCAGTCTCATTATAGAAAGCGGCACTCAGCCGGACAATAGGACCGAGGGGGTAGGGATGATATCAAACCATGCCAAACCAACCGGCGTGGTTAGCTGGAAGTTGGAAGGAGGATGGAGATCCGCGCGCCTTTACCCGGCTGGCTGTCGAACTCCGCCGATCCTCCCGCCTGCGATACCCGATCGCGCAGCCGCAGGAGGCCGCGGCCTTCCCCGTCCTTCGGTTGGAGAGCTTCCGGATCGAACCCCTTGCCGTTGTCCTCGACCGAGGCCCGGACCTGATGATCATCGATATCCAGGGTCACCTTGACCTGGGTGGCCTGTGCATACTCGCGCACGTTCCCCAATAACTCCTGAATCGCCCGAAACACCAAGACCTCCCGGTGGGGCTCCAAGCGCCGCTCCGAGCCGGTGATCACCAGACTCAGGTTGAGGCCCGTCTTTTCCTTGAAGGCCTCGGTGTATCGGCGGACCGTGGGTACGAGGCCCAGGTCGTCGAGCATCATGGGACGCAGATCGAATATGTAGTCGCGCACGTGGGAGAAGGTCGCGGCCGCGGCCGATTTCAAGTTGGTGAGCTCCTCGCGCGCCTTCTCGGTGTCGGAGTCGAACAGCCGCAAGGCGATCTCCGCCTGCAGGATGAAATTCGACAGCGACTGCGCCGGCCCATCGTGAATCTGGCGCGAGAGCTTGCGGCGCTCTTCCTCCTGCGCTTCGATCAGCTGCTCGACAGGCGTGCCGCGATCGTCTCCACCAGCGGCCACTTCGACCTGCGGCCCGCCTTCGAGGACTTGCAGCGTGCGCACGATGTAGTCGGCGTAACGCTTGAGATTCTTCTCATCACTTTGCAGCTTCTCGAGTTGGCCGCGCATCGTGAACAGTCGCTGCTGGGCGTCCTGGGCGGCCTCGTAGGCCGAGCGGATGTCCTCGCGCGGCACGGTGTCGAAATTCGATTGGATCATGTGCAGCTGGGCGGTGATGGAGGCGTTGCGCTGAACGAGCTTGTCGACCTCGCCCTGGCTCTGCTCGACCAGCAGGGTGATCTCCTTCGCCTGGTTGCGGACCTGGGTCAGCTCGGTTCGCGTGGCCTCGAGGTACGCCTCCAGAGGCGAGGCTTGGGCTTCGGCCTCCTTGGCGTCCTTGGCGTCCTTACCCTTCCTGTCCGCCATCGCCCCCCCCGCCTACTTGCGCGTGTCCTGCAGCCGGACCCAGCCGTGCCGGAGTGCGTAGACCGCGGCCTGAGTCCGGTCTTCGACGTCGAGTTTATGGAGAATGGCCGTCATGTGGTTCTTCACCGTCTGATGGCTGATGCCCAGCTTCGAGGCGATTTCTTTGTTGCTGAGGCCGCGCGTGACGAACTGAAGGATTTCCATTTCACGCGGCGACAGGGGAGCGAAGGCCTCCACGTCGCCCTCGAGGTGGGGGCGGCGCGTCGTCTCGACGCCCCGCGACAGCCACTGCTGAAGGCCGGCTTCGTCGTACACCTGATCGCCGGCGACGTAGAAGCCGCGGGCCACGTGACGGATGACATCCACCAGCTTGCCGGCCTCGATGTCCTTGGAACAGTAGGCAGCCGCCCCGGCCGAGAAGGCATGCAGCACCTGCTGCACGTCGTCGTAGGCCGTGAGCAGGACGATCGAAGTTCCGAGTCGATCGGCGGAAATCTGT
>DASSGB010000295.1:0-27057 GCA_035693825.1 Anaerolineales bacterium
ATGCCCGGCAGGGCGATCGTCGCCATCACGGCGTCGAGGATCCGGCCCTCCGAGAGAACGATCTCGTGCCCGGTCTCCAGGTTGACGGCGGTCAGCGCCAGGCGCCGCGGCAGCCCGTCGAAGGTCTGATCGCCCAACAGCTCGGCCAGCACCGCGCGAATCCGCTCGATTCCAAGCAGCGAGGCCTCCCGCGGCCGCGAGCGAAACAGGCCGCGGTGCATCGCCTGCTCCGCCCAGCGTGAGAGTTCCTCGACCGTCTTGCCGATCGCATAGCCGGCGGCCACCACGCCTCCCATGCTCGTGCCGGCGACGCCTGCGACTTCGAAGCCTTCGCGTTCGAGGATCTTGAGCACCCCCAGGTGGGCAAGGCCTCGCGCGCCTCCGCCGCCCAGGGCAAGGCCAATCTTCATGTCGGCAGCCTTCCTTCAGTACCGGCGCTTCCACCCAGCGTTGCGCCGATTATTGCTCCGCCCCTCCGGCGCCCTCCAACCCGAGATGAGCCTCGACAATATGGCAGGCGTCGCGGAGGGGATCTTCAGCATGCGGAAGACGGAACGCCTCGGTCACGCGCGCCGTGAGCCGCTCGGCCGCGCGCCGAAGGGGCTCGGGAGCTGTCGGATCGGAGCGATACCATCGGAGCAGCGACAGGGCGCTTTCGGGCGAAGGCTGACCGGTACGCAGGCGATAGTAGGCCTGCAGCGACCAGCCGGCGGCGCGACGAGCGCACACCCGCGCCTGTCCCTCGTTGCCGCGACGACGGGCCCGACCGGCCCGCTCGAGCTCCGCCATCACCTTCTCGCGCAGTTCGAGATCCATGGGAATCATCAGTTTTCAGTCATCAGTCAGTCGTCAGTCCTGAAGACTGATGACTGACGACCTACGCAAGGATCGGTCCGGTGCTCTTGCCGATCAGGTCGAGGAATTCCTGGCGCGTCAGCGGATTCTCTGAGAACGACCCGCTCATGGCGCTGGTCACCATGCGCGCATTGGCCTTCTTGACCCCGCGCATCATGGCGCACAGATGCAGCCCCTCGACCACGACCCCCACCCCGAAGGGATGAATGGCCGCCTGGAGGAAATCGGCGATCTGGCGGGTCATGCGTTCCTGCACCTGCAGGCGCCGGGCAAACAGGTCGACAATGCGCGGGATCTTCGACAGCCCGATGACCTTGCCGGAGGGCGTGTACGCCACGTGGGCCCGGCCCAGGAACGGAAGCAGGTGATGTTCGCACAGACTGTAGAACTCGATGTCGCGCACGATGACCATTTCGTTGTAGCCGACGTCGTAGACGGCGTCGTTGATCATCGCATGCGGATCGACGTGATAACCGGCGAGGAGTTCGTCGTACATGCGGGCCACGCGTTCCGGGGTCCGATCAAGGCCCTGGCGAGAGACGTCTTCGCCGAATGCTTCCAGCAACGTACGGACCGCCTGCTCGATTTCCGGCTTGGCGACTCCGACGCCGTCGAGGAGTTCGGCTGCGGCTTCGATGTTGTGCATAGGAGCCTCCGGAGGATTCATCGTACCACGGAGCCGACTTCGGTCGCGGATAGAATAGCCGCATGCTTTCGACGTGGGATCTCCACGGCCATACGGCTCTGGTGACGGGAGCCGGCCGCCGGTTGGGCCGGGCCTTTGCCGAAGGACTGGCCGCGGGCGGTGCGGACCTGGTGGTCCACTTTGGAGGCTCGGCGGAAGGCGCCGAGGAAACGGCACGCCGCGCCCGGGGCATGGGCGTTCGGGCCGTAACCCTCCAATGCGATCTGGAAAAGGCCGGCGAGGCCGAGGCTCTCATCGGCCGGGCCGTTGAGGCCGTGGGTGAGGTCGACTGGCTCATCAACAGTGCCGCCATCTTCGAGGCGCTGGACGTTGAGGGAACCACGGCCGAGGCCTGGGACCGCCACATGGCCATCAACCTTCGAGCGCCATTCCTTCTGGCACAGGCGTTCGCCCGGCATCGCTCGGGCGGCGAGGGCACCATCGTCAACATCCTCGATTGGCGAGCCCTTCGTCCCGGCGCCGATCATCTTCCCTACACCATCGCCAAGGCCGGGCTGGCCGCCCTGACGCAATCGCTTGCGCTCGCCCTGGCTCCGACGATCCGAGTCAATGGCCTGGCCCTGGGCGCGGTTCTGCCACCTTCCGATGGAGGCGGCGATTCGGCGATTCGCAGCGTCCCGCTGGCGCGCTGGGCACGCGTCGAGGAGGCCGTGCAGGCGCTGCTCTTCCTGCTCGCGGGACCTTCGTTCGTCACCGGCACCATCCTGACCCTGGACGGAGGCCGGCGCCTCGTGCCGGCAGAAACCCCATGACGGATGAAATCCAGATTCGCGACCTGCTGGTACGCGGCGTCCTCGGGATCAACGATTGGGAACGCGAGCAACCGCAGGACATCTTGATCAATCTGACACTGTTCGCCGATCTTCGCCGCGCCGGAGCCTCGGACGATATTGCCGACACGGTCAATTACCGGACGATCACCAAGAAGGTCATTGCCCACGTCGAGACCGCCCGGCGATACACCGTCGAGGCCCTCGCCAGCGACATTGCCCGGCTATGCCTGGCCGAGCCGGGCGTCGAACGCGCGCGCGTCCGAGTCGAAAAGCCGGGCGCGCTGCGGTTCGCACGATCGGTGGGCATCGAAATCGAACGCTCGGCCGGGGATTTGAGCTAGATCTCCGCGTTGGCGTCATGCGGCCGGCCTACATGTCCCTCGGCTCCAACCTCCAGCCTGAACGCTACTTGCCTTTGGCGCTCATCGCCCTTTCGCGGCTTGGCCGCGTGGGCCGGGTTTCGGCGGCTTACGAGTCGGAAGCCGTCGGGCCTGCAGGTCAGCCTCGCTTCTGCAACGCGGCGGTCCGCCTGGACACTGAAGACGAAGCCGACGGCCTTCGGGCTCGCCTGAGGCAGATCGAGGCCCAGCTTGGGCGCGTCCGCACGAAAGACAAGTTTGCCCCGCGGACGATCGATCTCGACCTCGTTGCCATGGACGACTTCGTGGATGGCGAGGTGACGCAGCGAGCCTACCTTGCCGTTACGCTGGCGGAGGTCGCTCCGGATTTGCCGGTCGGCCCGAAAGGAGAACGGTTGGCGGAGTTCGCAGAACGTTTGCGTCAGGGGGTGGTGCTTCGGCCGCGATCGGACGTCGACCTTCAGTCTCTGGTGGATGCGCCGGAGGACCGCCCCACCCCATGACGAGGTTGACGGCGGATGTCGTCATCTGCGGAGCGGGGATCGCCGGGATCGCATCGGCCTATCACCTGGCCTGTGTGCACGGCGTCCGCGACATCCTGCTGATCGACGAGCGTCCGCCCCTCAGCCTCACCAGCGACAAATCGACGGAGTGCTACCGCAACTGGTGGCCGGGGCCGGGCGAGGCCATGGTTTCCCTGATGAACCGCAGCATCGACCTGCTCGACTCACATGCCGAGCGAAGTGGAAACGTGTTTCACCTGAATCGTCGAGGCTATCTCTTCGCCACCGGCGATCCGGCGCGAATCCCACAGCTCGAGGCCGCCGGTCGGGAAGCGGCAGACCTTGGGGCCGGCTCGATGCGATGGCACCGAGGTCGCCCCGAGGATCCTGACTATCAGCGGTCGCCAGCGGCGGGATACAAAGGTCAGCCCGACGGCTCGGATCTGATCACGGATCCCGGGCTGCTTCGTCGAGAATTCCCGTATCTCAGCCCTCAAACCGTGGCCGCCATCCATCCCCGCCGGTGCGGCTGGTTCAGTGCGCAGCAGCTGGGAATGTATTGGCTGGAGGAAGCGCGCGCACGCGGCGCGCGGGTGCTTCAAGCGCGGATCGAGGCCGTTGAGACCGAGGCGGGCCGCGTCGCGCGTGTGAAGGCCTCATCAGCCGAAGGCGAGATCGAAATCGACACGCGCACCTACGTCGTCGCTGCCGGACCGTTGTTGCCCCGCGCCGCAGCTCAGCTGGGAGTGTCGCTGCCGGTGTTCGCGGAATACCACGCCAAAGTGGCGATGGCCGATCCCCTGGGTATCGTGCCGCGTGATGCACCGCTGCTCATCTGGGCCGACCCGCAGGTTCTCCCGTGGACCGAGGCCGAGGCGGCCGAGCTCGAATCGTCGGAGGCGACGCGCTGGATGCTGGACGAGTTCCCCTCTGGCGTGCACGCGCGCCCGGAGGGCCCGGACGACAGCCCCATCATCCTCATTCTGTGGACCTACCACACCCAGCCGGTGGAGCCGGTCTTCCCGGCGCCGGTGGACCCGTATCTGCCGGAAATTGCTCTGCGCGGATTGTCGACGATGATCCCCGGGCTCCAGGCCTACTTCGGCCGGCCGCCGAGGCCCTATGTCGACGGAGGGTATTACCTCAAGACGCGTGAAAACCGGCCCCTGATCGGGCCGCTGCCGGTCGAAGGCTCGTTCGTCATCGGCGCTTTGTCGGGCTTCGGCCTGATGGCGGCCGCGGGCGCGGGCGAGTTGTTAGCGGCATGGGTGACCAACACGCAGCTCCCAAAGCACGCGGCGGCCTTCCAGCTGGAACGATACGAAGATCCCGAATACCAGAAGCTGCTGCAAAGCTGGGGAAGCTCAGGCCAACTCTGAACTCGGCGGGCGCGAGAGGATTCCCGCCCGGCGAAGGATCTCGGCCAGTCGCGCCCGATCGCCTTCCGGCAAGGGCTGCAGGGGCGAGCGCACGGGACCTCCATAGAATCCCAAGAGATCCAGGGCCGATTTCAATCCAGGCACGCCGTAGAGGGAAGTCACCGCGGCATTGGCCTCGATCAGACTCTGCTGGAGCTGGCGGGCGCCATCCCGATCGCCGGAATGAAATCGCTCGACGAGCGCGGCCAGAGGCGCGGCGGCGATATTGGCCAGCGCCGCAATGCACCCGGAAGCTCCTACCGACAGGGCGCCCAGGAAGAATCCGCCGGATCCCGCGAGGACCTGGAAGCCGGGCGCACACCCGGACAGGATCCGCCCGATCTTCGTGACGTCCCCTCCACTCTCTTTCATGCCGGCGATATTCGCGTGCTGGGAGAGCTCGACCGCCGCCTCCACCGGCAGGTCGACCCCCGTGTTCGCCGGAACGTTGTACAGGACGACAGGCACCGCCGACGCCTCGGCCACCTGCGAGTAGTGCTGGACCAACGCCGAGGCGGTCATCCGGCCACGGTAGTAGCCTGGTGTGACAACCAGCACGGCCGCGGCCCCGGCCTCCGCCATGCGCCGCGTGAGCTCGATCGTCGCTTGGGTCGACTCCATGCCCGAGCCGGCGAGGATCAGCCGGTGGCGCGAGGCCGCCTGGCGGGCGGCGCGAACCATCATGACCCGCTCCTCGAGCGTGAGCAGCGGGAACTCGCCATTGGATCCACCCACGACGTAGCCGCGCAGAGGCTGAGAATCCCACCGTTGCAGGTTCTCCCTCAGCCGGCCCAACGCCAGACGCCCGTCGGATTCGAAGGGGGTCGGGATCGGCGGAAAGATTCCCGTCAGATCGAAGGCGGATGACATCCGCTCACCGGTTGAAGGCGGCCACGGCCTCGGAGATCGCCTGGCGGATGCGCGCATCCGGGATCTCGTCGACGGAACGATAGCGCTCGTCGCCGACCCAGATATCGAGCGATCCGTCGTGGGCCGTGGCGAAGTCCACGCGTGTGTTCCCCATGCCGGCGCGCACCAGCGCCTGGTTGACGAGCTCCTCGATCGCCTCGCTCGGCGCCGATGCTTCCCATTCATTCGGCTTTGAAAGCGAGGCTTGAGCCGTCTTCGAGGGCGCGGCGGCCGCGGACGAGACCGATCGAGCCGCGCGGCCGATCAAAGCCACGACCAGCAGCAGGAACAGCACTCCTGCAACGCCGATGAGTGCCGTGACGGGGAGTGTCATGCGGAGCCTCCAGGTGACTCGCGGATCAGGCGTGGATCAGGATCGCGCGCGCCGGCGCGCCGTCGCTGCCGATGAGCTTGAGGGGCAGGCAGTAGAAATCATAGGCGCCCGGCGGCACGCGGCTCAGGTCGAGGCCTTCGACCACCGCCACCTTCGCCCGCAGCAGGACATCGTGCGTGGGGCGGCTGTTGCCGAATGGAGCGACCGACAGGTAGTCGATCCCCACCAGGCGGATCTTCCGGTGGACCAGCCATTCCGCGCCGTCGGCATTGACGGCGACGAAGTCTTTGCGGAACTCCTTCTCGCCGCGACGCCAGATGTCGGAATTGCGCGTGCGAAAGAGGACCCGCCGCACGCCGCCGGGTATGCGCGCCTGCTGCAGCGCCCTGGAGTCGATCACCTCGGCTTTGCGCATGTCGACCACGTGCGCCCGGCCGGTCAACGCTTCGAGAGACATCGTCTCGACCGCGCCGGCGCCTTCCAGAAAGTGCAGCGGGGCGTCGACGTGCGTCCCGATATGGACGCCGCATTCCAGGTGCGAAACATTGGCGTTGGCCCCGTCGGCGATGGACGAAACCCGATTCAGGACGACGTCCGGGTCGCCGGGCCAGACGGGCATGTCCGGCGTGATATCGACGGAGATGTCGTAAATGCGCATGCGCCCTCCGCGTCCTGCGGATTATAGATGCGAACCGCGAACCTCACTCGACCCATCCGGCCTATAATCCCCACCTCGTCCTTTCTCCTCGCCGGGAGGTTTCCCCATGACGGATTTCCACAAGGTGGACCAGACGATCCGCGCCCAGCTCGAGGCCAGCCTGGCGGAGTTGGGCCGGCTGTGTGCGCAACCGAGCGTCTCGGCCAGCGGCGAGGGCATCCGCGAGTGCGCCGCGCTCGTCTCGGAGATGCTCCAGCGGCGAGGTTTCAAAGTCCAGATCTTCGAGACGCCGGGGTGGCCCATCGTTTACGGCGACAGGCCGGGCAGCGGCGATCGCACTCTGCTTTTCTACAACCACTACGACGTTCAGCCTCCCGAGCCTCTCGAGCTGTGGGACACGCCGCCTTTCCAGCCTTCGATCCGCGGCGGAAAGATGTATGCGCGCGGGGTCTCCGATGACAAGGGCCATATCGAATGCCGCCTGGCTGCCCTGGACGCACTGCTGGCGATGGAAGCCGACCTTCCCTGCCGCATCAAGTTCGTGATTGAAGGAGAAGAGGAAACCGGCAGCGTGACCCTGCCGGGGTTCGTTCGCGGACACAAGGAGCTCCTGGCGGCCGACGCGTGCCTGTGGGAGTTCGGCGGCGTCGACCATGAGGGCACTCCGATCCAGTACGCGGGATTGCGCGGGATTACCTACGTCGAGCTGACCGTTCAGACGGCCAGCCAGGACGCGCATTCCGGCCTGGGAGGTTCGATCTTCCCCAACGCGGCCTGGCGGCTGACGTGGGCGCTGAACAGCCTCAAGGGCCCGGACGAGCGCATCCGTCTCCCCGGTTTCTACGACAAGGTCCGTCCCCCGACGGCGCGCGACATGGAGTTGCTGGCGCTCCTGCCCGATGAATCCGAGGAGCTCCTGACGCGATATGGGCTCAAGGGATTCATCAAGGGGCTCACAGGCGGAGTCGAACTGCGGCGCGAAGCCATCTTCACCCCGACCTGCACCATCTGCGGCCTGAACTCCGGCTACCAGGGACCCGGCAGCAAGACGGTGCAGCCGGCGAACGCCAGCGCCAAGGTGGATTTCCGCCTCGTGCCGGATATGCATCCGGACGATGTGCTCCAACAGCTGCGGATGCATCTCGACCGTCAAGGCTTCACCGACATCCAGATCACCGACATGGGCAGCGAGCCGCCGGCGCGGACCGATCCGGACGATCTCTTCCTTCAGCTCGTCGTGCAGAGCGCGGCGGAGGTCTACGGCCGGCCGCAGCTCATCACGCCCATGTCGGGCGGCTCGGGGCCCAACCATGCCTTCGTGCACGATCTCAAGGTGCCGGTGGCGACGGTCGGCGTGGGCTATCCGGGAAACCAGGTGCACGCGCCCAACGAGAATCTGGTGATCGAGAACTTCGTCAACGGGGTGCGCCACACGGCGCGAGTGGTGGCGAAGTTCGCCGAGATGTAGCCCGCGGCGCACGACAGCTTCGAGTGCGAGGTCCTGATCTGCTAGAGAGCGCTGAGCGAGGCGGGAGCTCGGCGACCGCCGAAGCGAGGCGCCAGCCATTCAGGAGGACGGGGCAACGGTATCATCCGTGTCGGCCCCGTCTTTCCTCCCTCTCCATCGCCTCCCTTCGTGCGATCTCCGCACTGATGCGGTCCATCACATCCCTGTGGATGTCCGGCTCGTTGCGGAGGCCCCCGCGTTTGACTTGATCGGCTCCCGGGCCCTTGATCGTATGCGGCTCGTCCTTCTCGGTGCCGCGGCATTTGAAAACGAAACACCAATCGCTTTGTGAGCGCGGCTGCTCGACTTCCATCTCCAGCCTGTGCACGGGGCAGTACGGTCCGCCGATCCAGTTGTCGGGGGTGGGATACCTCCACCACACCCCCCAGCGCTTGTGCATGGTTGACTTTGGCGCAGCCCGATCAGCCTGAGGCCTCTTCCTCCTTATGGCCGGTAGGATGGCCGAGCCCAAGCCAAAAAGCGCAAGCAGAGATATGGCCAGCACCGCCCACAGGGGCAGGGTCGCGACTTGGCCCATCCACATCAAGATCCCTGAGGCAACCTGGCCGACTGCATCCTGACGTAAGGAAAGGATGTTCGTGACAAGAACAGCCGCGACGCACACGCTGCCGAGGGCCACGAGGCCGACCATCCCCTCCCACGTCGGATCACGCAGGATCCTCATCAGGCGCTGCAGGGCCTTCACGGCTGGTATTGTAGGCGCGCGGGTGAGCAGCGCCAGGCTCAGGAGGTTGTCGCAAGCCAATTACGACCGGCGCGAGGCGCCAGTCCGTTCGAATTGGTATAATTCCAAGGAAGCGTCGGGGCGTAGCGCAGCCCGGTCCAGCGCACCTGCATGGGGTGCAGGGGGTCGGCGGTTCAAATCCGCCCGCCCCGACCATCGACCGCCGTCCTTCGACAAGCTCAGGACGGCGGTCGATCGCTTTTCCACGTGGCCTCCGGGGTGATCTAGAATTGGCTCGCTTTCCACGAGGCGACGATTGTCACGAACGCCGGTTCCCTCTGAACACTCCCTGCGGCGCCAGATCATCGAAGCCGGACGCCGGCTCTTCGATCACGGACTCGTGACGGCCAGCGATGGGAATCTCTCAATCCGACTGGGAGAGGATCGAATCCTCATCACGCCGGCCGGAGCCAATAAGGGACGCATAGAGTCCGGCGACCTGATCGTGATCGATCTCGAAGGCCGGCCCTTGCCCGGGAGCGCGGGGCGCGTCCCGTCCACCGAAGCGCCGATGCACCTCGAGGTCTACCGCAGCGTAGCCGCTGCAGGCGCGGTCGTGCACGCGCATCCACCGTGTGCCGTGGCACTGACCGTTGCCGGCATCCCGTTCCCAGTGGATGTGTTGCCCGAGATCGTGGCGACGCTGGGCGAGGTGCCGGTGACGCAGATCTCGATGCCCAGCACGCCTGAAGATGCGGAAGCCATTCGTCCGTTTGTGGCCGCGCACCGCGCGATCCTTCTTGCGCATCACGGCAGCCTGACTTACGGTGAGACGCTCGAAGAGGCGGTGGCTCATGTCGAGCGACTCGAGCACGCCGCGGCTGTTTACTGGCTCGCGTCGTGTTCGGGAAACGTCCATCGGCTGCCGCCTGAACTCACGGCGCGCCTCAAAGCCTGGAGCTCATCCAGTGGGTGAAACATGCGCATCCTGATCACCGGCGCCGCCGGGAATCTTGGATCGGCGCTGGCCCGGCATCTTCTGGCCTCCAGGCACAGGCTGCGGCTGATGACCCACCGCACCCCACTGGCTGCCGACCTGTCTTCGTCTCCGCGCGTGGAACCGATCGCCGCGGATCTCAGCCAGCCCGATTCGCTGGAGCGCGCCTGCACGGGCGTGGATTGCATCGTGCATTTCGCCGGGGTCCTGTTCGCGCCCCGCCCCGAACGGTTCCTACCCACGACGAACCACGCTTACGTCTCGAACCTGGTGGAGGCCGCGATCGAGGAGCGGGTGCGCCGGTTCATCTTGATCAGCTTCCCTCACGTGGAAGGCCCGACGACCCCGGATCGCCCGGCGACGGGCCGGATGGACGCCCGTCCCATCTCCGTCCACGCGCAGACGCGTCTGGCGGCCGAAAGGACTCTTTTCGAAAAGGCTCGCGGGACGAGGCTCCGGGCCATGGCGCTGCGATCTGGATTGATCTATGGCCGAGGGGTCAAGATGATTGAAGCCGGCAAGTGGCTGCTGCAGCGTCGCTTGATGGCCGTGTGGCCCGAGCCGACGTGGATTCACCTGCTTTCGCTGCAGGATTTCCTGCGTTCGGTGGAAGCCGCGATCGCGCGGGCTGAGGCGCGCGGGGTCTACCTGCTCGGCGACGAGTTGCCCATGACCCTGCAGAACTTCCTCGATGCGCTGGCCTGGCATTGGGGCTGCCCGCCGGCCTGGCGATTGCCCCGGCCGCTGTTTCCGCTGGCCGGTGCCGCCTCCGAGGTCGCCGCGGCTCTCCTCGGCACGGTTTCCCCGCTGACGCGCGATTTCATCCGCATTGGGATGGTGCCGCACGTGTCCGACACGCGCCGGATGCGCCGGGAACTCGTCCGAAAGCTGACGTACCCGACGCTCCGCGAAGGGCTGGCTATCCTGTAGGCGAGTCTTCCATCAAGTGCGCGCCGGCGAGTTCCTCCAGAACCCCGATGACGGCGGAGTTGTCCAGTTCGCCCATGCCTTGTTGGATCATCGATAGGTACAGCTGCTGGTTGACGGCGGTGGTCGGCATCGGGGCGCCGTAGGTGCGCGCCGTCTCCAGCACGATCGCTAGGTCCTTGTGCATCATGTGAGCCTTGAAGCCGGGGCCGCGCTCGCCCTGGAACAACCGCGGCGCCTTGACGTCGATCGTCCAGCACTGGGCGGCGCCGCCTCGAATCGCCTCGATCACTCTCCGTGGATCCACTCCGGACTTGCGGGCCAGCATCAGCAGCTCGGCCAGGGCCACCATCTGGGCGCCGGCCATGATCTGGTTGCAGGCCTTGGCTACCTGCCCGGCGCCGCTTTCACCCACGTGCGTGATGGTCTTGCCCATCGCCTCGAGCGCCGGCCGGACGCGCTCGAGCGCCTCGCCGCGACCGCCCACCATGATCGACAAGGTGGCCTGCCGCGCTCCAATGTCTCCCCCGGAGACGGGCGCATCGAGGAAGTCGATGCCGCGAGCCTCCAGCCTCTGCGCAATCTCTCTGGCGGCCGTCGGCCGGATCGTGCTGTGATCGACCACGATCATTCCCGGCCGCCCACCTTCCAGGACACCGTCGGGCCCCAGGATCACGAGCTCGACGTCCGGCGTGTCGGGCAGCGAGGTGAACAAGACGTCCGAGGCTTCGGCGACGGCGCGCGGGTTCGCCCCGGCCGCCGCCCCCTCTCCGACCAACTCTCGGACGGCGCCCTGGCTCCGGTTATGCACCGTCAGGGGGAATCCAGCCTTGAGGAGATTCCTGGCCATCGATTTGCCCATCAGCCCAAGTCCGATGAAACCAAGTCTTAGTTCCACATTCCCTCCTCATGGGCGGTGCGGGCTGTTTGTACCACGGGCCTGGAGTCGGCGGGTCGATGCGAAACCAGGTTTCCAGGAGGAAACCTGGTTTCGTTGCGGGTTTGATAGGATTGGATAGGTCCAGCACACACAATCGGCCGGGGAGGTTCACGTCCACCATGCGCGCGGTTCACGTCCTGGGGATCGGGCAGACATCCGTTGGCGAACATTGGGAGCGGCCGCTCAAGGATCTGGCGGGCGAGGCCGCTTTCGCCGCGCTGGGGGATGCCGGAGTGGAGCGGCTGGACGGCGTGTTCGTCGGCAACATGCTCTCACCGACCCTGAATCGTCAGATGCACCTGGGGGCCCTCATCGCCGACTGGATCGGCTTGCGAGGCGTGGAGGCGGTCAAGATCGAGTCCGCCTGCGGGTCGGGCGGATCGGCGGTGCGAGCGGCGCTCCTGGCGATCGCCTCAGGCGAAATGCAAACGGCGCTGGTGGTCGGGGTCGAAAAGATGACCGACACACCCGGTCACGAGACGACAGCGGCGCTGGCCACCGCCGCGGATGCGGACGAGGAGGCCGATCACGGTGTTTCGTTCGTGGCGCTGAACGCGTTCCTGATGCGCCGCTATATGCACGAATATGGGTGGACCCACCAGGACTTCGCGCCCTTCTCGGTCAACGCCCATGCCAACGCCGTGTCGAACCCCTGGGCGCGCCTGCGCGAACCGATCACGGCTGAGGACTATGCCCGGGCGCGCATGATCGCCGATCCGATCAACCTGCTCGACGCCTCCCCCATCGGGGACGGCGCAGCGGCGGTGGTGTTGGCCGCCGACGGCGCGCCGAGGGACAGAGCGAAGATACGTTTCGCGGCCTCGGCTGTGGCCACCGACTCGATCGCGGTTCACAACCGGCGTGATCCGCTGTGGCTTTCCGCCGCGGAACGTTCGGCGGCGGCCGCCTATCGCCAGGCCGGCATCCAGACATCGGACATCGATCTTTTCGAGTTGCACGATGCGTTTTCCATCATGGCGGTCCTGTCGCTGGAGGCCTGCGGTTTCTGCGAGCGGGGCCAGGGCCCGCGCCTCGGACTCGAGGATCAGATCGGCGTGGCCGGGCGTATTCCTGTGGCTACCCGCGGCGGCTTGAAAGCGCGTGGCCATCCCGTCGGCGCGACGGGCGTCTACCAGATCGTCGAGGCTGTTCAGCAGCTTCGGGGCGAGGCCGGGTCCACGCAGGTGGACGGCGCCCGCGTTGCCATGGCGCAGAACATCGGCGGCAGCGGCGCGACGGTCGTGACGCATATTCTGGAGCGCGAGTAGGAAGCAGCTAGCACCCAGCTTCCAGCCACCAGCCGCTAGGAGACTTCTTACCTCAGTCTCGAGCTCGCGCGTGGTGCCTTGGTGCCTTGGTGCCCCGGTGACCGGGTCCCCGGCTGAGCGGGCGGCGCTAGACAAATGCCTGGAAGACGAGGTTGCCGAGGAGCCGCCCTCGAGGCGTGAGGCGCGCGCCGGCCCGGCTCCATTCCACAAGACCCTGATCACGGAATCGGCGCAGCTCTTCACCGAAGGCGGTTTCGAGGTTGAGGCCGTGCCTGGCGGCAAAAGCCGAGGCGGCCACGCCCTCGCGGGTGAGCCTCAACCCGAGGAGCATCGTCTCGGCGCGGGCCGTCGTTTCGGAGACACTCTCGCGGCTGGCCACCGCCCCGCTCGCCGGTGGGTCTGTCTCGCGGCCTGAGTTGACGGCGCGAACATAGGCATCGGGCGAGCGGACATTTGCGTAGCGCCAGCCGCGGGCGCAGCCATGCGCCCCCGCACCGAAGCCCAGATACGGCAGGTTGCGCCAGTATTGAAGGTTGTGCCGGCTGGCGAAGGTTGCGCGCTCGACGGAGTCGTCCAGATCAGCACCGGGCCGCGGCCTGGCCCAGTTCGAGATTTCGTATTGAACGAATCCGCACGATTCGAGTCGCGCGCCGGCAAGTTCGTACATGTCGGCGGCCACATCGGAATCAGGCGCCGGAACGATCCCGCGGTCGACCCACGCCCGGAGCGGCGTACCGAACTCCAGCGACAGACTGTAGACCGACAGGTGGTTGGGCCGGAGGGCCACGGCTCGATCGAGCGTCGTGGACCAACTTTCGAGCGACTGGCTTGGCAGGCCGAGGATCAAATCAAGGCTGACGTTGTCGAAACCGGCTGCGCGCGCGTTTTCCACCGATTGCGCAACGTCGGCAAACGAATGCGTGCGGCCGAGGAGGGCGAGTTCGCCCGGCACAGCGGACTGCGCGCCCATGGAGAGCCGATCGACGCCTGACTCTCGGAGCCGGCACAGGTACTCGAGGGTCAGGCTGCCCGGATTGGCTTCGAGAGTGACCTCGGCGTCGGGAGCGAGGTCAAAGGCACGACGTACCGCAGCCAGCAATCCGCGGGTCGCCCCGGCCGGCAACAGGGACGGCGTCCCTCCGCCGAAGTAGACGGTGTGCACAGCCAGGTTCTCGCCCTCGACCGGCGCGCGGCGCAGCCTTTCGCCTAGCTGATCGATCTCAGTGGCGAGCGCTTCGACGTACGCCGGAATGCGGTCCTCGAGTCCGGCATACGTGTTGAAGTCGCAGTACGAACATCGCGTCGTGCAGAAGGGGATGTGGAGATAGAGGCTGAGCGGCACGGCGGCATTGTAGCATCGGCCACGTCGGTTGCGTCTCCCGACTCCTTCGAGTACATTCCGTCCCCCATGACGGCCAACTTCACCCCACGATCCCGCCGGACGCGCCGTTCAGGCTACATTCTCCTCAGCCTGTTCCTGGCCACCATCGGGCTGATCGGCTATGTCTGGTGGCCGCTCCTACAGGAATACCTGGCAAGCTTCAACCCCGCTTATCCATGGTGGCGACAGGTGGATTTCCTGCTGGTGGGCATCTTCATCGCCATGTCGGTATTGATCGTGGTGGGGGCGGACTTGGGGTACGACCCCAAGCTGGCCCTGGTGGGTCTGGCGGGCGGGCTCATGATCGAGAGCTGGGGAACGCAGACCCAGCTGTGGACTTACTACACGTCCGAGCGGCCGCCGCTGTGGATCCTGCCCGCGTGGCCCATTGCGGCATTGTCCATCGATCGAATCGTCCGAGGGTTGAACAAGGTACTCCCACAAGGACGCGACCGCGTGTACCGGGTGCTCCAGCTCGGAGTTCTGGGGACGTTCGTTCTGCTGATGGTGGTCTTCGTTTGGCCGACGAGGTCTCAGGTTTCGACCTTGGCCTCGCTGGCGTTGTCCATCGTGCTGATGGTCACCCCACCCAACTCACGAACCCAATTGCTGACATTCCTGGCCGGCGCGGGACTGGGATATTTCCTCGAGCGATGGGGCACGACGCGCGCCTGCTGGACGTACTACACGGGCGAGACGCCTCCGTTCTTCGCAGTTCTGGCGCACGGCATGGCGGCTGTCGCTTTCTGGAGAGCGGCCGAGATCCTCAGGCCGGGGCTGGCCCGGGCCGCCGCCGCGCTGAGCAAGGCTTCCATCAGGACGGTAAGGGCAACCTGAGCGCACCTCCGCACGCTGACTTGTGCTCTTGACGACCTCGAAGGCAGACTACGCGCCGCGTCGTCTGATGGCGCTCATCTCCTGCTCGAGGAACCACGAAGCTCCTTCATCGTACGACACCTCTCCCGTCCAGCGGAACGAGTCCGGAGTGATATCCGTGAAGCTCCATCGGCGCCGAGGCGGCGGATCGACCGACTCGCAGACGATCCGATCCCCCACGGCGCGGCCGATCAGGTTGACGAATTCGCCGCTCGCCGGCTGCATCCAGGCGAGATGCCAGGCGTCGATGGCTTTGTCGTAGCAACGGAGGGTCGATCCGTATTGATGGGGCGCTCCGCCGGCGGCGAAGAGGACATCCTGGATGCCGGCCCCGCCCAGGATCCAGGCGAAATGCCACTCTCCCCTTCCGGTTCTGCGAGATCCGTCCGCTTGGAACCAGATGCCATCTATGTCCCACGAACCGACGAAATGGCCGAAGGTCGCGAGCCTAGCGGCGTGCTCCGGAAACGGACCGTCTGCGCGCAACAGGTCGAAGACAGGACTGCGATCCACATGGACCTCCTTTGGCCAGGCCAGCCAAGGTCCGGAGGTGAGTCAGGGGCTCCTAAGGTTTCCCGAATGGCCTCGGCCGCGAGCGCGCCTGGTTCTGACTGCATTCCAGCCGGGCCGGCTGGCCAGCCTCCCAACCGTCCGCGCTACCGGACAGGCAGATCGAACCTTCCCTCCAGCTCCTCGTCCTCCTCCGATTCCGGGGCCTCGGCCGGCGGTTTGGCCAGCGTGTCGGGGTTGACCGGCCGAACTCGAACGGCTTTCACACGGCCTTGCGGCGAGTCGACTTCGTCGCTTCCCAGCACGATGCGGTGCCCGGCCCAACGGTCGGACTCGTCCCCGTACAGGCCGGCCAGGGTCATCCAGTTCGTACGGTTGAGGATGAGCGCCTTTCGTTTGCCGACGAAATACGCCACCGGCTTGCGTTCGGGCCGGTGGGTCTTGGGGTTGCGCAGTTCCTCCAGCACGACGTGATGAATGGTGGCGGCGGTGTCGCGGGGCAAGTCGTCGCCCGACAACCACTTGCGGGGAAAGACATCCTCGGTCTTCATGGGTGCGGTCTCCATGCTGTCTCGATGCGGTCGCAGTTGCACGCCGATGCAGACGTTCTTCGGTGCGTTTTGGTGGGCGGGAGCGGTGCGTCACAGCCGGCAGGTGCGCGGCGGTGGTGCAGGATCAGTCTAGTACAAGGAGAGTCCGAGGCAATCCCCCGCGCGGGGAAGATTGGGCATCACCTTGTTGACATCGCGAAACGACCTGCCTCGCGGCAGGTCGTTGGCATTGCCCAGTCCTTGGGGGAGACTCAGCGGGCGATCTCCACCACAAGCCACTCCCCGGGCCGGAGCCTCTTGGCCTGCTCTTCTACGCTCGGGGGGACTTCGCCGGACACCCTCAAAGAGCCGTCAGGCCGGCGCTCGACAAAGCCAACGCGGGTCCCAGCCGCCCACACGCTGATATGGCTCCCCCGAAAGGCGTCGGGGTTCTCTCGCAGTGCCCGTTCGATCCTGTCGAGCAGTCCCATGCCGACATCGTACACCCGTTCGGCCTTCTGCTAGCGGTGTGCTAGCGTCCGCGTGGGGCTGCTCCCTGAAGACAATGGGGCACGCGAAACGACCTGCCTCACGGCAGGTCGTTGGCATTATCCAGTGCTGGGGGAGAGACTCGAACTCTCGACCTGGCGATTATGAGTCGCCCGCTCTAACCACCTGAGCCACCCCAGCAGACCACGCGGAGATTGTACCCGGACCATTCGGCGCCGACAAGAATGTCCTGACTGTCTCATCGCCCTGATGCCGCCGGCCGACGCCGGGCGCGCCGCCACAGCTCGCCAAGAAACCCGCGACTCTCTCCAGCGAGCCAGGCCGCGTGTGCGCTCGAGGTGATCGGCAGAGTGAGAAGGAAGTCGTTGAGCAGTCCTGCGGCCGCCGAGTGGCGAAAGGTTCTTATCGTCAGCCCCGCCCACCGCAACGGAAGCAGCGTCACCAGAGAGTGCAGCGCCAGGCGAGGCCACGACCAACCGCCGAACCGGGAGCGCATACGGCCGAATTCCACCCCTCGGTCGTAGCGCTCGCGCAACAGCGAGCCCCAGCTCGCCATGTGGTGATGCCAGACGACGGCCCCGGGCTCGAACGTCACCGGATAGCCGGCGCGGGCGACATTCCAGCTGAAAATCGTGTCCCCGAT
The DNA here is from genome assembly GCA_035693825.1 of Anaerolineales bacterium. Taxonomy (GTDB): domain Bacteria; phylum Chloroflexota; class Anaerolineae; order Anaerolineales; family E44-bin32; genus MGOM01. Next base: position 17,290 of record DASSGB010000295.1, read on the forward strand.
CACGAACTCGCCGCGGAATCCGCCCACCTTCTCGAACAGGTCCCGCGAGCACAGGCAGTTCAGCGTCGGGGAAATCTCGATTGGTCGTCTGGAGCCGCCGGGGAGCCACAGATCGAACTTTGCCAGATGCGTCCCGACGTCAAGCCACTTCCGCCCATGGCACAGCACCGAACCGACGATCAACCCGCCTTCCTGTGCATGCGCATTCGCCAGCCGGTCGAGCCAGCTCGGAGAAGGGTAGATATCGGGGTCGGTGAAGACGATCAGATCCGCGCTCGAGTGGCTCACACCGAGATTGCGGGCCTCATGTGGAAGCAGGCGCCCGGCGGGGCGGACGAGGCGCACCCCGGGGAATTGCCGAGCGACGATCTCGGCCCCACGGTCCGTCGGGCTGCTGTCCACGAGAATGACCTCGAAGCCCTGGAGGTCTTGTTTCTCGATGGCCTTCAACGAATCGGCCACCGTCGCATGCGATTCGAAGGCCGGGATGACAATCGAGAGGCGCGGCTTTCCCATCATCGCAGATGGCTGGCGCAGGCGCGGGATGCCGCTAGGCAGGCCGCATCAGCGATCGGTCTCCCCGCGAAGTTCGAGATTCGTGAAGTGCAGATCGTCCGAAGGGGCTCCCGTCCAGGATCCCACCACCAGCCCGAGCGTAGCGACGTAGTGCAGGACGAGGATGCGCGGCAGATGGTACAGATACCTTTGCGCCAGCTCCCGTCTGCGGCGCCACAGCCGGGTCAGGTCTCGCAGCGACCGCACCCACGGCGCCAGGGGGCTCAGCAACGTGTAGATCAGCTTGCGAACGAAGAGGGCCGGCTGCGCCGCCCATCGTTCTCGGCCGAGGCAGCGGTTCCACCAGTAGTAGACGCGCAGAGATCTCAAGTTGGTTTCGTTCTGATGTTCGAATCCGGACGACGGTTGGAAGAAGATGCGTTCGCCGCGCTGGACGAGGGCTTGCTGGAGAAGCGGCTCGAGCAGCAGGAGCAGCGGAAGTCGATCCATGAGAGGCTCGAGGCTGGCGCGTTTGTAGCTGCTGTTATGGGCCGCGGCGGCCGCCGCCTCACCGGCGACAGCCGGAGGGATCCACTGCGCGTATCCCAACAGGTAGACCGCGTCGCTCCAGCCCACGCCGGGATTCATGGAGTACACCGTCGAACCCACGCATGCCCACGCTTCGCGATGCGCGGCAAGCAGCCCTGACGCCCAGCCGGGCCTGGCCCGGCAATGCTCCTCGAGGAAGGCGATCACCGGCGCGCGGGCGAGCCGTACCGCGTGCGCCCGGGCTTCCCCGAAGTGAGCAGACGGAGGCATGGGGATGACTCGCACCCGATGGTCGGGCGCTTCGAGGAGAGGCGCGTTCGGGTCTTGGCCGAGATCGATGACAAGGACTTCGAGCGAGCCGTGGATCTCCTGGGACAGCGCGCTTTCCAGAGCACGCCGCGCCCGGACTCTCCAGTTTCCGGCCACGATGACCACGCTCAATTCGGGTTCCGGCGATTCCCTGCCGGGGCTCATTTCTTTCGCCGCGACCAAAGAGGTGGCCTCAACCCGACTCCGCTCTCAACCTCAAGCCCCGAAGGTGAGATTGGGTGAACAGGACCTCGGCGTTGCCCTTCCCGAAGATCAGACCGACGGCTTCGCCAAGTGCGGCGGCGTACTGCGCCAGCAGAATGACGGGCCATCCGACCAGGAACGTGGGAAGTCGGGCCGGATACCGCCGGACCAGGTACAGGCCGATTCTCAGGACGCGAAACCACGGAAGGACCGGCGCCAGCAGAGCATGCAGCCAACGGTGAGAGGCCGGCCAGCCAAGATAGTAGGAGCGTGCAAAGCCCAGGCAGCGGCTCCAGTTGAAGAAAGCGATCCAGGTGAGCGGATTCACCGTGTATCCGTGCGCCGACTTGACATTGGGTTCGAGGAACAAACGATAGCCGTCGGCTCGCAGCCTCCACATCAAGACCGGTTCGGCCATCAGCAGGTCGGGCAGGTCGTCGCCGTAGCCGAGCAGGACGTCCCGCTTGTAGCAGGTATCGTGAGATGGGAGCAGGTTGACCTCGCCGCGGCGGGCAGGAGGCAGCCACGACCCGTGTCCCATCAGGTAGATCGGATCGGCAAGCCCGGTGGCCGACGACAGGTTGTAGATTTCCCCTCCTACCGCCGCCCACGGCCCGCGGTGTGCCTCGACCAGTGTTTCCGCCCATCCGGCGAAGGCGAAGGAGTGTTCATCGAGAAACGCGACCAGCGGCGCGCGCGCCCGGCGCACGCCCTCGGCCCTGGCCTGGGCCATGGTCGTTCGGTCGCGAGGCAGGCGAACCGTGCGAACGCTCGGATGATCGCCGCCCCGGAGAGGCGGTGTGCCGGCGGGGGAGCAGTCGAGGATGAGCACCTCCATGCGGTCGATCAAACACTGGTGACGAATAGAATGCATCGTGCGTTCGAGTCCCCGGCGTGTTCCCGCATCCCCCACCACGAGCACGACGGTCAGAAGGGGTGAACGAAGGGCCATTTCGCCTCGATCTCGCCGTTTGCCCGATCAACCCAGGCTGGCCACGAGCACGGCCTTGATGGTGTGCATTCGATTTTCCGCCTGGTCGAAGACGATCGAGTGCTTCGACTCGAAGACCTCGTCGTTCACCTCCATCGCCTCCACCCCGAACTTCTGATACGTCTCTTCGCCGATCTTCGTCTCACGATTGTGGAACGCGGGCAGGCAGTGCATGAACTTGACGTCGGGATTCCCCGTCTGGCGCAAGACGTCCATGTTCACCTGATACGGACGCAGCAGACGGATGCGTTCCTCCCAGACGGACGCCGGTTCTCCCATCGACACCCAGACGTCGGTGTGCAGGAAGTCCGCGCCTCGGACGCCGTCGGCTACATTCTCGGTCAGCATCAGCCGGGCCCCGCTGGCCTTGGCCAGGGCCCGGCAAGTCTGGACCAATTCCGGGTTGGGCCACAGGGAGTTCGGAGAGCAGAGGCGTACGTCCATGCCCAGCTTGCATCCGATCACCATCAGGGAGTTGCCCATGTTGAACCGCGCGTCGCCCAGGTAGCAGTAGGCGATCGACTCCAACGGTTTCGGGGAGTGCTCCATCATCGTCAGGACATCCGCCAGGACCTGGGTCGGGTGATACTCGTCCGTCAGACCGTTGTAGACCGGGACACCGGCATACTCCGCCAGCGTCTCGACCGTGGTCTGCGCGAACCCGCGGTACTCGATCGCATCGTACATGCGGCCCAAGACTCGAGCCGTGTCTTTCATCGACTCCTTATGGCCGATCTGCGAGCCTTCGGGGCCCAGGTACGTAACGTGGGCGCCCTGGTCGTAGGCCGCCACTTCGAAGGCGCAACGTGTCCGGGTGGACGATTTCTCGAAGATCAGGGCGATGTTCTTTCCCCGGAGTCGAGGGATTTCCTGGCCGTTGCGTTTGGCCGCCTTGAGCTCACGCGCCAGGTCGAGGAGGGCACGTATCTCTTCGGCGGAGTAGTCCAGCAATTTCAGCAAGGATCGGTGACGGAGGTCGACGGGCATGGCGGAGGCTCCTGGAGGGATTCCGGTCTATGGTGCCTAGACTCGGGCGGTCTTCGGAAAAAGCGACCCGACGACCTGGGAGGTCGTCGGGGTGATTGTACAGGATTACATCCGCCGACACGGCGGCGGGCTTAGGGATGCGGGTTTGGCTTGTCCTTGTTGCCGTGGGGACCCTTGGTCAATTCCCGATAGTACGTCCGGACACAGTTCCAGTCGAATTGACATTCCCCCTGATACGTGAGCAGAGTCTGCTCCGCCGTCACTCCGTAGATCTTGGCGATTTGTTCCGCCATACGAAGCTCGTGCTCGCCGATGGTCGGCGGGCATGGGTTCACGTTTCCTGGAATGCATTCCTGATCGGCGGTAGGCGTCGGCCCCGGCAGCACATCGGCCTCGGTGTTGATCGAACGCTCGATGGCGCGCTCGATGGCCTCTTGCGCGGGCTCGGGCACGCGCGCCTGCACCTCTTCGAGAACCGTGATGTGGCGCGTCATCTGGTCGAGGACGCTCTGCGGTCCGCCGGCGCCCGCGGCGTGCGAGGCCAGCGCCAGCCGCCCGACCGCCACGGCGTAGCCCTGCATAGCCGTTTCGAGGTCCTCGATGCGGCCTTCCGAGCTGAGGGCCTGAATCTCGAGCAGGCGCTCATCCACCAGGCCGCCGAGGATCTCCGCTTCGTTCTCGGGATCGAAGGTCAGGGCCAGCTGCACCTCTTCCAGGCCCCTTTTCACGATGTACAAGCCGTCACCGGGAAGAGCCTGGGCGGAGGCGTTGACGATCCCCAATCCGCCGAGGCCGACCGCAGCGACCAGGACGGCCGCGACGAGAGCCGGCGCCAAGCGCAGCCCGAGGCCGAGGGGCCGGGAACGCGCAGGCGCCGCATTCGGCCCGCGCGCACGCCTGCGGTGCTGAAGGAGATTGAACACGCGCTGCTCGGATGACGCCAGGAAATCCCGGCGAGGGACAAGCGACGGGCGCGCCCGGCGCGCCTGGAGGGCCGTTTCCAGAAGTGGCCGCAGCTCGTCCGCCAGATCCGGGAACTCCGCCAGGATCTGCGGAAGAGTGGCCTCGCCTCGCTCGACGCGGGTCAGGCAGCGGTCGAGCACGTACTCGATGGATCGATCAGGCCTTGACATCGCGCGTTTCCAGTGACCGACGGAGCGCCTTCAGCGCCCGGTGAAGCAAAACTCGCACCGCAGTCGGGGTGCTTCCCAACCACGAGGCGACGGCTTCGGTCGGCAGGTCCATGAGCACTCGCAAGCGGATAACCTCTTGATACCTTTCAGGCAGTCGGCTCAACGCCCTCAGGGCCTCGGCCTTCTGCTCGAGCTCGATGACCGAGCTCTCCGTGCCAGGCGCTTCATCCGGATGCTTCTCGGCTTCCTCCAGAGGCAGGAGCGCCTGGCGGGAACGATAGCTGTCCACGACGGCGTGCCGGGCTACCTTGTAAAGAAACGCCGAGAACGGAACGCCCCGGTCCTCATACCGATGAATGGACTCGAAGCTCTTCAAGAACACCATTTCCGCGAGATCTTCGGCGTCCCTTTCCATTCCTACCCTCAGACGGATATATCCGTAGATCTGGGGCAGGTAGCGCCGGTATAGTTCCCCGAAGGCCTCCGAATTCCCGGCCTGGGCTTCTGAGATGAGATCGCCGTCGCTCGCCGAGGCCGGCTGAACGTCTCTACGCATTAGAACGCAGCCCTCAGTTCACTGTTACGGGGTACCTCGCAGAATAACACAGCCGTAAGGCGGTTGCGAGGTCCCTCCAGTCCCGCCAACGGGAGCGACCCCGGGCCAGCTTAACTTGGGTTCGGATACGCCAGGATATCGCTCTAGTACGGAGGTCGTGCCCGCCGCATGAAACGGGCTATCCAGGGAGCCGTTTATACGGGTAGGCGTGGCTGATTGAAGTGTCTGGCGCGCCTGCAAACTGAACGTGGACAGGAGGCTAGCCCGATGAAGATGAAGGCCCTGCATTTTGCGGCTGTGGCGGCTCTGACCGTTGGGAGTCTGGCGCTGCCAGCCTCGACGTTCGCCCAGACCGGGTTGACGGTGGAGGCTTCAGCTGACGTGGCGTGTGATGCGGCGACGTTCACCCTGAACGTGAGCGGCGGAGGCGGGACGTATGACGTGACGTGGAACTTCGGCGACGGCGAGAGTCTGGCCGAGCCCGGGGTGGCCGCGTTCCCGCATGAAGTGGACCACACCTACGCGGTTTCCGGCGAGTTTTCGTGGTCGGTGATGGCCACGGATGTCGCCGATCCGGCGCTGGCCGGTCTCACCAACGGCGTGGTGACGATCGGACCGTCGGTGGAATTGACCAGCGATGTTAACCCGCCGATCCTCACGCTGGAAACCGGCTCGGCCACGCTCAACTTCACCGCGGCCGTGACGGGCGGCGAAGCGCCGTACACCTACGGCTGGGATCTGGATGGCGACGGAACGGCGGATGCCGGTGCCGATACGAATTCCGCCACGGCATCCTTCGTCTACTCGACCCCCGGAACCTACCAGGCTTCGGTGACGGTTACGGACAACTGCGGACTGACCGCGACCGACACGCTGACGGTCGTGGTGTTCGTGGACGAGGAAGCGGAGCAGGCCTGCCACCCGATGGCCCAGCGAATCGCCGAGGCTGTCGACTCGCTCTTCCCCGGCCAGGCCCAGAGCCTGTACTCGTGCGAAGACATCTTCAACTTCTTCACCGGCGGCCTGACCGGTGGGCAACTCGGCTTCGGGCGAATGTGGCACGCTTACAAGCTGGCGCAAACCATCGAAGAGCTGACCTGGGAAGAGATCCTGGGTTGGCACCTCGACGGCACCGGCTGGGGGTTGCTCGTCCAGCTTGATCGCTTCGCCGAAGCGTTGGACGAAATCGATACCCGGCAGCTGTACGAGATGGTGATGGCGGGCGAGGCCTCGGTGAAGGACATCCGCACTGCGCTGCAGGCCGTCATGCGCTACGACGCTCCGTTCGAAGATGCCCTGGCGCGGCTGGCGGAAGGCGCCACGCCGGGCGAGTTGACCCGCTTCTATCGGACCGCCGGCGATCTGGGCGTGGAGGCGGAAGCCTTGGATGCCCTCCTCGAGAGCGGTCTGACCTTGGCCGAGGTGAACCACGCAGGACGGCTGGCCGAGCGCTTCGGCGGTTCGCTGGAAGACATTGCCGCCAATCATGCCGCCGGACTGAGTTGGGGAGAGGTCAACCAGGCGCTCCGCGCCGGTGAGGATCTCGCCGCCGGCGAGCCGCTGGTTTCCGGACAGGCACACTCGAGCGAGAAACGCAACCAGATCCAGGCCGAGCAGCATCTGCGTCTGACGACCCGGCTGGCGGAGCGCTATGGGGTCACCATCGAAGAAGTCGAGGCTCTGTGGACTTCGTGCTCCGGTGACTGGGCCTGTGTCCGCGAGGCGCTGCGCAACCTGCAGTCTCCCGGAGGCGTGGCCCCCCGAGATGAAGCCGCCGCGATGCGAATTGCAGACCGGTACGGCGTAAGCATCGACGCGGTCTGGGCGGCCTACGAGACGTGCAACGGTGACTGGGGTTGTGTCCGGAAGCAGTTCCACCCGACCGGACGCCCGAACCACTAAGCCCAGACAGGAAGCGCGGGCCTACCCATGAATAAGTAGACCCGGCCCATGGCCGGGTCTACTTGTTTTGTAACGTTCGTGCGTCACAGCCCGCGGACCAGATTGCCCAGAAGCAGGATGATGAAGGCGACCGCCATGAGCGTGTAGGCCGAGATCGAAACCGACAGAATGCCGGTCGTCACCAGCAGCGAAAGGACCGCCAGCAGGATGGCGATGGTCAGCGTCGCTCGCGACGGGGGCGTGACCCCCCACCATCCCCCACGACCCCCGCCACCCCTGCCCACCAACCCGACCAGGCCGACGAGCAGCGCGGCCCCGATGATCGCCCACACGATGGGAAACGACACGCCGCCGACGGAGACGGTCAGCAACTCCGGTAGTCCCAGTCTGCGCGCCAGCCATGTCCCCACAAGGGCTCCCACGAACCCGAGCACGATGGCCAGCAGGAGCCCGCCCCGCCAATAGCCCGCCAGCGACTGGGCGATGAAGCCTATCACCGCGGCGATGATCAGCAGGAGCACAAGTTCGACGAGACTCATGAATTCCCCTCCCTCCGACATGCAGCGCGGGCAATTTGCCCGAACCAACCACGAAGTAGAACTCCGCCGGGGTCCCGGCGTTTCACCTACTCTACGCTGGCCTCAGGCGGCGGGATATGTATCCACTGGCAGGCCTCTATGGGGACGAGAAACCCGGCGCCGCGAGCTGGAAACTCGCGGCGCCGGGCAACGCGGCCCTCGATGACGGACGATCAACCGCCGAACGGGATCGCCTCGAAGTTGCCGTCGATGGTCACCGACAGGTCTCCACCCGGAGTGCGGACCGCGGAGAAGGTGAACGATCCGGAAAACGAAGATCCGGTCTGGGTCAACTCGAGCGCCCCGTTGAGACTCTCGAAGGAAACGGTGGCGTCATCCTGGAAGGTGTCGAACCTGCCGGTGATGTCCGCATCGGTAGCGTTGAAGAGGTCGCCGATTCGATACGTGCCGGGCTGGATTTCCATCGGCATGAAGAGCGTCACACCGGTGAGCTGATCGGCAGTGAAGAGGCCGATAGCGACCTCGTCCACCATCGAATGGGCGACAAGGCTCTCCGGGGAGAACCGCGTGTTGAAGTCACCCTCGATGATGATTTCCCCCGGCCCGGCCTCGCCTCCCGGAACGACGGTAGGCGGCGCGGCGGTTTCTGCGAGTTCTCTGCCGGCAGGGGTCGTGCCTCCACCCGCTCCTCCGCCTGAGCAGGCGGCGACCGAGAGCAATATCGCCCCTATGACGAGAGCTCGGGAAAGGTGGCTCATTTCGAGGGACTCCCGTGGCTGACGGCAGCGCGGGCCCCGGCGTCCTGGCCCCAAGACGACTAACCGGCGAACCGTGTCGGCCGGCGATCACGTTCGCGCCGGAGTATAGCGCGCAAACCGGAGTGATCGCCAAGTGTCGCATGCTCCACGGTCGCTGCATCCGGCAGGCGGAGGGAACGGTGGACAATCACGCCGTTCAACGGGCCTCGATGAAGGTGACTGCCGTTGACAGGCCCGTCTCCGCGCGCACCTGAGTACCCAGGAAGGCGGCTTTTTCAGCGCGGGATGGATCGTGGAGCGCCTTGTCGATCTCCGTCGCGAGTCGCTCGGAGGTCAGAGCGCGGCGAGCGATGGGCGGCGAGCCTCCGCCGGCGCGATGGATCTGCCGGCTCCAGAAATGTTGTTCGGGGAAGTAGGGAACGGCAATCGACGGCTTTCCCGCCCTTGCGACCTGGGCCGCTGTTCCGGCTCCGCCATGGTGGACGATCGCGTCCACTCTCGGGAACAACCAATCGAAGGGGATGTCGTGAACGATGAGCCATTGAGGAGAATCCGGCAGAGCAAGCTGCCCACGTGGGCCGGCGTACAGCACGGCTCTGCACCCCAACCGGGTGAGAACCGAAGTGACAGTGGCGTTCAGTTCTCCCGGACGAGAGTCCATCATGCTCCCGAAGCCAAGAAAGATCACCTTCCCGGATGTCTGCAGGAATCGATCCAGGTCCGGCGGCGGGCGCCAGTCGTCGGGTGCGTCCAGCCACCACGGCCCTGTGACAACAATCCCCGGGGGCCAGTCCGCCGGCGGCCTCAATAGACTTCGGGGGAATCCGTACAGGCAGGGCTCTGCCTCGCGAGGGAGGGATCCGGTCGCCATGGACGGGAGCCCGCCTGCCTGCGGAGGCCAATGCATCGGCAGACCAGCTAGCGCCACGCGTCCCAGCCAGAGAGCGAGGACGTGGGTAGAGTGATTCCAGCTCGGATGAGACGGGACATCGAGGAAGGGGCTGGGAAATGTGCGTGTCGGATGGATCGGCGTCAGGTAGGCCGGCAGAGCAAGACAGCCGCACATCTGCGCGATGATCCCGGCCGCCGGCGCCAGCCATGCCGGATGCAGGATGATATCGGCCTTCCGGCTGGCGGCGAGATAACCGACAAAGGTGACGGACCGGTGCGTTCCGGGCAGCATTGCACGAAGCAGTCGAACCGCGCCCACGAGGGCCGAGGAACGCAGCCAACGCGGCGGTTCGCCATCGACGGCATGCAGCCGGGGATCGGGCTCCACCCGGAAGGCCCTTAAGCCCGCGCGCCGTATCAGCCCCTCGAATGCAGCCGGTGCCGCCACCGTGAC
>DASSGB010000296.1:0-7190 GCA_035693825.1 Anaerolineales bacterium
CTAGCTGCGCCAGTACCTGATGGCTGACAGCTGCCGGCCGATCTGTAAAGGAGGCGATAGCGGGATCTGCGTCTTCGTCCTGAGCGCAGCGAGGGAAAGCCGCTATCTAGCCATCGTTGAGGAACGAGGCGACGATGGGACTCGCCTGCCCTGGACACAGGCAGGACACCCGCATTGACATTGCCGCTCGACAGGCAAAGCCCACTGCTCAGGAGATCAGGCCAGGGATCCCATGGTCGGGGTTTTGCAGAACCTGACCCAGGCGATTCAGACCCTTGTACGCCTTTGGCCGGATTCCGTGTAGGGGTCTCTGTTTTGTGGTGTGCCTGGCCGACCAAGACCCTCAACCGTCTTGTGGGGCCAGGCAACGGACATAACCCTCGGTCGATCCGCCTAACCATGATGACACGGGAAAAGCGTCACCAAGCGCACTGATCCTACTCTTCTCCTCCAGCGCATTGAGCGAACAACCGGCGATTTCCTTCACCCATCTCTCACCTGTTCTTCGAATACAGCTAATCCGAGTCGCCTAACCTGTGGGCTGTGAACCAACGCACAAGCGCTCAGTTTCGTGCCGATTTCACCCCCGTTTCCGGGAAGGGCGACCCATCGGCGCGCACAAGCGCATGGCTTTCCTTGGGCCAGGCAGCCTCGGCGATCGGGGTGCATCCGATCACCCTTCGCCGCTGGGCTGATAAGGGAAGGGTCCCCTCTTCCCGGACAGTCGGCGGCCACCGCCGCTTCCTCAGCAGCGACATCGAGGCCTTTGTCCGGGGATGCCGGCGACTACGCCGACTCGGCGGCCTCGAAGGGCGGTGGGCAACGGAGGCTCAACGCTCGATCCGTTCCGGAAGCCGCATCCGTGACCGTGCCGAGCTGCCCTTGTGGCCCCGCGACCGGCTGCGGTTCCGTCGGTCGGGGCAACGGCTTCTCTCGCTGGTGGCCGGGGTATCAAGTGGCAGTGTGGATCCGGAAAGAGCACAACGTCTGGCCCGCCGCATGGGGAGGGCATACGGCGCGTGGGCTGCGCGGAGGAACGTGGCTTCGGCCGATATGCTCAAGGTCTTCGCCCTTGTTCGTCAGCGCCTGATCGACGCCGCCATCGGCCTCGTCCAGGCCGAGAACCTCGAACCCCGAGCGGTTCACGGCCTCGTGGTTGCGATGGAGGATTTGACCCAGGGTGTCGAGATAGGACTGCTCGAAGCCATCCTGCCCAGCGGCCATTCAATGGCCCGCGCCACCTGACCGCGATGCACATCCTTTGCCTCGGCGTCAACCACAACACAGCTCCTCTCGCGCTCCGCGAGAGGCTGGCCTTCGACCCCGCGCGGACCCGTGCCACCCTGGCGCGCTTCGGCTTCGGCCGCGCTTCCGACGGCCCGATCGCCGATCTCGCCATCCTTTCTACGTGCAACCGGGTGGAGACGTACGCCTACGCTAGCCAGCCGGATTTCGCGCCGCTGCATGCGCTGCTGGCCGAGGCCACTGGAGTCCCGGCGGCGGAGATCGCTGGCCATGCCTATTGCCTTGCCGATATGGACGCCGTCAGCCATCTCTTCCGTGTGGCCGCCGGCCTCGAGTCGATGGTCCTGGGCGAGCCGCAGATCCTGGGCCAGGTGGCCGAAGCTCTCAATCTGGCCCTGCGCGCCGGGTCGAGCGGGCTGGTGCTGTCGCGGCTCTTTCAGGGCGCGATCCACGTCGGGAAACGGGCGCGGCACGAAACGGACATCGCCGTCAATCCGGCCAACGTGTCCACGGTCGCCGTTCACCTCGTCGCCAGCATCGTCCCCGAGCTGAAGGCTGCGCACGTGGCGGTGATCGGGGCTGGAGAGATGGCGGAACTGGCCGTCGAGGCCCTGCGCAAGCGCTCCGTTCGGATGATCACGTTGGTGAACCGCTCGCTGGCCAACGGACAGGAGCTGGCTCGCCGATGGCAAGCCCAGGTCCGGCCGTTCGGGGCCCTGCCCGAGACCCTCGGGCAGGCAGACGTGGTCATCTCTTCAACCGGGGCGCCGCACGCCGTCATCCACCTCGAAACGGTACAGGAAGCCATGGCGGCCCGGCCGGGACGGCCGTTGGTGATTGTGGACCTGGCTGTGCCGCGCGATGTCGAGTCCAGCGTAGATGAACTGCCCGAGGTCCACGTCTACGACCTCGATCGACTCCACGCGCATCTCAGCCAGTCGGTCGATGAACGCCGAGCCCAAGTCCCTGCGGTCGAACGGATCCTCGAAGAAGAGATTCAAGCCTTTGCTGGCTGGCTGAGGAGCCTCGCCGTTCGTCCCCTGATCCGCGCCCTCCGGCAGCAGGCGGAGGCCATTCGGCGCAGTGAGGTTGAGCGGACACTGCGCCGCGCCAACGGCCGGTCGGCGCATCACCGTGAGGAGCTTGACGCCCTCACTCGCGCCCTGGTCAACAAACTCCTCCACGCACCGACCAGTCTCCTCATCGAGAAGTCTCAGGACGCGGAAGGGGCCCAGTTCGCGCTGGCGGCGCGCTTACTCTTTGATCTGGGCCCGATCGATGGGACGGACGGAGCCAGCCGATGACGGGCCGAAGCATGGGAGGGTACGTGATCGCCAGCCGTCCGTCGACGCTGGCGAGAATACAGGCCGAGTCGGTAAGGCGAATGCTGGAGGCACGAGGCCATCGCGTGGGTGAACTGCAAGTGATCCGCACAACCGGGGACCGTGTTCTCGACCGCCCGCTGCCGGAGATTGGGGGCAAGGGGCTCTTCACGGCGGAGCTCGAGGAAGCGCTTCGCCAGGGCGAGATCGATCTGGCGGTGCATTCGCTGAAGGACCTGCCCCTCGAGTCGCCGCCCGGGATCCGCGTGGCAGCCATCCCGGCGCGAGAAGATCCGAGAGACGCCCTGGTCTCAGCGCGCTATTCATCCATGGCCGACCTTCCGCCGGGTGCCGTTGTCGGTTCCTCCAGTCTGCGTCGGCAGGCCCAACTGTTGGCTGTCAGGCCCGACCTGACCATCGAGCCTTTGCGCGGGAATGTCGAGACGCGCCTGCGGAAAGTCGCGCAGGGAGAATTCGCCGCCGCCGTGCTGGCGGCCGCGGGGCTCATTCGCCTTGGCCTGACCGAATCGATCGCCGAGCGGCTTTCCTTCGACCGGATGTTGCCGGCGCCGGGGCAAGGGGCGCTGGCCGTCCAGTGCCGCGACGACGACGAGGCGACGCTGGCGGCGCTGGCTGACATCGACGAACCCGAGATTCGCCGGACCGTAGAAGCCGAGCGAGCGTTCCTCGAGGGACTCGGCGGCGGCTGCTCGGCCCCGGTTGGGGCGTACGCCCAGGTCGAGGACGGACGGCTGCAGCTGGCCGGCCTGATCGCATCGGTCGACGGGAAACGCATCGTCCGGGTTCGCGGCGAAGGCAATTCGCCTCGTGAACTTGGATCTCGTCTGGCCGAGGAGGCGTTGCGGCAGGGGGCGGAGGCCCTGTTGGCCCATGCCTGAGGCGAAACCCCTCGCCGGCAAGCGCATCCTCGTCACCCGGCCGGCAGGGCGCGGCGGTCCACTCATCGGGCGACTCGAGTCACTCGGCGCAAGGGCCATTTCCTTTCCGGTGATCCGCATCGAGCCCTTCGCCGATCTCTCACGCCTGGATCGGGCGCTGGCGCGACTCGAAACCTACGATTGGGTCGTGTTCACCAGCGCCCAGGCCGTGGACATCACTTGGGCGCGTCTGCCGCATCCGGCCGGGGCCCAACAGCTGGCGGGTCGTCGGCTGGCGGCCATCGGGCCGGCGACGGCGCGGTGCCTCGAGCAGCACGGCCTGCCTCCAACGCTCGTGCCCGAGGAGTTTGTGGCCGAAGGGCTGATCGACGCCCTGGGCGACGTCGACGGACGTCACATCCTGCTGCCGCGGGCGGAGGGGGCGCGCGAGCTTCTGCCGCGGTCGCTGGCCGACCGAGGCGCACACGTCGACGAGGTCCCGATCTACCGCGCCGTGCCGGCGAAGCCGGACGATGGCGCCCTGGACGAAATCCGACACGGGATCGACGCGTTCACCCTCACCAGTCCGTCGACGGTGCGCGCCTTCGGCTCCATCCTGGCCGTCGAGGGACTCGATCCGCTGCGCCTGCCGGGCGACCCGGCCTGCGTCTGCATCGGCCCGATCACGGCCGCCGCCGCGACCGCGGCCGGCTACCGGCCTGCGGTCGTGGCGAAGGTCTACACGACGGACGGATTGGTGGACGCTCTGTGCTCGTACTTCCTGGAGGGGTAAGGCTATGGTGACACTGGCAGTCGAAACGACGCTCGAAGAGGCGGACCTGGCGCGCAGGCCTCGCCGGTTGCGCCGGTCCCCGGTGCTGCGGCGTATGGTGCGCGAAACCTGGCTGCGACCCGACGACCTGATCCTTCCGCTCTTCGTGCGGCACGGACGGAACGTGCGCGCCGAAATCCGCTCGATGCCAGGCGTGTACCAGTGGTCCGTCGATCGGCTCGAGGCTGAGGTCGAAGCCGTCGCGGAACTCGGCCTCCCAGCCGTCGTCCTGTTCGGCATCCCCGAGACCAAGGACCCCGTCGGCCGCGAGAACTTCGACCCCGACGGAATCGTCCACCAGGCCATCCGACTCATCAAGCGGGCTGTCCCGGCGTTGGTGGTCGTCACGGACGTCTGCCTGTGCGAGTACACCGATCACGGGCACTGCGGCGTGCTCGACGACGGGCTCCGGCATCCGCACCTGCCCGAGGGTTACGTTTTGAACGACGAGACCCTGGAGGTGCTGGCTCGCGTGGCTGTGTCGCACGCTGAAGCCGGCGCCGACGTGGTGGCCCCCAGCGGGATGATCGACGGTATGGTCGGCGCGATCCGCCGCGCCCTCGACGAGGCCGACTTCGGCCACGTTGCCATCCTGTCCTACGCCGTCAAGTACGCCTCGGCCTTCTACGGCCCTTTCCGCGATGCGGCCGAGTCGCCGCCGAAGTTCGGCGACCGCAGGTCCCACCAGATGGACCCGGCCAATGTGCGCGAGGCGCTGCGCGAGGCTCGCCTCGACATGGAGCAGGGCGCCGACCTGCTGATGGTCAAGCCGGCGCTACCGTACCTCGACGTCGTGCAGCGAGTGCGCGCCGCCTTCCCCGAAATGCCCCTGGCAGCCTACAACGTCAGCGGCGAGTACGCCATGGTCAAAGCAGCGGCAGCCAACGGCTGGATCGATGAACACGCTACAGTGCTCGAGCTGCTGACCGGCATCAAGCGCGCCGGGGCCGACCTGATCCTGACCTACCACGCCAAAGACGCCGCCGCCTGGCTGCGCGAGACTGCCTGACGTGCATCCTTCCCTCGCCCCACAGGCCGCCGCCGAGCGGCAGATCCACGATCACCACATGCTCGAGGCCGACTTCGACCGGGCGCCGTTCACCATTGCCTGGGAGGTCACTCGTGCCTGCGCCTTCGCTTGCGTCCACTGCCGGGCGAACGCGCAGCACCGGCGCGATCCCCGCGAGCTCACGACCGACGAGGGCTTCCGCCTGATCGATCGCTTCAAGGCCTTCGGCGATCCGATTCTGGTCTTCACCGGCGGCGATCCGATGATGCGGCCCGACCTGTTTGACCTGATTTCCTACGCCGCCGGCAAAGGGCTGCGCTGTTCGCTGACCCCGACGGCGACGGCGCTGCCCACCCAAGAGCGGCTGCTCAAGGCCAAAGCCGCTGGCATCCGGCGCATCGCCCTCAGTCTCGACTCGCCCGATCCGAAAACGCACGACCGTTTTCGCCAGGTGCCGGGATCGTGGGAGCGCACGATGCGCATTCTGCGCAACGCCCAGGCCGTTGGCCTGAGCGCGCAAGTGAACACGACCGTCGCTCGGCACAACGCGGACCGCCTGCCGGACATGGTGCCGTTCATCGAGCAAGTCGGTGCCGTGCAGTGGTCACTATTCTTTCTCGTGCCGACGGGGCGGGCGCAGGTCGATCAGATGATCTCGCCGGAAGAGCATGAGCGGCTGTTCCACTGGCTGTTTGACCTTTCCCGTACGGCGCCCTTCGACATCAAGGCCACCGCCGCCCCGATGTACCGACGCGTGGCGATCGAGCGTCGGAAGGCGGAGGCGGAAGGGGAGGGCGCCGTCGAATTCCAGGGGGCCGGCTTTCAGTATGCCGATGGGCTTCATCGGCCGGTGAAGGGCGTGAACGACGGCAAGGGGTTCTTGTTCGTCTCCCATCTGGGCGACATCATGCCCTCGGGGTTCCTCCCGGTCCCGGCCGGCAATGTTCGAAGCGACGATGTCGTCGAAGTCTACCGTCATCACTCGCTCTTCAGGTCGCTGCGCGACCCATCGCTGTTGAAGGGCCGCTGCGGCCGCTGCGAGTACCGTGAGGTCTGCGGAGGTCAGCGCGGCCGCGCCTATGGCGTCACCGGGGACTACCTGGAGACCGATCCCGCCTGTGTCTACGAACCGGCGCGCCGCGTCGTGGCGGGCTGATCCCGATGGCCACCGAACCGACCCGGCGCAGCCTGAATCACATCGGCCTTTTCCGTTTTCGGGACGGGTATTGGCGCCTTCAGGCCGGAGAGAAAGCTGCCGCGCTCGGAGCCTGGTTGGGCGCCCTTGAGCGAGCCTGCGAAAGGTTGCACCTCTATCAGGTCTTTCCCACGGAGGCTGGGAGCGATTTCCTGTTGTGGGGGGCCCTCCCGTCGGAGAAGGACGAAGACGCCGCGGCCTTCTTCGAAACCTATGGCCGAGCGACGTACCCCCATCGGCAGCTGCTTGACCCGGTGACGTTCCTGTGGGGCTACACGGCCGCTTCGGTTTACAGCAAGGCGCGCTCGGCGCAGGAGATCGATCCGTTCGGGGACACGCGAAAGCGGTACCTCGTCGTCTACCCGTTCAACAAGACTGGCCCCTGGTACTTGAAGAGCGCCGAGGCGCGCCAGGGGATGATGAACGAGCACATCCGCCTGGGGAAGCAATTCACCCAGATCCACCAGCTCCTGCTGTACTCGTTCGGGCTGCAGGATCACGAGTTCGTCGTCGTGTACGAGACCGACGATCTGCCGCAGTTCTCGGATCTCGTCCGCCAGCTGCGCTCGACCGAGGTGCGGCTGTACACCGCCCTCGACGCACCTCTGCACACCGCCGTCTACCTTCCGCGCGAGAAGGCGATGCGCTTGTGGACGGGATGAGATCGGTGGACATCTCTGCCTCGCGTTTCCTGCGCGCCTGCCGGCGA
>DASSGB010000297.1:0-7340 GCA_035693825.1 Anaerolineales bacterium
CGATCCGCGATGCCCCCCACAAACGGCCAGCCGCTCAGCCACGACGAAATCTTGCGCTACTCGCGCCACCTGTTGATGCCGGAGGTCGGGCTGGAGGGGCAGCAGCGTTTGAAGGCTTCGTCGGTCCTGATCATCGGCACCGGCGGCCTCGGGTCGCCGGCGGCCATGTATCTGGCGGCGGCCGGCGTCGGCCGCATCGGCCTGGTCGACTACGACACGGTCGACTTCACCAACCTGCAGCGGCAGATCATCCACGGCACCGAGACGCTCGGCGAACGCAAGGTCCTCTCCGCCCAGCGCCGGCTGCAGGACATCAACCCCGACATCCGGGTGAAAGTCTATGACGAGCCCTTCACCTCCGAGAACGCGCGCCGCATCGCCGAAGACTACGAGCTCATCCTGGATGGGACGGACAACTTTCCCACGCGTTATCTGGTCAACGACCTGTGTGTGCTGACTCACAAACCCAACGTCTACGGCTCGATCTTCCGGTTCGAGGGACAAGTCAGCGTCTTCTGGGCCGATCGAGGGCCGTGCTATCGCTGTCTCTTCCCCGAGCCGCCGCCGCCCGGCATGGTGCCGTCCTGCGCCGAAGGTGGTGTCTTCGGCGTCTTGCCGGGAACGATCGGCACGATTCAAGCCAGCGAGGCGCTCAAGATCCTTTTGGGTATCGGCGAGCCGCTGATCGGCACCCTGCTCCTGTACGACGCTCTGGAAATGACCTTCGACCGGGTTCGGCTGAAGAAGAATCCGACGTGCAAAGTCTGCTCGTCCCAGCCGGAAGTCACCGATCTGATCGACTACGAAGCCTTCTGCGGCGTGCCGAGCCACGATCGGCAGGAGGACCGGCTGGCGCGCGAATGGGAGATCGATCCATCCGAGCTGGCCCGCAGGCTGAAGGCCGGGGAGAAGATCCGGCTCATCGACGTGCGCGAACCACACGAGCTGCAAATCTCCCGCCTGGAGGGCGCCGAGTTGTTCCCCCTGGGAAGCCTGGCCTCACGGCTGCACGAGCTCGACAGCGCCGACGAGATGGTGCTGTTCTGCAGCATGGGGTCGCGCTCCGCCCGGGCGGTGGAATTGCTCGCCGGCGCCGGCTTCCGCAAGATCAAGAATCTGCGCGGTGGGATCAACGCCTGGGCCCGGCAGGTAGATCCCACGCTGCCGGTGTACTGAGTTCAGCGGTCAGTGGTCCTTTACCCCTTGATCTGAGTCAGGGCTCTGCGCATCGTGCGGGTATAGTCCCGAACGGCTGCGTGTCCGGATTTGGTCAGGCGGACCAAGGAATTAGGCTTCTTGTTGAGGAATCGCTTGGTGATCGCCACGTACCCCGCCGCCTCGAGCTTGCTGAGGTGGGAGGACAGGTTGCCCCCCGTCAATCCCGTGGCGCGGACGAGAAACAGGTAGTCGGCCTCTTCCAGAGACGATAGATACATCAGGATCATCAGTCGGGCAGGCTCGTGGACCAGGCGATCGACATCGCCCACGGAGCGCGGGCCCGGATCCTCCGCTTTGCCGGGGGTCATTCCAGATTCTCCGCGGCAACGATCGGGTACTTGCGCATGAACCGCGCCAACAAAACACCACCGAAAGCCAGAATAATGATCGAGGCCGCCGCCAGAGGCAGGTTGAAGACAATCCCGGCCGAAAGCGTCAGTGCCGTCGACGCCAGGTTGCCCAGCCCGATGAGCCAGCCGTACAAGAACAGGCGTGGGACTCCGAACAGATATCCCATCAGGCTGAACACCGCCACGATAACCACCGCCACCACGACATCCACGAACAGGTCGCCTGCCCAGACGGGGAGACTCGCGCTGATGAGCCCGGAGGTTCCCTGTGGATACAGCAGCGTCAGGACGACGAGGCCCATGGTGGCGATGACCGTCACGGCGAGGAGGACGGTAAGTACCGCCTTTTGGGGAGTGCGCCGCATCCGGGCCCGACCGAGCCGGGGCATGGACACCACCCTGCGGACTACCGTCAACCCAATCACCAGGATCGCCAGAACCAGCAGGAAAAGGACCATGTTCCAGAATGGCCCCAACAGGCGCCTTGTCACGGGAAAGACGCTCAGAGCGAGGAAGATCAGCCCCAAAAGGATGTCCCACAGTCCGTCCTCGTAGTTGACGAGTTGGATCATGCGACGCCGGGCTCGGTCGGGAGTGAGAGAAGCCGCCATGGCTGTGCTCCTTTGAACCTGCATCAGCGTATAGTTTGTCACGCCAAGTACTTTGCACCATTATATCTCTCTTCCTCCTGTTGTCAAGCTCAGGTCCACACCCCAGGCGTCCTGACGATGGATTCGCCTCTACAATGGACCCATGTTGCCTGGCGCTCGTGACCTGCGATCCCACAGGCTGACGGCGGCAGCGGCGGCCGCTGCTGCCCTCCTGGGCGCGTGCGGGGCACCGCCCGCAACTCCCTCGGCAACCGCACAACTCGAAGCAGCTCCTTCGACACAGCGGCCTCAGGACCCGACGTCGTCGCCGGCAGTCGTTTCTCCTATCGACTGGCCACTGTCCATGTCGGGGCCATGGCTCGTCTACCGCGGGCCGGAGGGTTTCATGCTGGCCAACCCGGACGGCAGCGGCAGAACCCTCCTGCTCGGCGACGCGAATCTGGGGCCCGATGCGCTCTACGATCTGGACGTGGTTGTCTCGCCGACCGGCGGGCATCTGGCCGTCTACGCATTCGAGGATCCGGAGACACTGTCCGGCCCGACCCTTTCCGTGATCCGCGTTCCCGTCGGTGGAGCGATCTGGGAAACTCCGCTTCTTTCCGCGAGGGTCAGGGCTCAGATCAGGGAGGCGCAGGATCCCGATTCCTCGGTGGCTCAAGCGGCGGTTGCCGTCGTCCAACCCGGCGCGCTAGCCTGGTCGCCGGACGGTCTGCAACTGGCCTTCACCGCCGCACTCGATGGACCCAGCTCGGACCTGTACGTCTTCGACCTCGAACGCGAGCGCGTCCGCCGCGTCAGCAGCGGCCCCAATCAGATCGGCGGCCTGGCCTGGTCCCCCGATGGTCAGATGATCGTGCATCAGGCGGTGGTCTCGTTTGGATCGGGATCCGACTGGGAGATTGCCGGCGTCTGGTCGGTGGCCGCCGCCGGACAGCCGATAACGAAACTCTACGAGCCTCCAGCCGGAAGAGAGATCTACGTGGGATGGTCCGAGGGCAACAGCTTGATTTCCTACTCACTGGACAGCGGCGGCCCTCACGACATCCGCGCTTCAGGCGCGGAGAGCGGAATCGACAACGTTCTGGTGCCATCGCACTTCCTGGCCGCGGCCTACGACAGCCAATCCGGTGTGGTCGCTTACGCCGCGGGCGGCGCAGAGCCCGGGGCGTACTTGTGGCATCCTGTCTGGAGCGCGACCAGGCGGGCCGCCTCCGGTGATTGGACCAGTGTGGTCTGGGCGCCACGGGCTGAGTTGTTCTACTTCGTCGGCCCTGGCGGCATCTTGGCGGTCACTCCGGAGGCTGAAGTTGTCGGGGAGTATGGCCACGCAGCCCAGATGGCCCCATCGCCAAACGGAAGATACGTCGCGGTGTGGGGAGGCGAAGACGCCGTGGGGCTTGCGCTGCATACCTCAGATCTGGAGAGGGTGAAGGTACTGACGGCGGATGAGGTTTCCGTCGTCCGATGGCGCGCAGACTCGGCAGGCTTGATGGCCGCGGGTCCCCGTGGCCTTCTCTACCTGCCCCTTGACGGCCCGCCGATGGTGGTCGACCCGGAGGCTACGATCGATGCGACCGGGGACATGGGCTGGGTTTTCCGGTAGCTGCGTAGGCCCGGGTCAGGCCTTGACATTGCGCTCCGGGCATGTCATGATAACCGGACAATCGAAGTCTGAAAGGCTGCGACGAGGACGAGTACACATCGAAGCGGCGGCCCAGGGAGCGAGGACAAGTGAGACCCTCGCCCGAGCGCCGATGTGGAATGGACCTCTGAGCTGCGAGGCGAACGCCGGGTTCCGCAACCCCGACCAGTAGCCGACGCCGGAGTTGCCACCGTTATCAGGGCAAAGGGCATCGTCCTTCGACTTCGCTCAGGACCGTGCCCGCGAACGAGTGAGGCTGGCCGGCCCGTAGCATCACCACGGGCTGTTTCGTTTCTTAGCCAGCCTAATCGGGGTGGCACCACGGGCGATCACGCGCCCGTCCCCAATCCGGGACGGGCGCGTCATGTTTCTGGCGCTCCCTCCCGTTTGAGGGAGGAGACAACAAGAACAGTGGCCAGTGGTGAGTGGTGAGTGGTCAGAGGCCCGCGCGCAGGCTCGAGATTCGCAGCAGGCCAGCGCACATCAACGACCTGGACCCTGTTTGCCCTGCCGGGCCTGGACCGCGAAGGCGGAGTACATGAAAGGAATTCGGACGACTCAATCCAAGGTTGACGGAGGTAAGCCATGACACAGACACGTTTCATCCTGAGCGAATCCGATCTGCCGCGAGCCTGGTACAACATCAACCCCGACATGCCCGTGTCGCCCGGGCCGGTGCTGCATCCACAGACTTACGAACCCGTCACGCCGGAGTTCCTGGGAGTTCTCTTCCCTCAGCGCTTCATCGGCGACGCCGTCAGCACCGAACGCTGGGTGGAAATCCCCGAGCCGGTGCGCGAAATCTACAAGCTGTGGAGGCCCACGCCGATGCATCGCGCCGTTCGTCTCGAGCGCATGCTCGACACACCGGCCCACATCTACTACAAGTACGAAGGCGGATCACCGGTGGGCTCGCACAAGCCCAACACGGCCGTGGCGCAGGCCTTCTATGCGCGTGAGGAGGGCGTTCGCGGCTTCACCACCGAGACCGGCGCGGGTCAATGGGGAACCGCGCTGTCGATGGCCTGCCGGTTCTTCGACCTCGAATGCCAGGTGTTCATGGTCAGGGTGTCGTACGAGCAAAAGCCATACCGCCGAGTGCTGATGGAGACCTACGGGGCGAGCGTTGCGCCCAGCCCATCGGAGAGGACGGCCTATGGCCGATCGCTGCTGGCCGAGTCGCCCAACCATCCGGGATCGCTGGGCATTGCCATCTCCGAGGCGGTGGAGATGGCGGCCACGTCCCAGGGACGGCTGAAGTACTCCCTGGGCTCCGTGTTGGGTCCGGTGCTCATGCATCAGACGGTGATCGGGCTGGAGGCGCTGAGGCAGTTCGAGATGGCCGGCGAATACCCCGACGTCGTGATCGGCTGTGTCGGCGGGGGAAGCAACTTCTCCGGTTTCGCCTTTCCCTTCCTGCACCAGAACCTGACGGCCGGCCGCACGACGAGGCTCGTGGCGGTGGAACCGAGCGCGTGCCCATCGTTGACTCAAGGCCGGTACACGCTCGACTACGGCGACACGGCCCGGATGGCGCCCATCGTGAAGATGCATACGTTGGGGCACTCCTTCGTCCCACCCGCCATCCACGCCGGCGGCCTCAGGTACCACGGCATGGCACCTCATGTGTGCGCCCTGTACGACCACGGGGACATCGAAGCCATGGCCGTGTCGCAGCTGGAAACGTTCGAGGCCGGCGTGATGTTCGCCCGCGCGGAGGGCATTTTGCCCGCCCCCGAATCGGCCCACGCCGTCCGCGCCGCGATCGATGAGGCGCTGCGCTGCAAGGAGGAAGGGACGCGCAAGGTGATCGCCTTCAACCTGTCGGGGCACGGACACTTCGATCTCTCGGCCTACGATGCCTACCTGCGCGGCCGACTCGAGGACTACGAGTATCCTGCCGAGGCGGTGGAGACGGCGATGAAAGACCTGCCGCAGGTGGCCGTGGCGAGCTAGGGCGCAATCGGGGGATGCTGTACGCCCCTGAAAGCGTTGCCCCTCCTCCGGCCTGTACAGCCGGGGGAGGGGCAAAGGTGTTGCGCGACGACCATGGGCCGAGTGCTTTGCCTTCCGGCCGGCCGCTAACCGGCCGGAAGTCTTTGTTCCTCCACTCGGCGGTGGAGCCGCGCGGCGATCATCCTCGGCCGCTCCCCCGCTCTCGGACTGGTAGACTCACCCCGGCCCACTGTCGATGAGCCCACGCCTGATCGCCGTCCTCCAAGCCGTTTTCGTGACCTTCCTCTGGTCGACATCCTGGGTCCTGATCAAAGTGGGGCTCCAGTCGGATCTGCCGGCATTGACCTTCGCCGGGGTGCGCTACAGTCTCGCCGCTCTCGTGCTCGCCCCGTGGGTCCTTCTCCATCCGAAGATGCGCGCCTCGATGCGCGGTCTCTCCCGCAGAACCTGGGCACGCCTGGCGATATACGGCCTGATTCTGTACACGCTGACCCAGGGGGCGCTCTTCCTGAGCCTGTCGCTTCTTCCGGCCAATCCTGTCAGCCTGGTGCTGAACCTCACCCCGGTTCTGGTCGCCGGGGTGACGACGGCCCTGGGCCGGGAGCAGCCGGCGGCGCATCAATGGGCCGGGGTTGCCGTTGCCGCAATCGGCACGGGCATCTTCTTCCTGCCTCTGGGGGCGGTCCCCTTCAGCACTGCCGGGCTTCTCGCCTTGCTCTTTTGCCTCGGGGCGAATGCGGCCTCCTCGCTGATGGGAAGGGCCGTGAACAGGCAGTCCGTCGTACCGGCATTGATCGTCACTTTTGTGAGCATGGCCGCCGGGTCGTTCACCCTGCTCGCCGTGGGACTCGCGACTCAGGGAGCCGGGACGTGGACGCCGCAGTCGTGGTTGATCGTTGCGTGGCTGGCGTTGGTGAACACGGCGCTCACGTTCACTCTGTGGAATCGAACCTTGCGCACCCTGACCGCGGTCGAGTCGAGCATCCTGAACGGCCTGATGCTGCCCCAGATCGTGCTTCTGGCTTTCTGGTTTCTGGGCGAGACGCTGACCGCCCGTCAGGTCGTGGGATTGCTCTTGGTCGCGGCTGGCACGGTGGCGGTGCAAGTCCAGCGTCGCAGGAGCGCTCCTCCGGAGGCGATTGCCTTTCGATGACCTCGCCCAAGGGCAACGACCGCCGGATTCGAACAGCGATTCACATCCTGGCGAGCGTCGCCGCCGGCATGGCGTTGGCACGTTGCGGACCGCCCCTTCCCACGGCCGCGCCTACCGGCATGCCGCCCACTTCCACTCCCGCGCCGGAGGTCGAAGTCCGTCTGACCCGTTCGAGCATCAGCGGGCACCCTTCGCGGGGGATGGGATTCCTGTCCCTCGAGGCAGGTCCGGAATCGACGGAGGTTGTCCTCGAGGTGCAGCTGGTGAACGAGCAAGGCGAGGTCACGGCGACAGAGCAAGTCTCGCCATTGACCCCGTATCTGCTGCAAACCTCCGAGGCGTTTTTCGCTGTCGAGTTCCCGGGGCGGGCGAGCGGAACGAAAATGGAAGTCCGCGTCATCTCGAGCCGC
>DASSGB010000298.1:0-9660 GCA_035693825.1 Anaerolineales bacterium
GGCCGCCCATGCCTGGCTCTTCCTTCCCGGCCAAGGTGTTGCCGCCAGGTACGCAGCGGCAAGGCCCCAGAGGATCCACGCCGCGTAATAGAACTTGAATACGGTGTTCATGCGCGTGCCGAAATAGTCCTTCAAATACAGGAACTCGGGTACCAGCACCAGGAACGCCCCCAGCCCGATCATGCCCAAGACGAACGGCACGGCAGACGGTCTGGTCTCAAGCGTGATCCGGGCCCTGGCTGCATGCAGCAGCAGGACGCCGGCGGAGGCAACCGTCAGCCCCATCAGGATCGCCGTCCAGGAACTGAACGCCCGGCGTGTCAGGATGGCACGCAGGACGTCCTGAAGGCTGCCGGCGCCCATGGCCTGAATGGCCGAGTCCACTCGAGACGGCGCGCCGAGGAAGATGCCGAGGCCGACGACCCATGAGGCGAAGAGCAGCACCAGGGGCAGGGAAACACCCCACAAGAGGATCGACCGTCGTTCCCCGCCGGAGGTCTCGTCGGCGACGCGCAGCGCCAACCAGACGACGATCGGCACCAGCGACGTTGCGAAGAAGATCAAGAACTGCGGCAGGCGAGTGGGGAAGACCAGGTTGGGGAGAATCCCACCCGCCTGAGAGGCGAAGCTTGGCAGCCAGGGGAAGTACAGGGTCAGAGCGCCGATCCCGATGGCGGCTCCGGCCACGGCGAGCAGTCCCATCATCTGCCGCAAGGGAAGCCGAAGTAGCCAGAACGCGATGCCCACCAGCAGCAGTCCGAGATAGATGGGAAAGTCCCATGTGTTGAGAAAAGCGAGGGCTCCGAACAACCAGGCGCCGATGACCAGGTCCTTCGCGCCCAGCGGTGATTGCCAGCGGCCGCTGATCAATGCCAACACCAGCCCGACCGCGGCCCAGCCCACGCCGACCAGCACGATTCCTTTGACAGCCTGAATCACCGTTCCAAGCAGCACCACCCCTGCCCTGGTGGCAGCCGCGCCCTGCGCGAAGCCCACGAGCAGGGCCGTCACGATTCCGATTACGGCCAGGGTCGTCGGCCAGTTTTCCGGAAGTCGAACGTTCCCCAGTCGAAGGCCTCCCGACGGCCGGCCGAGGTGGACGTGGAGAGCGAAGCCGATCGCCAGGAGCACGAACGGCAGTGCAAGGACGTGCGGGTGGTTGTCGGCCAGGAGGAAGGAGAAGAACGGGAATTCGTCGATGACTTCGACATGCCCGCACTGAGGCACATCGATAGGGCAGCTGGGGATCAAATTGATGTCATTGATGACTCGCGCCCCCTGCCACCACCACCAGAATCGTTGAGGCGGAAAGACGGGGGGTCCAAAGGGAGGCCCCGCGAGATCCTTGAGGTTCAGCCATGTCCAGAAACCGGAAGTGATGGTCCCATCCGGCGCCGCCCGCCAAAAGACATGCAGCGAATGGAGGATTTCCATCAGACCGGCGGCGTTGCCCACGATCAGGACAAACGCCGGACCCAAGAGACTTGCCCATAGCCTGTGCCGGCCGCTGTTCAAGGCCAGGAGGTTGAGGGTCAGAGCGTACGTCCCGGCGGCCGTCAGCCCGAACCAAAGCGCGCTGCCGAGATTGAACGCCACGCCCGCCGTCACTCCGGTCCAGTTCGTCAGCATACCCAGCAGGACGTAGCCGAAGTAGTAGTAGGAGATGGCGAAACCTGAAAGCCAGGGATCGTTGGGCGGAAACTGCGGAGAGCGCAGGATGGCGTTCAGGAACGCCAGCTCCATGGGCTTCTCGGTCGCAACGATTTCTGGATTGGTCGATCTGACGAAAGCCCACAGGCCGAAAGCTGCCGCGAGGATGACCTCCTCGGCGAGAATGGTTCTCCGCTTGGACCTTGCCCAGTCCCGAATCTCCGACCATCGCCCACGGCCGGCCAGCCATCCGGCCAGCAGCACGACAGCCAGACCCGCCACGGCGCCGGCGGCATTGTTCTGAATGATTCCTGCGGATGCGCCCAGCCAAAGGGCGTAGCCCGAAAGCAGCAGACCGACGGCCCGGGTGAGCCCCCAGCCCCGATCGGGGAGCCTGTGCAAAATGCGGTATGTGAGGGGAAAGGCCGCCAGGCCGACGACCGTGCTGGCCACCCACCACGCCAGAGTCTGCGCGATCACCTCACAACCTCGTAGATCACGTTATCGCCGTCCCGATAGGCTTCACGCAGGATTCCGCTGGCGACCATATCGGCAAACTTCTCCAGACCGTGCGTTGGGCAGCGCAGCCGGCCGTCCTCCAGGGAAACGACGGGCTGGCATTCGTCCGGCCCGACGAGAGGCGGCCTGGTGATCAGAGGCCTACCCGACATATCGCATTCGACCGTGGCCTGCCCCGGCGCGGCGAAGCACGGCTCCATGGTGGTGTAGTAGACGCGCTCCATTTCGCCCACGATGACGTAGCTCACATCGTAACGCTCGAGGAACTCGACGGCCTCGGCCTCCGAATAGCGGATGTAGAAATCGGCGATCTCCCCCGCGCGCTGGGTGACCGGATCGCCTCCCACGGCGCGCTGCTGCTGCTGGTGCCAACTCCAGCCCAGCACGCTCGGCAGTCCGGTGTAGATCGCCATGCGCGCTCCCCAACGATACTGCTCGGCATGCGCCTCGACGATCACCGGTGAGCCCTGCACGTGATCCTGAAGCCAGAGGATCATCTTGTGGTCGCTGGCGAGATTCAAATCTCCCCCCAGATCGGAGTAGCTCGAGTATGGCATGAAGGCCATTCCGTCGAGGGTGTGAGGCGCGTCGGGGGCCATCCGATCGCGAATCTTCGCCGGCCCGGCCGTGAGGGGAAGGAGCAGCGCCCCCACGACCAGAAGGGCCACGCCCCACGTCCACGCGGCTCGCCAGCGGATGGACCACTCCGGAACGGACTCGAGGGTCCAGAAGAACGCAGCCCC
Source organism: Anaerolineales bacterium (assembly GCA_035693825.1). Taxonomy (GTDB): domain Bacteria; phylum Chloroflexota; class Anaerolineae; order Anaerolineales; family E44-bin32; genus MGOM01. Next base: position 2,913 of record DASSGB010000298.1, read on the forward strand.
CGCCGCCAGGCTGAAGAGCGTCCACACCTGCAAGTAGAACTTGAAGACGGTGTTCATCCGGCCGATGTCGCCTCGGAGGACGACCAGCTCCACGACGAGGGTCAGCGCGAGCGCGGTTGCGGTGAAACCCAGGGCGACGCGCTTGGACCAGGGCAGGCCCGGCCGCAGAGCCAGGACGATCACCCACGCCACCAGCGGCACGGCGACCAGCGACACGCGCGCGCCCTCGGAGAAGCCCCAGATCGTGGCGGCCACAACGGCAAGACCGGCCCCAACAAGGATCCCGACATATGGGCGCAGACGGGCAAGCTCGGAAAGCGGGGTCTGCGCCATCCACTCCCGCGTCTCCCATATCATCCACGACACCAACACGAACAAGAAGACACCGTGGACGACCAAATACGAACGGATCGTCGTTCGACTGCCGTGCCACAGGTCAGCCGCGGAGTATCCCTGGCCATACCACTGCGTGTAGGGCTGGTACAGCAGGAAGAACAGCCCCAGCAGGGCCGCGGCCGAGAGGGACGATTCGAGCAGCGCTCGCGGTTGGCGCAAGCCGCGTCGAAGCGGACCGGCCACCACGACGGCTGCGAACGCCAGCGCCAGGTAGACCGGATAGTCCCAGGTGTTGGTCGGCCGATGGGCCCCCACGATGAGCCCGCCGGCGAAGAGTCCGATGACCCATTCGGTCGCCCGGAGACGCCTCCTGCCCTCGGCGGCCAACAACCAGGAGGCCGACCACCCCGCAGCCAAGACGGTCAATGGCAGCGCGATCATGTGCGCGTGCAAGTCGGCATACAGGAAGGTAAAGAAGGGAAACTCTGTGATCGGGCCCACGTCGCCCGGAGGCACCGGGATGGCGCGGCTCGGATTCCAATACCACTCGTCCATGCGGTAGGGCATTTGGGCCTGGAGGGTCACGAACTTGCCCAGCCCGCGCAGGGCCTGGGGGATCCCGGCGACCATCTCGGCCATGTCCTGCCCGGGAAGCGTGCCGATCCGCTTCAGCCCGTCGTAGATCATGCTGACCGTGCCCAGGTTGCCCAACAGGACCAGGGCTGCGGCGGCCGCCAGCCCGGCGACACGCGGGGAGAGGCGCCATCCGCCGAAGGCGCGCCGGGCGCGGGCTGCGAGCTCCGACGCGACTGCGTAACCACCGAGCCCCAGCAGCGAAAACAGCGTCGGCAGAATCAGGTTGTAGGCAACCGTCGGATTGAGCCCCAGCAATTTGGCCGGCACCGCCACCAGAACAAATCCAAAGTAGTAGTAGTTGATGTAGCCGCCGGCGAACCAGGGATCATAGGGCGGGAAACTCGTGCTGCGGAGGACGGCGTTGAAGTAGGAGAAGTCCATCGGCTTCTCGCCGCCCTTCGCCGGGTGCCACAGGTCGGGATTCCCCAAGCGAATCCCGAGGTCGAGAAGGAAGAGAGCCAGCGCCAACCCTTCGATCCACAGGATTTCTGTGCGATGTTCCCGCCAAAGGCGTTTCCAATCCGGTCGTTGTCGGATCACAAGCAGCCCGGAAGCGAGGATCAACACCGCCCACACGCCCACGATCATCGGACGCTCGAACGGAACGCGCGCGCTTCCAAGGACCCAGACGCCCCACGCCAAGGCGAGCAGTCCCACCGCCCTCGAAAGAGCGTAGCTGCCCCATCCGAAACCGGGAAAAGCGCGCCGCACCAGCGGGAAGGTCAGCAGACCTACAAGACCGACGAAGGTCCACCAGACGATCACCGCCAGCGTTTGGGAGCGGTTGACCCAGGATGAGCGCGGAAACAGCTCGGACCATGTGCCGCCGGAGCGCTGTTCCTCGAGACGATCGGGGGGAAGCATCAGCGTCGGCGGCTCAGATCCCGCCTGCGCCGGCAGCACATGAACGATGTGGCTCAGGTCCACCTGGGCGAGAAGTTCGCGAACCGAACTCAAGGAGAAGGGGTCCGAGCGCCGGAAGATAAGCACCTTGGGGTGATCGTAGACCGTGAAGGCTTCCTCGGCAGCTTGGTCGTTGATCGAAACCGGCCCGAGCTGGGGGTTGCTCTGAAACACCGCCACCAGCTCGTACCCCAACGCGTTGATGCGGCCGGAAGGCTGGAGGTCGGCGCCGCAGGCCGGCACATATTGCGGCTCGGGGCAGTCCAGAAGCGCCCGATAGTAGGCCGTCGACAGCGGATAGCGAATCGGAACGCGCGGCACCGAGCCGTACTGGCGATTCGAGGTGATGACCAGGTAGTCCCCCTGAGTCAGCGTATCGACGAATCGCTCGAGCTTGTCCGATACTCCGTTGCCGTCCCCGTCCTGGTCGTCGGGCCAGTAGACTTCCTGGTTCAGCCCGGTGTACAGCCCTCCAAACCCGTCTTTGTTGTCCATCCGCAACGGGAGCCCGTCATCCCAGCTCGTCTCGCTGATGATCCTCGAGCCGCGCATTGCCAGTCCGACGCCCGAGGTGAGCTCGATGCGCAGCCAATAGGACTCGTCGGCAACGATCTGGGCCGGGTGATCGAACGCGGCCTCAACCTCGCGTTCGCCTTCGCCGATGTCGCCGGACCAGGCGGCCACGGCCAGCGGCTCGGCCGCATCCGGCTGATCCAGAAGACTGAACCTCAACCTTGTCCCCGAGGATTCGCCAAACCCGCGCACGAAGGGAAGCTGCACCACGCGAGCCTCACCGCCGGATGCGCTGGTGAAGGTGGCTACGAAGGGAACCCCGGCGCGGATGGTGAAATCCGACTGAGGCAACGACATCACCGTCTCGGTTTCGCCCTCGGGAGTCGACTGCAGCAAGACGAGCGCACCCTGGAGGGCAATCGCTTCCCTACCGGACAGCGAGAGTCGCAGGACGTAGGTCCGCCCTGGGTCCAGAGGAAAGGGCGTGTCGAAGGCCAGCGGCAGAGGCGCCGGAACGTCCGGAAGTTGACCCGACCATTGAGCCACCGCCTGGGGCGCAGGATCTTCCGGCGTCATGAGGATCTCGGCCCGGAGGAGCGCATCCGCGCTTCCGCTGCCCAGATCGCGCGCGAACGGCAGACTGACGCCGGTCGCCTCACCCGAAGTCGAGGGGGTGAGACTCGCCACGTGCGGCCTTCCCTGCTCGAGGATGAAATCCGCTGGAAGAGGAATCGGTTCGTAGGGGCCGATCGAGGAGGACTCCAGCACCAGGTTCACCGGCCCGGGAACGTTGGCATATATCCATCGCGAGGCAGCCACGCGAGTCACGGGGCGTGCGTAGATTCCGGTGAACGCCACGCCGTAGGCGATGTGCAGCAGGAGCGTCGCTCCCGCCGCAGCCGCAAAAGCCCAACGCCAGCGGCGGCGCGCCCCCCCTCCAACGTGGAGCCAGCGCCACGCCGCCCATGCTCCCCAGGCGGCGAAAAGGATCAGCGTGGGATAGACCGGCAGCTGGTAGCGAAGCGTCGGATTGAAGGCCGCCGCTTGCCAGATGAAATAGGCGAGAGTCCACACAATCGGGATGAGATGGGTCTGCCACCGACCTCGAATCATGTCGACGATGGCGGCCAAGGTTCCCGCCCAAGCCGCCAGACCGAGGGGAAGCCCCATCCCCCACAGCACCATGTTCTGCCAGGAGAAAAGGAACCGTGGGCGATAAGCCCACTGCAGCGCGAAAGGAGCATCCACCGATCCACCGGACTGGTTGCGAATTTCCTGCAAGTTCCCCAGCCACTTGGGGTTCGGTCGGACGTCGAAGAACGTCGGCCCCACGAAGGCGTAGGGTTGCGCGACCCGGAAGGTGATGAAGGCCACCGTCGCCGCCAGGACGACGCCCACGATCCCGCGCATGAGCTCATCGCCTCGCCTGGGCTTCTCTTGCTGGAGCCAGCGCGCACCGGCGGCGAGGGCGATGACTCCGGCGAGCGCGACCGTGTTGATCTTGCTGGCCACGGCTGCGCCCAGGGTCAGCCCGAACAACGCGTACCACTTGTAGCTTCCATCCTCTTGAGCGCGGATGGCCAGGTAGATTCCGGTCAGGACGAAAACGTTGGCGACAGGATCGACGACGAAGAAGTGCGAGTGCTGGACGAGAAGAACGGTGAACGCTCCCAGCAGCGCCGCCAGGAGGCCCACCGTGCGGCCGTACAACCGTCGCCCGATGGCGTACAGCAACACCAGTCCGATGAGATCGAAGACGGCCGAAACGGCGCGACCGACCAGATGGACCTGGTCGTAACCCGTCTGTCCCGTCCATTCCGCCACGTACCGTACGAGGAAGATAGGCAGCGTGCCGTAGACGAAGAAGTTGTAGCCGGCGTTGTGAGGATTCAGGCTCGAGCGATCGGTGTCGAAGTATTCGCCGAGGGATGACGGCGGCCGGATGCCCGTCTCGACCATCGTGAGGAATCGTTCGTCAGGGTGGAGATGGTTGTTCTCATCCCAGTTCAGTCCGGTGAACCGCAACACCGCGGCGACGGCCAGGATGAGTGTCAGCGCCGCGGCGGTCGCCCAGGCACGCCATTGTTCACGGGCCCGTGCCGCAAGGGGAGGTTTGACCTGATCGACGACAGCTTCGCTCACGGCAGGGTCTCTCGCCCGGGGACGAAGTAGACCATGAAATCATGCCCCTCGACATCCGAGGCGTACCTTTGGACCTGCCCCTGAGGAAAAAGGGCGCGGAGTCGTCTCAAGGTGTCGACGTCGTCCAAGTTGAACAGGAACAGCTGCGGACCGGGCTCGCCGATCAGTGAAACGAGCTGCTCACGCGGGATGGCGTAGTCGGTGAGGGGTCGGCCGGCCTGGATGCCGACGAGTCGCGTGTCCCACCAGTAGGCGTAAGGAATCACATGCGCGCTCTCGTACGTGCCGATGGTTTCGGCGTAGGCCCGGATCACCCGACCGCCCTCATACGTGTTCCACGAACTTCGGCGATACCTCGGATAGAACGTGTCGAAGGTCATCGAATAGTTGGTCAGCGTGGTCAAGATGAGAATGACGGCCACCCACCCCGCCGCCAGCGCCCTTCCCCAGCGCTCGGAAGAGGCGCGCAAGGAATCGGCCACGGCCACCAGCCCCCAGCCGGCGAGGGCGAATACCGGCACCATCACGCCTGAGGCGCGATTGGGAGCCGGATTCTCCGTGGGGAAAGCAAGCGAGAGGATCGAAGGCGCCATCAACAAGGGGATGGAGACCAGAATGAACAGGTCACCCCAGTGCCGACGCCGTGCATACCGGACCACGCACAACACAGCGCCCACCACCAGCAATGCTCCGGTCAGCCAATCCAGAAGCGGAGCGCCGGCAATCGAAACCACCCAGATCTGCCCTGAGTCCCAGTTGAACATCTTCAGGGCATTCCACGTGTTGGTGAGGAGGATGGGCAATGCCGGACCGGGCAACGGCCGCTCGGCGGTGCCGAGCCGGCTCAGCGAGCGGAAGAGGAAGTTGTCCGGCATGTCCAGCGCGACGCGCAGCAGCGGCAAGAACGCGATCAGGCCGAGGACGGTCGCGGCCAGGGACCAAAGGAGCAATCGGCTTCGCTGGCCGCGCGAAACAGGATGCAGAAGATACAGAGCGACTCCGGCGGCGAGGACGATAGGGATCACACGCGCCGGCGAGTAGCCGTGTAACCCCAGGCCGGCGACAGCTCCCGCCAGGAGGATTTCATTCCGGCTCGATCGCCGCAAACCGCGGACGAGGAGATAAAGCGCGGCCGCGGCGAAAACGGCATACAGCGGGAAGCGCAACCCCGTACGGCTGATGACGTTCGGCCACATCGCGACGCCGGCCAACGTCATGGCCGCCAGGCCGACCCTGCGGTCGGTCAGCTCACGGGTGAAAGCGTAGATGAACGGCAGCGTCAGCCATCCGGCGAACGCAGTGCCGATCTTCAGAGTCAGGAAACTGACGCCCGTGCCGAAAAGACGCGCCGTCGCCGCCGCGAGATAGAACTGGATCGCCTCGCGCCCCGTGTTCCTGGGGAAGAAGATCAGGTACCTGCCTCCCAGCACGTCCGCGACGTCCAGCAACTTCTCGGCCTGATCGCTCCACATGTCGAGAGGGATCGTCGAGAGATTCACAAAACGGAAGAATGTCGCCACGCCCAAGGAAATCCAGAAGGCCAGTGCCCATCCGTCAAGCGACAGCGACAGGATCGGGCGCCGCAACCACTCCCGCACAGAGCGCGCCGCCTGCGTCAGAGGGTTCTCCCCTTCCCAGAATGCGACGAGCAGTGCGCCGATGGCGCCGAACCACGTGACCACGGTGGTGAGGCGAAAAGTGTTCCCGCCTGACGTCAGGAAGGCCAGGGCGGCAAGCACCATGCCCGCGCCGAGCCATGTCGCTCGAGCCGGCGCCTCCCCGGATACAACCTCGGCCGGAGGATGCGTCAGGAGCCCCAGGTCGTCTTTCCACACGGCCCACGCCGTAAGGGCGAGGGCGACGGCATACAGGACGAGGCCCGGCAAAGGCACGAGGTCGCGCCGGGGCGCGGCGCTGAGGATCGCCTGACCGGCGAAAGCGGCGAGGAGGGCTGCCGGCAGCCGAAGGTGCCGCCATCGAAGCTCAAGGCGTCTCGCCACCGGCTCTGCCGCGAGCGGTACGGACTCGCGCAGAGGTTCTTCCGCGCGCACCGGTTGCGGCGAGGCGGGAATGCTCAAGGGCCTCAGCCGGAAGAGCGACCGAAACCAGTCGAGGACCGTGGGCTCAGGAGCAGGCGACGGAGGAAGAGAGGCCACCTTAGCCCTTGTTCAAGATAAAGATAATGCTCTCACCCCAGGGGACGGGGAGGAATGGAATC
>DASSGB010000299.1:0-6256 GCA_035693825.1 Anaerolineales bacterium
CGATCCCGCCCACGGGTACGACCAGAGCGGAGACGTCCTGTGTTTGTTCGACGCGCGTTTCGAGCGCAACCTGGTCCAGCAATGGCAACTGGGGCTCCAGCTGGATGGAGGCGTCCTGGCGGATGACGGTCCGAGGCGAGACGATCAGCGCAACAGGAAGCTTGGACAGCCGGAAGGACACGGGCGGGAACACCTCTCCCAGGCCCGCCAGTCCCTCCGCCTCGATGACAAGCTCTGCCTGCTCGGCGAGCACGGCCTCCGCCGCAGGCTGCAGCCGCGACAACTCACGCCGTACGCGCCCCAGTTCCTCCGACAGCGCCTGCGCCTCCTGCCCGGCGCCGCCGGGGCTGGCGAGGCTGCCGGCCACCTGGCCCTCGAGCCGCGCCGCCTCGTCCGCCAGGCCGAACCATCGACGGACAAGCGAGACACGCTCATCCGATTCGATGTAACCCGTCGTCGCCAGGGCTGCCTGGCCCATCTTGGCTGCGACCGCGTTGACGGTCCAGGTCAGGAAGTCGAACTCGAGGGGCGCGGTGAAACGCCGCAGGTGAGCGGTGGGGCCGCGCGACGGCAACGCCGAGGCGCCGAGGAGCACCAGGCTCATCAGGAGGACCGCGGTTCTGCCCGCCCAAGCATAGATCCAGGCCATGCGTGCATCTTACCCGAACCCGGCCCCTTGGCTTTTGCTATAATTCATTCCCCGGCGGCTTTGCCGCCGCTCATTATCTCTGGCAAACCAGCGTGAATTTCCTCGTCACCGGCGCGGCCGGGTTCCTGGGATCGGCCCTGGCCAATCGGCTTGCCCGCGAGGGGCATCAGGTCCGCGCCCTGGACGACCTGTCGGCCGGCGACCCTCAGCGCCTGGACTCCGACGTGCTGTTCACCCGGGGCGACGTCATCGACCGACCCAAGCTGTGGACGCTCCTGCAGGATATCGACTGTGTCTACCACCTGGCGGCGCGGGTTTCGGTGCCCGAGTCAGTCCTTTACCCGCGCGAATACAACGCCGTCAACGTCGGGGGGACCGTCAGTATCATGGAGGCGATGCGCGACGTGGGGGTGAAACGCGTGGTGCTGATCTCGTCCGGGGCGGTGTATGGAGACCAGGGCGAGCAGCCGCTGAGCGAGGACGCAGTACCCAATCCACGCTCGCCCTACGCCGTTTCCAAGCTGGCGGCCGAGTATTACGTCCGAACCATCGGCAGCCTGTGGTCGATCGAGACCGTCGCCCTGCGGGTCTTCAATGCCTACGGGCCGGGACAGCCCCTGCCCGTCGCCCACCCGCCGGTCATCCCGCATTTCTTGCGCCAGCTCGCCCGCGGCGGCACCCTGGTCATCCATGGTCGAGGTGAGCAGACGCGCGACTTCGTCTATGTCGACGACGTGGTCGAGGCGATGGTGGCCGCAGCCACGGCTCCGACGATCGACCGTCAGGTCATCAACATCGGCTCGGGTGTCGGCACCAGCATCCGCCAACTGGTACAGCACATCCTGGAAGTCACCAGCGCCAGCGCCGAATGGATCTATCAGGAGACGCAGGATCCGGGCACGTCGCGCATGTCGGCCGACATCCGACTCGCCTCCCAGAAACTCGGCTACACGCCGCATACGGCGCTGGCCGATGGGCTGCGCCGGATGATCGATCGCGACCCGCGTTTCCAGCGGCCGCGACCCGAATGACGGCTCCCGCCTCGGCCGGGGCCGCGCGGCGCGTGCCGCGCCTGCGCCGCCCCTTCTTTGACCGGCCGACCCTGGATGTCGCCCGGGATCTCCTGGGCAAGCGTCTGGTGCGTATCGAACGCGGCCGACGACGCAGCGGATGGATCGTCGAGGCCGAGGCCTACGTCGGTCCGTCGGATCTTGGGTGCCACGCCCATGTCGGGCGAACGGCACGCAATGAGGTCATGTGGGGCCCTCCCGGCCATGCCTATGTGTACTTCACCTACGGCATGCATTGGTGCCTCAACTTCGTGACCGAGCGCGAGGGTTTCCCGGCGGCGGTCTTGATCCGGGCGCTGTTGCCCGAAGAGGGCCTGCGATCGATGCAGCGCAGGCGCGGGGATGTGCCTCTGGCCCGGCTGCTCGACGGGCCGGCGAAGCTCACTCAGGCGCTGGCCATCGACGGCGCTCTCAACGGACACGACCTGTGCGGGCCGGCGGCCCGCTTGTTTGTCGAATCGCTTCCGCATCGGCCCCGAGGCACGGTAACCACCGGACCTCGGGTGGGGTTAAACAACGTGCCCGAGCCGTGGAAGTCCAGGCCGTGGCGTTTTCGACTGGCGCCGGAGGATGTGCGTCCCATCAAGGAGCATGTGCGATGACCCAGCTACTGGAAGGCAAGACCGCCCTGGTGTTCGGCGTGGCCAACGATCACTCGATCGCCTGGGGGATCGCCCGCGCCCTGCATCAGCACGGCGCCCGGCTGGCCTTTTCGTACGCCGTCGAGAAACTCGAGCGCCGCGTTCGCCCGTTGGCCGAATCGGTCGGCGCCGACTTCATCGAGCCCTGCGACGTCAGCCGTGACGATGAGATCGAGGCGCTGTTCTCCAGAGCGGCTTCCTCCCTGGGCAAGATCGATGTCTTGATCCATGCGATTGCCTACGCCGGGCGCGACGAGCTCAGCCGTCCGTTTCTGGAGACCTCCCGGTCCGGTTTCCTGATGACGATGGACATCAGTGTCTACTCGCTCACCGCGCTCGCCCGCGCCGCGGCGCCGATGATGCCCGCCGGCGGCTCGATGCTGACGCTGACCTACGATGCCGGCCAGAAGGTCGTGCCGCACTACAATGTCATGGGCGTGGCCAAGGCGGCGCTCGAATCGAGCATGCGTTACCTGGCGAACGACCTTGGGCCGCGCGGCATCCGGGTCAACGCCATCTCGGCCGGGCCGGTCCGCACCCTGGCGGCGGCCGGCGTGGCCGGCTTCAAGAAGATGTACGGCCGCTTCGCCGAACTCGCGCCCTTGCGCCGCAACATCAGCCTGGAAGACATCGGCGCCACCGCTGTCTGGCTGTCCTCGGACATGGCCGCCTCCGTCACCGGCGAAGTCATCTTTGTGGACTCGGGCTACAATATCCTCGGCGTTCCATACACCGACGACCAGCCTGCCTGACCTCTCCGCCGATGCTGGCTCGGATCCGGCGCACATTCTTCCCCCGCCTCGAAATCGAGCAGCGCGCCTTTCGCCGCCGCGTCGTGCAGACGACCCTGCGCGGAGCCTTCGTGATCCTCGGCGTGTGGCTGGTCGTCGAGGCGGCGCTCGTCCTGACCTCGTCCCTGTCCGAAGGTCACGCCGTGGCTTTGGATGCCGCGGCCATGATCATCCTGCTGTTGGTGGTCGCCCTGGCCTGGCGCTGGGTGAGGCGCGACCGTTTCGTCGCCATCGGTTATCTGCTGAGCACGGCCGCGCTCGCCTATCCTGCCCTCAACCTCTTCGTCGCCCCGGGCGACATGTACCTGGTGAATCCCGTGCTGATCATTTCCGTTCTCATCGCGGGAACGATGGTCGGCCCGGCCGCAGGCTATCTTTTTGCCGCCATGGCGATCGTCGTCAACGCCGCCTCCTGGTTCTACGCCCGAAGCGTCGTGCCGTCCGGCGCGGTGGGCTTCGACGCGGCCAGCGGCTCGATCTTCGTCCTGGTCCAGAGCCTGGTGGCGCTTTCGGCCGCGGCCGTCCTCGATGCGATCGGCAGCCACATCGACCTGACCATCGGCCGTCTGAACCGTCAGGCCGGGCAGATGTCGGAGCTCGCTCATACCGATCCCCTCACCGGGCTGGCCAACCGACGTTGGTTCATGGATCAGCTCGATCGAGAAGTCGCCCGCGCCCGGCGGCACAACCGCCCGCTGTCGCTGATCTACATCGACCTGGACGGCTTCAAGGCGATCAACGACCGCTTCGGCCACCTGTTTGGCGACGATATCCTGCGCGGCGTGAGCCGCTCGATGGGCGCCATCCTTCGTTCGACCGACCTGCTGGCCCGCATCGGCGGCGACGAGTTCGCCGTCGTGCTGCCCGAGACCAACGAAACCGGCGCGGCCAACGTCAACCAGAAGCTGCGCAAGGCGGTGGCGGCCTATGCCGCGCAGTTCGGGGCGGCGCTGCCCTCGTTGACCTTCTGCGCCGGGATCGCCCGCCTGCGCCCGGGCGACACGACCATCGACGATGTCCTCGCCCGGGCCGACGAGGCGCAGTACCTGGCCAAGTCCACCGGCAAGGATCACACGCGGTCCGAGGACGAACTCACCCCGGCCGCGCCCCCGCCCGCCTGACCTCTCCGACCGGAGGTAGCGATGATCCGGACCGAGCACATCCGGCTGCGAACGCGCGGCCATGCGGACATTCACGACCTGACGCCTCGACTCGAGTCTCTGCTGCAGGAGGCCGGCGTGTCCGAGGGACTGCTGACGGTGTTCACGCCCTCCTCGACGAGTGCCGTCACCACCATCGAGTACGAGGACGGAGCCCTGGATGACTTGCGGCGCACCCTGGACCGCATCGCGCCGCCCGACGACGTCTACGTGCACAACGAACGCTGGGGCGACGGCAACGGCCACGCCCACATTCGGGCCGCCTTGCTCAAGCCTTCGCTATCGATCCCCGTTCACGCCGGCCAGATGACGCTGGGCACGTGGCAGCAGGTCGTGTTCATCGACTTCGACGTGCGCGCCCGCCAGCGAACTCTGGTGATCCAAATCCTGGGCGAGACGAACTGACATGGTATGATGCCACCCCCTGGCTCCGTCATGGGCATGAATCCTTCAAAACGGACTCTCCTGGCCGTTCTCGCCCATCCCGATGACGAGACGTTCGGCACCGGCGGCACGCTGGCGCTCTACGCCAGCCGCGGCGTCGAAGTGCACGTCGTTTGTGCCACGCGGGGCGAAGCCGGTGAAGTGGCGCCCGAAATGTTGCATGGGCATGCCAGCATTGCCGACCTGCGCGAGGAAGAGCTGCGCTGCGCCGGCATTCACCTCGGCCTGGCCGGCGTGCATTTCCTGGGCTACCGAGACTCCGGCATGGCCGGATCGCCCGAAAACGAACATCCGCAGGCGCTGGTGCAGGCTCCGGTGGAGGAAGTCGCCAGACGGGTTGCCGTCTGGATCCGTCGCCTTCAACCTCAAGTGGTCATCACCTTCGACCCGGTGGGCGGCTACCATCATCCCGATCACATCCATATTCATCGGGCGACGGTCGAGGCTTTTCGTTCTGCAGGCGACCCATCGTTCGAGGCGGAGGGCCTGCCCGCCTTCGTCCCGTCGAAGCTCTACTTCCACACCTTCCCGCGCCGCTCCCTGCGCCTGTATCTGCGTCTGATGCGGCTTCTGGGCCGCGGCACCCGGGTGGGCAAGAACCAGGACATCGATCTGCTGAAGATCGTCGAGGACGACTATCCGATTCACGCGCGAATCGACATCCGTCCGGTGGCGGAGCGCAAGCGCCTGGCCTCGGCCTGCCACGCCAGCCAGCAGATGCCCATCCGTGGGATCACTCGGTTGATGATGCGTCTGGCCGAAGTGGATGAGACTTTCATGCGAGCCCATCCCCCCGCCCCTCGCCGACTGCGCGAGCGGGACCTGTTCGAAGGCGTGAAGGCCTAGGGACCAGCTCGGTGCCGCAGGCCTCCAGCTTCCGGCTCCGTGTCCCCTCTCCCGCTCCGCGGCCGAAGGTCACCGAAGGGGGAGAGGGGCAGGGGTGAGGGCCGGGAGGCCGACCCGTCTTCTATTCGTCTTTCACAAGAAGCACAACCAGGCGCGCCGGGCCGTGAACGCCCACCGTGAGCGTCATCTCGATATCGGCCGTGCGCGACGGGCCGGTGATGATGACCGCCTGCGAGGTGCCTCGCAGGCGTGTCTCGCCGTCCTTCTCCAGCCAATCGCGCATGGAATGGAATACACGAGAAGCCGGCAGGATGGCCAGGTGCAGCCGCGGCAGCAGTGACGGAAGGTGAGATCGGCCCTCGCCGGCCAGGAGGACGAGGCTCCCGGTGTCTGCCAGCGCGGCTTCGGCGGCCGTAAGCCCCGCCTCGATTTCGTCCACGGTCTTGAGGGCGTCAACCCGGGCGTTCTTGTCGCCCGGGATCTGCATCCACTGCACAACACGTCGACCGCCGCCACGCAGCGCGTCCAACCAGCGGGTCATATCCGCCTCGATTTCCCTCGCCGCGAGGATCGATCCCACCTTTGAGCGGTCTAACACTGCCAGGAGATCGTCCACAAGCGATTCGCTGTTCGTCCGGACCAACTCGCCGCCCAC
>DASSGB010000300.1:0-5564 GCA_035693825.1 Anaerolineales bacterium
TGTGTGTGCCGGTGGAGGTCGGGCTCAAGGTCGGAGTGGAGGTGGCTGTTACGCTAAGGGTTCCTGTCGGAGTCCGGGTCGGGGTAACCGTCGGAGTCCGCGAGGGTGTCACCGTTGCAGAGGCGGTGACTGTCGGGAGAGTCCCCGTGGGGGTGAAGGGAGCAGGGCCGAAGGTGCCGGTGGGAGTGAAGGTGAAGGTCGATGACGGGGTAGAGCTTGCGGTGTCGGTGGGCGTTGGCGTGTCGCTCGTGGCAGGCGTCCAGGATGGCGTGCCCTGCGCGCCGAGCTCCGACTCGTAAGCGCCGATGTCGCACGCGACCCCGATCGGGCGCAGGTAACCTCGTTGATCGAGCACCTCGCACGCCGTCTCGCTCGAGCCGGGCGGGGCTGGGTTGCCGGCGTTGATGGCGGGGCTGCCGGGAAGTGGCGGATAGCCCCAGGTCATGGCCGGGTCAACGGTGGGCAACATGGGAAGAAGCGGATCCACGCCCACGAGGTTTCCCGTCGTGTCGCCCGTCAGGGTGCAGTCCGCCAGGGTCCCGAAGAGGTTGTAGCCGCCGGAGACGATGGTCCCATAGCAATCGGCTGAAGGAAGCTCCCAGTTGTCCTCGTTGATCGCTACCATCGAATTACTGATCTGAGTCAATCCGCCGTCTTCGTTGAAGACGCCTCCTGTAGCGGGGAGGCCGGAACCGTCCGGGTCGACCAGGTTGAAGTTGACGGTTGTATTGTTGATGGTCAATGCAGCTGACGAATGGTTGAGGATCCCCGCCACCGTGTTGCGCGCACGGTTCTGTGAGACGGTGGAGTTGCGAAGGATCAGGCTGCCGAAATTGTCGATGCCACCGGCTGGCCCGGATAGGAGTTCGTTGTTGGCGATGGTGCTTTGATCGATCGTGAGCGTACCTTCATTGCGGATACCGCCAGCGGACTCCGCTGCCGTGTTATAGCCCACCACAGACCGCAGGATTGTCATCTGGCCAAGGTTGAGGATGCCTGCGCCTTGCCGGGCCCGATTGAATTGAAAGGAGGTCTCCACCATCGAGACCGTGCCTTCGTTGAGCAGCCCCCCGCCGTTCACCTCTGTGCCGGCATCGGCGTACCACAAGGAAATCCCTGACAGGTTCAACGTCACCAGAGGATGGACGTGCAGGCCACGATCGTTCAGATAGCTTCCATCCGCTCCCATGTCCATGCCGGAGCCGGAGATGGAGAGGTTGTCCAAGATGTCCAGATCCCCTGTGGCAGATCCGTCCTCAGAAGGGCCTTCAATTGTCAGTGGGTAGAGACCTGGCGGAACAACGATATGGTCATCGCCCGCCAGCGCGTTGGTTTCCATGACTGCCGCGCGCAGCGTGCACGCGCCGGAGGCGCTGGCGCACACTCCGTCACCGGGGAGCGCGTCTACCTCATCGAGGTTGCTCTCGACGGTAAACGTCGCGCTCTGGGGAGAGGGGCCGAAGGCGAGGGAAATCAAGATGGCCATCGATAGGAACAGCCATCGCATGAAAGCCGGAGGCGATTGACGCGGTTGGGTCATGGGTACCCCCCCTGCACTTCTGTCGGATGAGGAAAGCGCGGCGAAGATTCCTGGCCCCCTGCCTTCGATTTGGAATTGTCAGCGGATTCGACGGGGCGAACGGCGTGTCGCTGAGATGATACAAGTCTAGGGGAAGTTCAGCCCTGAATCAATAGGAGTGGTTTTCTGAACAAATCGGACACGATTTGAGGAAATGCTCTCTTCTTGCGAGCCGACAATGGTCTCCGAGGAAACAGATCCGGCTGACAAGGAGGGGCGGCTCTCGAGCCGCCCCTACGCTTGTTTCGAAGAGGCATTTGGTTCACTCGGGGCCGATGGGAACCCCGCGTGTGGAGGCGACCGCGTCGAGGGAGAGAGTTCCTCGCGTGGCGCCTATTCCACTCACGGCGCCCCACCAAACGGAGTCGACGCGGAGGGCGTCGTTGTCCAACTCTGAACTTTCATAGATCGGCGCCCCGTCGACCCACAGCCCTAGCGAGCCGTCGCCAGCGTCAGGTCCGGTCGCGGCGCGCCAGCTGATCTCCATGTAGTGCTGCTCGTCGGTGAGCATGGTCCATGGCGTGACGTATCGGCCATGGTCTCCTGCGGCAAGCACGCGGGCCTCGTAAGCCCCTCCGCGGCCCCGGAACTCAACGCTGAACACATCCGAGCCCGAGGCGGTTCGTGCCAGCAAGAGGACGAGCGGATTGCCCTTGGCCTCCACACTGTTCGGATCGAAGTAGAAGCGGACGCGGTAGGCCGATTCGCCGGCAGGCGTGTCGTCGGCGACATACACGGGGCGCTTGTCGTCGAGGACGGCCTGGAGGCCGTAGCTCCCGGCGAGCGCGGCCTCGGCCGTCACGCTGAGGTCGCTCGAATCCGTCTCGCTGGCGGACCAGGCTGAGAGGTCGCCCGATTCGAAGCCGTCGGCGAAGATGGGACCCGCGGCGTCCGTGGTGGGAGTGTCGGTCGGCGTTGGTGTGTCGGTCGGGGTTGAGGTATCGGTACCCGTCGGCGTCGAGGTGGACGTGGGTGTGTCTGTGGGCGTCCCTGTGTCCGTCGGTGTCGGGGTATCCGTCGGGGTCACCGTGTCCGTTGGGGTGGGCGTGTCCTGCGGAGGGACCCCTTCGATCTCGTAGGCTCCGATGTCGCATCTCCCGTCCTGCGGCCTCACCAGCCCCCGCTGGTCGATGGGCTCGCAGGCGGTTTCGCTCGAGCCGACGGGCGCCGGATTGCCGGCGTTGATGGCGGGGCTGCCGGGCAGGGGCGGGTAGCCCCAGGTCATGGCCGGATCAACGGTGCCTGAGCTGTCAAGAAGCGGATCCACGCCCACTAGGTTGCCCGTCGTGTCTCCGCTGAGGACACAGTCGGTGAGGCTGGTAATGAGGTTGTATCCTGCCGACTCTATGGACCCATAGCAATCGGCCTCGGTGTAGAGCGGCCCGAATGCATTGATGCCGAGGATCGAATTGGCGATGCGAACGACACCTGTGGCATCGTTCAATATCCCACCGGTGCCCGGGCTCGACCCGGTTGGTACGGCGTTGGCAGAAAAGGTTACATTGTTGATGATGGCCACTGCGTCGGATGCGTTGTGGAGACCCGCCGCGCCTTCCGTTGCCCGGTTTTGCGAGATTGTGGAGTTGCGAATGGTCAACGTGCCGAAGTTCTCGATTCCCCCACCGGAGCCGCCCAAGGCCTCATTGCCGTGGATAGTGCTTTGATCGATCGTGAGCGTCCCTTGGTTGAGAATCCCGGCGGCTGACTCTTCCGCCCAGTTGTGGCCCACCACAGAGCGCAGGAGGGTCAGGTCGCCGAGGTTGAGGATGCCTCCGCCGCGACGGGCCCGGCTGGCCTGGAACGAGGCTTCGACCATGGAAACCGAACCCTCGTTGAGCAGCCCACCACCGTCCGCCGAACTCCCCGCATTGGCCCAGAAGAAGGAAAGCTCCGACAGGTTCAGCCGAGATCCAGGTAGAACGTGGACGGCGCGATCCCCGAGGTTGGTGGGATCGGCTCCGCTGTCGGCCATTCCCTCACCGACGATCGTCAAAGTGCCCATGATG
Organism: Anaerolineales bacterium; assembly: GCA_035693825.1. Taxonomy (GTDB): domain Bacteria; phylum Chloroflexota; class Anaerolineae; order Anaerolineales; family E44-bin32; genus MGOM01. The sequence continues at coordinate 3,586 of DASSGB010000300.1, forward strand.
TCCAGGTCACCCGTTGCCGCGGCATCCTCCGAGGCGCCCACGATCGTCAGCGCAGGGATCGGGATGCCCGGCCCGCCGGCGTACAGGATGATCGTGTCGTCGCTCGGGAGGGCATTCGCCTCCATGACCGCCGCGCGTAGAGTACAGAAACCCGAAGGAGTCGAAAAGCACACGCCGTCGCCGGGCGCGGCATCCACCTCATCCAATTCGCTGTCGACGTTGAAGGCAGCACCCTGGGTCGAGGCTCCGGCGAGCGCCGGGTACAGCAGGCCGAAAGAAAGCCCTAGCGTGAGGACGACAAGCGCGAGTCGGCGAAAGGAGCGGGACATGGCGGCCCTCCAGAGAAGGCGGGCGGCGCTGCGAGGAGGCTGTTCTTCCCCCTGCGAGGGTTGCGGCTGGCTGGGTTCAGTCTAGGAGGGAACGAGCATGAAAGCAAGAGGTAGGCGAAATCTGCTGCGATTTGGGTTGATTTGGCACGCGGTCGCGCCCCTCTCCCGCGAAGCGGGAGAGGGGCAGGGCGAGGCCGCGTCCGCAGGCTCTCAGCGATCCAGGCAGATCGAGAAGCCGGTGTGCATGTAGCCGGGCGCCATGCCGCCGGTGCCGAGGCCCATACCGCCGTTGAGGGCGGACATCCGGACGTGGTACAGCCCGAACTCGCGGCCGCTCGGGCTGCCATCGCCGTCCGCGTCGTTGCACGGCGGGTGAGCATAGGCCGGCACGACCATCGTTACCGCCAGCAACAGAACAAGAAGAATCAGGGCAAATCTGCGGGTTGTACGAGCGTTCATCGGTCTCTCCCTTTCTGTGTTGAAGGATCGGCTAGACAATTCGGCGAATGGCCGGCGCCTGAGCGAACTCAAGGGAGGCTAGCCTGCTGGCTGTCACCGCCGCTGACCAAGTTCTGCCCGTGCTCCGGCCATGAAACCCAGAGGGCTGGCATCGGTCCGAGAGGGGCTATTCTCGCCTCGGGGTACGTATCTGCCCCCTTGGGATTCGCCAGAACTTGCTCTGACGATAGCGCCCCGGCGTCCACTAGCGTGGCCGGGTCCATGGCCGGCCCGTGGGATTCGAGGGATTTCCGATCGAAACGGGGTAGACTCCTGCATTCCGGGTTGACCGCAACCGGAGAGGGGGATGCTCGAAGTTCGTCTGCTGGGTCAGTTCGACGTCAAAGTCCGGGGCGTTCAGGTGGCCGTCCCCTACCGCGGCGCGCCTCTGCTCCTGGCGTACCTCATCCTCAACAAGGACGTCGTTCATTCGCGGGAGAAGCTAGCCGGAATCCTGTGGCCCGATTCGAACGAGGCCAACGCCCGCGCCAATCTCCGCCGGGCCCTCTACCAGCTCCGCCGGGTCCTGAAGGCGGCCGGGTCCATGCGCGACTACTTTCTCAGCGATGACCTGTCGATCGGTTTTGACAGTTCCTCCGACTACTGGCTCGACGTGGCGGTTCTCGAGCAGAGGCTCGGCGGATCCGCGCCGCCGGAGGATCTGGCTCGGGCCGCCGGAGTCTATCGGAGCGAATTCCTCCCCGGTTACTACGACAGCTGGGTGTTGCTCGAGCGTGAGCGCCTCCAGGCTGTGTTCGAACGCCGGATGCACGCTCTGCTCGACAGCCTCGTGGCCGCTCGGCGTTGGCCTGAAGTCCTTGAATGGGGGGAACGCTGGATTGCCACGGGCCAAGTTCCCGAGCCGGCCTACCGGGCTCTGATGGTCGCCCACGCCGCGCTGGGCGACGCCGCTGGAATCGCCTCAGTCTTCCAACGTTCGGCCGAGGCCCTTCGACGAGAACTGGGTGTAGAGCCTTCGGAGCAGACCCGATCTCTGTATGCTCAGCTGGTCCGAGGCGATCGCCCGGCCGTGGCCACGGCGGCTCCCTCCGGTGGACGGGCCACGACCGAAGGGGCCCGAGAGACGGCCCGGCATGGCATCGAGGCCGAAGGGGCCGTCGAATCTCGAACCACGATGCCAATCGTCGATTG
>DASSGB010000301.1:0-9053 GCA_035693825.1 Anaerolineales bacterium
GAGCCGGTCGCCTACGGTCAGGTAGTGGGTCAGCATGCCGCCGAGGATGAAGAGCTCCGAGTACCGGTCGCTGACGGAATCGACGAAGCCGCCAAAATCGGACCGCTCGCCTCGCAGGCGAGCCATCGTGCCATCCAACGCGTCGATGGGTCCCATCGCCAACACCAGCAGACCGCCGGGGAGGAATCGGCCCGAGGCCAGATACAGCGCGGCGACGAAATTGCCGGCCAGCCCGGCCAGCGTCATCGTGTTCGGAGCGAGGCCGAGTCGCAGCAGGAAGCCCGCCACCGGGTCGAGGATCCATTTGAACCACAACCGCATCAGGTCAGACAGCGTGGGCCGGATGGCCGGGACGGGCTGTTCGATCGTCATGAGCCTCTTCCGCAAGGATGATGCGACGATGCTACTCTTGCGCACGCGCCCCGTCAAGCACGATTGGCCGACCGCCGGGGCGCGAATCAGGTCTCGTCGTCTTCGCCGTCTTCTTCTTCCTCCTCGTCGCGGATGAGGACTTCACGCGTCTTCCCGCCGCTTTGAGACCGGCCGACGACCCCCAGATCCTCCAGCTCATCCATCAAGCGAGCCGCCCGAGGGTAGCCGATGCGCAGGCGGCGTTGGAGCATGGAGGCCGAGGCGAAGCCGGTCTGCTTCACCAGCTCGATCGCCTGCTCCAGAATCTCATCTTGATCGCCCTGCGCTTCCTGGCGGACCAGCATGTCTTCCCAGGGCGCGCGGCGCTGCTCCGGCTCCACCTCGCGCTGCTCCTGCCAGTACGTCACCAGGCGCTCGATCTCGGCGTCGTCCACGAACGCTCCCTGGATGCGGACCGGCGCGCTCGCCTCCGGCGAGACATACAACATATCGCCCTTCCCCAACAGAGTCTCCGCGCCGGTCGAGTCCAGAATCACCCGCGAATCGATCATCGAAGCCACGGCAAAGGAAATGCGGGCCGGGAAGTTGGCCTTGATCAGCCCGGTGAGGATGTCCGTGCTCGGGCGCTGCGTCGCCACGACCAGGTGGAGGCCGGTAGCTCGTCCCATCTGAGCCAGGCGCACCAGGGTGTGTTCCGTCTGGTCGGGGGCCATCATCATCAGATCGGCCAGTTCGTCGATCATGATCACCAGGCGCGGCAGCCGTTCGACATCGCGGCGCCGGCGCATGCGACGGTTGTAGGCCTCGATGTCGCGCGCCGCGGCCTGTTCCAGGAGCTTGTAGCGCCTGTCCATTTCCGCCGTGCACCAGCGCAAGACGACCGTGATGCGCTCGAGCTCCGTCTCCACCTTGCCGATCAAGTGGGCGACGCCGTTGAAGCGCACCAGCTCGACCATCTTGGGGTCGATCATCACCAGGCGGAGATCGTCGGGCGAGTTGTTGAACAGCAGGCACGTGGCCAGCGAGGTGATGCAGACCGACTTCCCGGAGCCGGTGGTGCCGGCGATCAGCAGATGCGGCATGGCCGCCAGATCGGCGGCCACCGCCTCACCCGCCACGTCCCTGCCCAGCGCGATGGACAGCGGCGACCCGATCCGCTGAAAGGCATCGCTCTCCATCGCCGATCGCAGACGAACCAGCGCCGCGCGGCGGTTGGGGACCTCGATCCCGACGTACGCCTGGCCGGGGACGGGCGCTTCGATGCGCAGCGCCGGCGCCGAAAGCGCCAGCGCCAGGTCCGAGGCGAGGGCCGAGATCTGCGAGACGCGCACCTTCTGCTTCTTGACTTCGCCATCCGGCGTCGTGTGCTCCACGAAACCGGGCTCGACCGCGAACTGGGTGACGGCGGGACCCGTTCGGAAGTCGACCACTTTCGCCGGCAGGCCGAAGTCGGCCAGAGTCTTTTCGATCAGCCCGGCCATCTGGTTGATCTCGCGCGAGGTGATGCGCGTGGCCTCGCCCTTTTCGAGCAGGTCGTACGGCGGCAGGCGTTCATCGCGTTCCGGGGATCGCCGACGGGCTTCGCTGGGCGCCTCGACCTTGAAAGTCTTGCGGAATTCGCGCGGCACGGATCGTCGAGGCGCCTGGCTTTCCTCCGGCTCGCGCTCTCGGGCGACGATCGCCTCCAACGGCCGAGGCTCGGGCAGCCACTCGCTGTCGCCGTCTTCCGTCGGAACCAGGGTGCGCAGCGGCGAGGTCGGGCGGGGCGCCGCACCCGGAAGGCGCGCCGCGACGATGAAGCCCGCCACGCTCACCGCCAGGAGAAGGATGCCGGCCAGGATCCGGCCGAGCACGCCCGACAGCAGGGCGCTCAATCCCCAGCCGATCAATCCACCCCCCGACCCGGACTCGCTTTCGGCCAGTGAGAGATTCCCGAAGGCGGCCACCGCGCCCATCAAGGCAAAGACGCCGAACTCGACGGCAATCACCTGCAGCCAGGGAATGTCAAGCGGCGTTCCGAGGCGGCGCAGAACGAGGACGGTTGCGATGGCGACCAGGGTCAAGGGAACGGCGATGGAAAACCATCCCAACCATCGGCGGAGAAGGTCGATCCAGCCGTCCACCAGCGCCCCGGAGGTCCAGCGCAGCATCCCGAGAAGAGTCAGCAGCGCCGCGGCGGAAAGCAGCACCGCGCCGATGTCTTCGGCGTGCTCGCGCAGCCGGCCGGCCAGATCCCAGGCGATCTGAGACCATCCCGACGGCTCATTCGGAGGCGCGGCTCGGGAAGTCTTGCGTCGTGACGAGGGCACGCGGGGTCAGTCCCTGATCAGCAAGATGGAATGCGATCCGTCGGGCTAGACGGACGACACCGCTTCGGGTTCACGGTCGGGGGAAGGCTGAGGCACATCGCGGAGGCTCAAGGCGATCCTGCGAGCGGCGGCATCGACCCTCACGACGCGGGCCCGGACTCGCTCGCCTTCGCGCACTGCGTTTCTCGGATCCATGAGCGCCCCTTCGCCGAGTTCCGACACGTGAATGAGGCCCTCCAGGCCCTTCTCCAACCCGACGAAGGCTCCGAACTTGACGACGTTGGTGACGGTGCCTTCGACCATGTCGCCGGCGCGGAATCGCCCCTCGGCTGTCCGCCACGGATCGGGCTCGAGCAGTTTGCGGCTGAGGGCGATGCGGCCCTGCTCGGCATCCACCGAGAGCACGACGGCCTCGATCGTCTCGCCGCAGTTCACGACGTCGGCCGGGTGGCGCACCCTGCCCCACGAGAGCTCCGACACATGGATCAGCCCTTCGATGCCGCCGAGATCTACGAAGGCGCCGAAGGCGGTCAGGTTGGTGATGGTGCCACGCACTCGCTGGGTCGGTTTCAGGCCCTCGAGGACTTCCGTCCTGCGCCCGGGAGCGGCCTGAGCCGCACGTTCCGACAGCACCAATCGTCCACGTTCAGGGTCGTATTCGATGACTTTAAGCCGGAGCTGCTGACCGACCATTCCCGCCAGGGCGTGCGCCCTGTCGGCTTCGCTGAGGCCGGAGGCAATGTTGAGGAGATGGGAAACGGGGACGAATCCTCGAAGCGCCTTGGCCTGAACGAGCAGGCCGCCCCGGTTGTGGCCGATCACCGGCAATTCGATGGGCTCGTCGGCTTCGTACAGGCGGCGGGCCCACAGCCAGTCCTCGGCCGACACAGGACCGTTGTGATCGGGTCCCCCAGCAACACTTCGACGCGCCGGCTCTACCGGTGTCCGGCTTTCGTCCCGAAAAACAGAGGCCCACCACCCATCGTCCATGGGCGGCGGGGCCTCCCCCTGGAAAGGTTCACCGCGCGACATGCCATCACCTCGTACGCCCTCACCTCAACGGCCCCCGACGAGCGTTAGGATACTCTACTCTCGGGGGAATGCAAGATCAGTCGGCCTGCCCGCCGTTCGATCGGGCAACGGCCTCTCTCTCCATATCGGCAATCGCCTTCGCGACCTCCTCGATGGCTACACGCTGTTTCCGATACAGGTCGGCCTCCGACATGGCCAGCCGCAAGGCGACGTCGCGCACCTTGCGGCCCTGCAGGAACTTCATCTCGAGGATGTTGTACAGCATCCACTCACCGGTGAAGCGGCGTTCACCGACGGGCCGCACCGACTCGACCGCCTGATGCAGGACGGCCCGCAGCGCGTTGACCGGGCTGCCTTCGTTCTCCACCGCCGACTGGCGGACGACGGCCAGCCGCAATAGAGGGCTCCGCGTCAGGCGCGGCCCTCCCCAGTAGTGCGTGAGCGCGTCGCGAACCAGCACGACCAGGTCGCCTTCGCTTTGCAGGCTGTCGGCGGCGCCGGCAAACGCATCCGGAACGGCAAAACGGGCCGCGGCTCGCATGCGCTGGATAGCCATGGCCTGAGGCACAAGTCGATCGACCGCCGCAAACACTTCGCGCTGGAGCAACCTCTCGGACAAGGCGATCGCCGCGCGCTGGCTCAGGTCGGCCAGCGCGGCGGCCTCCTCCGTCGAGAAGTCCGGTTCCGGCGCCCTGCCCCGCAGCCCCATGAGACCGATCATCTCGTCGGTCAACGCGGAACGCAGCGGAAGGACCCAATAGGCATCCCACAGGAAGACCGCGCCCAGCGTGCCGTATTCGCGCTTTCGGCTGTCGACCAGAACCGGGGGCAGCTCTTCGCTGCCGCGCAGCGGATCGTCCGGTCCGACAGCCACTTCCAGCTCGAGCTTGCCTTCCGAAAGGGCCGCCACGAAGGACGAGCGCGTGCGCGCGACGTCGCAGGCCGCGTTCAGAATCGATTCGAGGAACTGCTGCAGGTCGCCCGTCGTCAGCAGGCGTTCCTCGAGAAGGTGAAGCCGCGAGATATCCTGCCGGTCCTCGCCATAGAAGAACCAGCGTTCGATCATCGGCCGCAAGAGCGTGATGACGTATTGCAGCAGCAGCAATGTGCCCACCATGGCGAACGGCACGAGGCGGCTCTGCTGCAGTCCGACGAGGGTGCCAAAGCGGTTGACGACGACGGTCACCGCCAGAGTCGACGAAGCGACCACCGGCCCGCGCAGAATCCACTGGAACAGGCGGCTCTTGACCACCCGGTCCGGGAAGCTGACGCCGAAATAGGCCACGGCGTATGCCATCATGATCAACTGGATAGCGACCGCCAGGTTGACCATGGTCAACACGCCCCAGAAGAGCACCGGCCAGGCCAGAAGGAAGCTCCCACCGGAGGTGACGACGGGGTAGGCCGTCAGGATCGGGCCGATCGCGCCGACCATCAGGTAGCGCATCCGCCTCCGGCTGGCGCGGGTCAGACAGCGCTTGTATGCGCGCGCGAGATTTGTCGCCGCCAGGGCCAGGCAGGCGATGAAGAAGGCGACGAAGGCCGGGAACCACGGCCCGGCGACGAGATAGGGGACGGTATCAGCCCGGGCGACGTTGCCCACGATGGAGGCGCCAAAGGTGACGACCAGGAGCAACACGGCGCCCAGGCCGTAGGAGACGCGTACGGCAGCGCTCCTTCGGCCGCGCGAGGGGCGGCCGGTGGCCGCCAGCAAGGCATCGGTGAAGTGCAGATAGGCCGCGGGGAGAAAGGCGATGCCCACCCACTGCAGGCGCATCCAGACCGCGGCCTCGATGTCGTCGGGGGCCGTGCCCGCCAGCACGTCGGTGAAATGGATGACGGTGACGCAGGCCAGCAGGAAGGCCAGCGAGCGCGCCACCCGCTCGCGCAGGTTGAAGGTCAGCGCGTAGAGCAACAGCGCGAAGGCCGTGATGGTCGTCGCGGCGTTGAAGATCTCGTTGAGCACGCGCAGGATGGCGGCCAGCAGGTCGGGAGAAAGCATGGCGTCTATCAGCTCAGGTCGATCGAGAAGAAGAGGCTGATGTCCTCGTCGGGATAATAGTGATCGCTGTAGCCGGAGAAGACGAAGCCGAGTTTTCGAACGAGCATGATCGCCGGAAAGTTCTTGCTCTGCATCTCGACGAACAGCCGGCTGAACTCACGCGCCCGGGCCCACTCGATCGCCGCCCCCACCAGGCGGGTCCCGACGCCCTGGCGGCGATGGCGCAGGCCCACAGCCATGTCCGACACCCACTGCGCGCCGGGCGCGGTGGCAGGGATGAGAGCCACGTAACCGCAGGCCTCGCCCTCCGTTTCGGCCATCAGAACCGCGCTGCGTTTGGTCCACTCATCGATCAGCCGCTGGGGATCGCGCGGGTAGTTCACCCGCATCGCCCGCGGCAAACGCACTTCGCGAAAGGCGACGTTCACGTCGCCCGGCTCACCCGCCAGGATCATCTGCCACACGTGATCGGTGCTGTAGCTGTGGTCGATGGCCGCCAGTTGAGCGATGTCGGTCGATATGGCCTGGCGGATCACGGTATCGGACATTCAGTCGCCTCGAGTGGCCAGCCTAGCCGGCGGGCAGGATGCGCAGCGTGACGACGCACGGCAGGGGCGCGTTCCCGGCGGTATCGGTCACCACCAGACGCAACGCGTAATCCCCGGGTGTGACGATGCTAGTATCCCACGACCCCAGTTCGCCATCCAAGACGGGCTTTGTGCCGGCCGATATCGCCCGCCACACGGCTCCCGGCATGGGCGCGCCGCCGCTGATGGGGATGTACTCGTACTTGAAGAAAGCGAAGTTGGTGATGTTGGCCGTGCCCGTGATCGACACCAGGCCCGCCAGGGAATCTCCATCCTTGGGGGAAGTCAAGGTCGCCGCCGGATTCTGGCAGCCGGCGCTGTCGATGGGGGCTTGCGGCAGCGGCGTCGAGGGCACGAAGTCGGTGCCCTGGGCCGGTGGAACGCCGGGCGTCAACAGCAACGAGACCGTCGGCAGCGGCGTCGGTCGAGAGCTGGCCGGGACGGCCGGCGCCACGAACGTGGCGGCTACGAATGTGAACAAGCCCCCGCCAAGCACCAGGCCGAGCATCGCCGTGGCCCGAGTCAATCCGCGCAGCGCGCGCTCGCGTTCCAATCCGAAGAGCGAAGTCCGAAGCGTCCGCAGCCGCCGCCACGCGATCCGGGCGTAGACCAGGCCCACGATCGCAAGGACCAGGTAGATCCACGCCTGGCGGGCCTGAAGAAGGAGAAGAACTTCGTCCATCGGGGCGCAGGCTCACAGGCGGCGCAGGACTCCGCGAATCAGCGCCGTGAGCCGGGGCACGAGGGCCTCGCCCGCCGCGAGGACTTCCTCGTGTGAGGTGGTGGTCGAGCCGTCGAGGTTAGCCTTGTTGCTGATCCCGGAAATCCCCAGGACCCGGGTGCCTCCGTGCCGCGCCACGGTCACCTCGGGGACGGTGGACATGCCGACGGCGTCGACGCCGATCATTCGCAGAAATCGAAGATCCGCCGGGGTTTCGAAGGATGGACCTCCCAGGCAGACGTAGATGCCTTCGCGCAGCGGGAGATGCAGCTCCGCGGCGACCTGCCGGGCCGTGTCGAGGAGGGCTCGGTCGTACGTCCGGCTCATATCCGGGAAGCGCGGCCCAAACTCATCCAGGTTGGGTCCATACAGAGGCGAATGGCCCGCCATGCCGATGAAGTTGATGTGATCGGTGATGAGCATCAGGTCGCCAGGGGCGAATTCGGGGTTGACCGCCCCGGCGGCGTTGGTCACGATCAGAATCTCGACACCCAATCGCTGCATGACGCGCACGGGCAGGCCGAGCCGCGGCATGGGATATCCCTCGTAATAGTGCGTCCTGCCTTGCATCACGAACACGGGTTGTTGGTCGAGCTCGCCCAGGATGAGGCGACCGGCGTGGCCCTGAACCGTCGACACAGGCCAGCCCGGGATCTCGCGGCTGTCGATGCGAACCCCGCGCACCGCGTCGGCCAGCGGGCCGAGGCCCGAGCCGAGCACGAGCCCGATCCGGGGAAGAATCTCCGTGTGCTCCTGGATCGCCTGGGTGGCGGCGTCGATGTGCTCGAGGGTCAGGAACTCCATGAGGATCCTTCCGAGCGGGTCTATTCGGACTCGGCGGCGCGATGCAGGCGCATGGCGTTGGCGCTGCTCAGCCCCAGCAATTGCTGCACTTCCTTGCGACTGCGTCCTTGCTGAAGCAGATGCTGGGCCATGGTGTGCCTCAGCGAGTGAGGCGACAGGTCGGCGCCGAGGCCTGCCCGAGTCGTCCAGCGTTTTACCACCAGCCACAATCCCTGACGGCTCAGGCGCTGCCCGCGCTGGTTGAGGAAAAGCGAGCGGTCGTCGGCGCGGCGCGCCAGATGCGGTCGCCCGTCGACGACGTAGCGCCTCATGGCCGCCAGGGCCGACCCCAGGGGAAGCCGACTGGTATCGGGCTGAGGACGGGTCACCCAGCCATCGACAAGATCGAGGTCATCGACACGCAAAGCCACTGCCTCCGCCGCCCGCAATCCTGTCGCATACAGAAGCGCCAGGATGGCCGCGTCCCGCAACGCGCGCGGTGAATCCTGTTGTGCCGGAGCCGTCAGCAGGGCGTTGAGCTCATCGCTCGACAGAACCCTCGGCCTTGGTCTCGGCGCCCGGGGCGGCCTCAGCCCGGACCGCAGGCTCGGATCTGCAAGGACGTTCTCGCGCTGAAGGTACTCCAGGAAGGATCGGACCGCGGCCATCTTTCGGGAGACGGTTGCCGGCTTGTAGCCTTGCTGGCGCAGCCAGCTCACATAACCATTCAAGGCCTGAGGGGTGATGTCCGATGCCTCGGCCGGGTTCGGCGGCGATGGACTGATCGCCGTCATGAACTGCCTCAGATCTGCGCGGTAGGCCAGGAGCGTGTTCGGAGACGAGCCCCGGACGTCGCGCATGTAGGTGATGAAGCGCTGCAGGGACGCATCCATATCGGGCGCCCTCCTCTGTCGAGGGAGCGTGATTATAGCACCTCGGCCCGATACTTACCATAAGTGCAGAGTACCATGTCAAAGTGGAAGTTATGTTGGTAGCCAGGTCATCAACTGGTCCTTCCGGTGATCGCGCTCGCCCTATGGCCTTGCCGTTCGACACCGTGGCCGCAGGCTTCGGCCTGCGTCCTCCGTTCGAACCAACATCCTTCGAGCCGGAGGACCAACCCTCACCCTACTCTCCCCCCTGAAAGGGGGAGGGAAGATCGCGCTCGCCCCATGGCCTTGCCGTTCGACACCGTAGCCGCAGGCTTCAGCCTGCGTCCTCCGCTGGACCACCATCCTTCGATCGAT